>WHTC01000304.1 GCA_009379795.1 Nitriliruptorales bacterium | reverse complement strand
TCGTGGGGAATGGCCACACCGACAGCGATCAGTTCGTGGTTGCTCTCCTGGACGTTCAGCGCGTAACCACGCTCGCGGACGGTCGCGAGCTCTGCCTCGAGCGCCGAGCGGGTGGCGATCGAGCGCTCGGTCAGGGTCGTGAGGCGTTCATCCGGGTAGAGTTCGCGGACCTCGTCGGGGGGAAGCGTGGCGAGCATCGCCTTCCCGGCCGACGTGCAGTGAGCGGGCCGAAGCAGACCGATCCTGCTCCCGACGCGCAGGGCGCGGGGGCTTTCGACTCCGTCCACGAACCTGACATGCCCGCCCTCCAGGACCATGAGGTTGACCGTCTCGCCCACGCTCTCGGCAAGCCGCTCCATGTGGGGACGCGCCTGGCGACGGATGTCGAGGCTGTGCACCGCTGAGAGGCCGAGCGCAAGCAGCGCCGGACCTGCACGGTAGGCTCGCGTGTCCGGGTCACGGCGGACGAAGCCGTAGTAGTCCAGCATCGCGAGCAGGCGATGTGCGGTGGAGCGGGCAACCCCGACCTCGCGGGCACATTCGGCCACGCGCAGTTGTGATCTCGAGCGCAGGAGCAGGAGGACCTGGAGCGCGTTGCCGACCGACTCGATGGGATACGGCGGACGGTTCGGTTGCTCGGACGGTTCGCTGGCTTCGACCATGTACCGCCTTGACGCATTGGGCAGAGCACCGTAGTGTCTTTCATAGCAGTACAGCGTTCTGCTGTCAAGAACATATCTTGGGGCCGAGGCATGGCATTCGTTGAGGTCGGTACGGCCCCGCGGCGGCCTGGTCGGACGGTGCCATCCTCGTTCTGGCTCGGCCTTGCGGGCGTCGTCACCGCCCTGGTGGCCGTCGAGGCGGTCGCCCGTCTGGGCGTGCTGCCGGCTCGTTGGTTCCCGCCCGTCACCATCGTCTTCGCCACGCTGACCCAACTCGTCCCGACCGGGGACTTCTGGGTCGATGTCGGGCGGACGCTTCAGGGCTGGGCGGTCGGGCTGGGCCTTGCGGCGGCGCTCGCGGTGCCGATCGGGATGCTGGTCGGCTCGGTTGAGACGGTGTATCGCGCCCTGCGCGCGATCATCGAGTTTCTGCGGCCGATCCCCTCGGTGGCGCTCATCCCCGCGGCGGTCCTGCTGTTCGGGATCGGCACCGGGATGAAGGTCTTTCTCGTAGCGTTTGCGGCGTTCTGGCCGATCCTGTTCCAGTCGATGTACGGGGTGCGGGACGTCGATCCGGGAATCAAGGAGACCGCGAAGGTCTACGGTTTGGGACCGCTGGCGCGCTTCGTCTGGGTGATCATCCCCAGCACCGCCGCATATGTGGCCACGGGCGTGCGCATCTCCTCGGCCATCGCGCTCATCCTGGCGTTGACCGCCGAAATCGTCGTCGGCGCGGCGGGCCTGGGCAGGGCGATCATGACCGCGCAGACCGCGGCGGCCATTCCCCGGATGTACGCGCTCATCGCCGTCACCGGGATCCTTGGCTGGCTCCTCAACGGGGCGTTCCAGCGCATAGAGCGCTGGTTCCTGCGCTGGCATCCGTCCCAGCGTGAGGAGATGGCGGCGTGACCCGGCGCGCCTGGCTGCTGGCCCTGGAGGTCGGGGTGCCGGTCGCGCTGCTGGCCCTGTACGCGCGCTGGGCGGCGGCTGCAGGCTCCTTCTACTTCCCTTCTCTACCGGGCATCGCGGAACGCTTCGCCGACCTGTGGCTGTTCGATCGGGTGCCGCGCGACGTCATTCCCAGCCTCGTGCGTCTGGCCGCCGGGTACTGGTTGTCCGTCCTGTTCGGCGTGTCCGCCGGGCTGGTGCTGGGCATGTCGCGGATGGCTCAGCAGGCCACCCAGCCCATCGTGCAGTTCCTGCGCGCCCTCCCCTCCCCCGCCCTCATCCCCTTCGGCATCCTCGTGCTCGGCGTGGGTGACGCGATGAAGATCTTCATCATCGTGCTCGGGGCCGTATGGCCGATCCTGCTCAATACCATCGACGGGGTCCGCGGGGTCGATCGCAGCATGCTGGAGATGGCCCGCGCCTACCACGTCGGCCGCTGGTCGCGATTGTTCGAGATCGTTTTGCCCGCCGCCCTGCCGCGGATCTTCGCCGGGATGCGCACGAGCCTGTCGATCGCGATCATCCTCATGGTGATCAGCGAGATGGTCGCGAGCCGCAACGGCATGGGCTATTTCGTCCTCGAGGCCCAGCGGATGTTCGCCATCAGTGACATGTGGGCCGGAATCGTCCTGCTCGGCGTCATCGGCTACGGAGCCAATTTCCTGTTCGTTCGGGCCGAACGGGTGATCCTGCACTGGCACCGGGCATCGAAGGGGGTGCCGCAATGACGAACGACCGCGTCGCCACGACGCTCGATGTCCGCTCGCTGGCAAAGTCCTACGCCTCTCGGGAACAGACCTTCGAGGCGATCGCCGACATCTCCTTCACCGTCGCGTCCGGCGAGTTCGTCTGCATCGTCGGGCCGTCCGGCGCGGGCAAGACCACGCTGCTGAAATGCCTGGCCGGCCTGCTGGCTCCCACGAGCGGCGAGGTGCTGCTCGAAGGCGAGCCGGTCCGCAGCCCCCCACGCCAGATGGGGTTCGTGTCCCAGGACTACAGCCGCTCGCTGCTGCCCTGGCTGCGGGTCGACAAGAACGTCACCTTCCCGCTGCGCCACAAGGGTGTCGACGCCAGGCGCCGGGCGGAGCTCGCCGAGGAGACCCTCGAGGTGGTCGGGCTGGCGGAGTTCGCCCGCCACTACCCCTGGCAGCTGTCGGGAGGCATGCAGCAACGCGTCGCCATCGCCCGGGCCCTCGCGTACCAGCCCGAGATCCTGCTCATGGACGAGCCGTTCGCCTCCGTGGACGCTCAGACCCGAGCGGACCTGGAGGACCTGCTCCTCCAGGTCTGGGCGGAGTACCGGGTCACGGTGGTGTTCGTCACCCACGACATCGACGAGTC
>WHTC01000284.1 GCA_009379795.1 Nitriliruptorales bacterium | reverse complement strand
TGGGCGAGGCTGAGTTCGCCGGGCCTGGCGATGCCGCTGCCGCCGCCGAGCAGCGCGGTGGCGCTGGCGCGATGGTGCGGCGCGCGGAAGGGCGCGACGTGGTCCAGCACCGGCCGATCGCCAGCGTCGCCCGCCCGGCGGCCGGCCACCGATCGCACCGCCGCAACCTCCAGCGCCTGCTCGCGGGTGAGCGGCGGCAGGATCGAGGGCAGGCGGCGGGCGAGCATGGACTTGCCGCAGCCCGGCGGCCCCAGGAGTAGCAGGTGATGGCCGCCGGCGGCGGCGACTTCCAGCGCGCGCCGCGCTTCGGGCTGCCCGCGGACGTCGGCGAGGTCACCGGGCCTGGGCAGTTCCGGTCCTCGTTCGGGATCCGGGACAGGGCGGGCGGGACGCTCCCCGCGCAGCACGTCTACCGCCTCCCGCAGGTCGGCGACGGGCACCACCTCCAGCCCGCCGACCAGCGCCGCCTCGGCTGCATCGCCGTCAGCCACCAGGACCCGGTGCAGGCCGGTGCCCGGCAGAAACGCCGCCGACGGCAGCACGGCCGGCACCGATCGGACCGCACCGTCCAGGGCGAGCTCGCCGAGCAGGGCGGTGCCGGCCAGGGCGCCCTCACCCAGCGTCCCGAGCTCCTGCAGCACGGCCGCGGCGACGGCGAGGTCGAAACGGGCACCCGCCTTGGGCACCTCGGCGGGCGCGAGCGACACCAGCACCTTGCGCGACGGCAGCGTGACGCCGATCGCGCCCAGGGCGGCCCTGACCCGATCCGCGGCCTGGAGGGCCGCCGATCCTGATGAGCCGATCACCTGGAACCCGGGCAGCCCCGAGGCCACGTAGGCCTCCACCGTCACCACAAGCGCGCGGAGACCCACCACCGCGACGCTACGGGCGCGCCCCAGACCCATCAGCAGACCCCGCGGATGTGCTGGATCTGTGCCCGGCCGCCACCCTCGGGCCAGGACACCGCGACGGCGTCGAAGCGCACTTCGGAGGCGCCCGGACGATGCGCCACGAGGTAGGCCGTAGCCAGGCGCCGCAGCCGGTCCCGCTTGTCCCGGGTTACCGCGGCGAGGGGTTCACCCGCCCCGCTGCCGCGCCGGGTCTTGACCTCGCAGACGACCAGCACGTCCCGGTCGCTGGCGACCACGTCCAGTTCGCCGCGAATCTCCGGAGTGGCGCAGCGCCAGTTGCGTGCCAGGATGACCAGGCCTGCGCGTTCAAGATGGCGGACTGCCATCTGCTCGCCGATGCGTCCGAGCTGTGCACGTGAGGGCATGGCCGCACCCTGGCACGATCGGCGACCCGAAGCGAGTTACGCGGCGCCGCGCCTGTGGAAAGACCCGCACGACTCACGGTCGTGGTCCCGCCGCGAACGCCCCAACGCACGGAATTGCGACGGCACCCGCGTGGCGCCATCCCTCGCGGAGCTGCCGATAACCTTCGCGCGGTGTTCGAACTGGTGGAAGTGTGTCACCCGATTGCGGCCCCTCGAGCCGCATCGCGGCGTGCGACGGTACCGAGCCGTGGACGCTGCCCCGGCGAAGCAGGACCGCCCCCGTCGCTGACCGCGATCGTGCGAGTGTTCCCATGGCTGGAGGGTCGGTCAGAACAGGCCGAAGCCCCAGCCCAGCGCCGCGCCGATCGCCAGGATCCCGACGACCAGCAGGGCGATGTCACGGTACTTGGAGTCCCGGTAGCGGCGGGTGGCGTTGAACCCCATCAGTGCTGCTCCTCAAGGCTCAGAACGGCGGGGTCGAGGCGCCGTCCTTGGCGAGTTCCTCGACGTTCACATCGCGGAAGGTCAGCACCCGGACGTGCGGCACGAAGCGGGCGGGCCGGTACATGTCCCACACCCAGGCGTCGCGCAACTCGACTTCGAACCAGACGTCGCCCTCGGAGGCGTGCGGCCGCACCTGCACCTCATTGGCCAGGTAGAAACGCCGCTCGGTCTCCACGATGTAGGTAAACATCGCCACGACATCGCGGTACTCGCGATAGAGCTGCAACTCCATCTCGGTCTCGTACCGCTCGAGATCCTCCGCGCTCATGAGGTCGATGCTACTCGCGGCGCCGGTCCCCCCGGCGCCCGCCAACGGGGTTCGTCACGCCGCGCGCAGGGCCGCCAGTCCCTGGGACGCACTGAGTATCGGCAGGGTGTCCACCCTGCCCGGCGGCCAGACGATCACAAAGGCCCGGCCCACGAGGTCGTCCGCGTCGATCGTGCCCAGAGCCGAGCGGCTGTCGGCCGAGTTCGGCCGGTTGTCGCCCATCACGAAGTACTCACCCTCGGGGACGGTCACGGGCCCGAACTCGGTCATGTCGCGAGCCATCAGGTACCCGCCATCGTCGGGGAAATCCTCGTGGATCGGCTGCCCATCGACGTACACCACACCGTCACGGGTCTCGATGATCTCGCCGGGCAGCCCGATGACCCGCTTGATGAAGTCCCGCTCGCTCGGCGGGGCGCCGAGGCCGGAGGTCAAGAAGTCCAATGCACGCTCGGGGAACGAGCGCTGGTCGGGCACTCCCGACAGTCCCGCGTCGTCGCGGAACACCACGACCTCGCCGCGCCGGGGTTCGCGCACCTGGTACACGACCTTGCTGACCAGAACCCGGTCACCGACCTCCAGCGTCGGCAGCATCGACTCTGAGGGGATGTAGAAGGCCTGGATCAGAAAGGTCTTCAGGAGCAGCGCCAGCACGAACGCCACGAAGACGAGGATGGGGAGCTCCGCCAGAA
Organism: Nitriliruptorales bacterium; assembly: GCA_009379795.1. Classification (GTDB taxonomy): domain Bacteria; phylum Actinomycetota; class Nitriliruptoria; order Euzebyales; family Egibacteraceae; genus WHTC01. The sequence goes on along the minus strand of WHTC01000284.1, from coordinate 644 downwards.
AACTGCGCTGCGAGGGCGCGTCCGGCGTGCGCTCCGCCCTGCGAGGGGCCCGCGTGGGTGCGGCCATACCAGCTCCGGTGGTTGGTCTGTTCGGCCCGTGCCGCGCCGTCAGGCGCCGCTCCGCTCGCGGAACTCCTTGATCTTGGCCTTCTTGCCCACGCGGTCACGCAGATAGTAGAGCTTGGCACGGCGTACCTTGCCACGCCGCACGACCTGGATGTGGTCGATCACCGGAGCGTGCACGGGGAAGGTGCGCTCGACCCCTACACCGTTGAAGCTGATCTTGCGCACGGTGAACGTCTCGCGGACGCCGCTGCCGCGCCGGGCGATGACGTCACCCTCGAAGACCTGAAGTCGGGAGCGGTTGCCCTCAGTCACCTTCACATGGACCCGAACGGTGTCACCGGCCCGGAAGTCGGGCACGTCCGTGCGCAGATTGTCGATGTCGACGAGATCGGTCGGGTTCACAGTGCTCAGGCCTCCAACGGCGACGGTGCTCAGAACTCAGGCGCCATAACAGGCCGACAAGACCGGCGCCGTAGGCGCGCGGAAACCAGAGGCGTGCGTGCGCGTGATCTCCGAGAATACCCACCGCGCTCCTCGACGGTCAACGAAACCCCCGACCGATATGCCAGTCCCCTAAG
>WHTC01000263.1 GCA_009379795.1 Nitriliruptorales bacterium | reverse complement strand
TCAGCGTGCCGTTCATGCGGCCCCGCCCCGCAACTCCAGGACCGCGCGCGCGTCCGGACGGAGACCCGCGGCCGCCCGCTGGACGCGCTCGGCGTCGACGGCGGCGATCAGCGCCGGCAACTCAGTGAGCAGTTCGGGACGGCCGCGCTGCAACTCCTGCACGCCCAGCGTCTGCGCGCGGGCCATCACGTGGTCGATTCGCCGGAGATAGCGGCCGACCCAGCGTGCCTGCAGGCGCTGCAGTTCCCCGTCCTCAAGGCCGAGGGCGGTCACACGGGCGAACTCGTCGTCGAGCGCGGCCAGCACGTCCTCGGTGCCGGTGGTCGCCGGGTGGCGAGCCTGCACGATCAGCGGCGTGGGGTCCCGCCCGTCCGTCGCTCCGCCCATCACGCCGATGCCCGCAGCGATGTCGGTGACCAGTCGGTCGCGCTGCACCAGGCGCCGCTGCAGGCGGCTCGCGTCACCCTCGGCCAGCGCCTCGATCAGCAGCACGAAAGGCAGGAACTCGTCCAGCGCCTCGAGCGGGTCGGGCAGTCGGTAGCCGACGGCGAGCGCAGGCTGCGGCGCGAGCGGGTCCACGTGCATGCCTCGGCGCTCGCGGGTTGGCGGGGGCTCAGCGAAGGACGGGCGGGGCGGCGCCGGGCGGGGGGCGATCGTGCTGAAGTGTCGCTCGACCAGCGCCAGCGCGGCGTCCACGTCGACATCGCCGGCGATGCTCAGGGCCGCGTTGGCCGGGGCGTAGTAGCGCTCGAAGAATGACTCGGCGTCCGCGATCGTGGCGGCCTCCAGATCGCGGAAGTCGCCGTACCCATCATGTGCGTTGGGGAAGGTCTCGAACAGCACCGGTGGGAGCAGCAGCCAGGGGAACCCGCCGTAGGGACGGTTGAGGACGTTGACCCGGATCTCCTCCTTGACGACGGCGACCTGGTTCTCCAGGTTCTCCTGCGTGAGGCGCACCGAGCGCATCCGGTCGGCCTCCAGGAACAGCGCCAGTTCCAGCGCCTGCGCGGGGAGCATCTCGTAGTAGTTGGTGTAGTCCATCCGGGTGGTGCCGTTCAGGGTGCCCCCAGCGCCCTGCACGTAGGTGAAATGCTCGGTCTTGCCGATGTGCTCGGACCCCTGGAACATCAGGTGCTCAAACAGGTGGGCGAAGCCGGTCCGGCCCTCGGGCTCGGAGCGGATGCCCACGTCATAGGTGACCGCGACCGCCACGACCGCCGCGGAGGCGTCGGGGGCCAGCACCACCCGGAGTCCGTTGTCCAGTCTCGCTCGCACCATAGGCAGGTCGGGCGCCACGGAGGCGGCGCGGGCGGCAACGACTGGTGAGATGGCCATCTGGGACCCACAGGGTACGCACAACGGCGAGCCCGGCGCGGAGCCGGCGGGCAGGCGGTCCGCATGCTCGTGGTCGACCGGGTACTGTCGACCGGTGCTGGTGGACCCAGCGCCGGGGCTGGATGCTGCATGCTGGTCTCGCAGCGGCGATGCGCGGGCGCGATCGAGTGAGACCATGGGCATGGATGGACGGCGTGTCGTACTGGCGCGTGAGGGGACGGGCACCTGATGGGTCGCCTTTTCAGCTTCCTGGTGCTGCTTGGGGTGCTCGCCTTCCTGGCTGACCTGGCGGTCACGATGGCCGCGGAGCGACACGCCGGGGAGGAGGTGTCGACCGCGCTGGGGGCTCCCGCCACCGCGGATCTCAACGGGTGGCCGGTGTCGCTCCGCCTGCTGACCGGCACCGTGCCCGAGGCCGTGATCAGCGGCACCGGGGTGCCGTTCGCCGAGGGCCAGGGCAGGTTGACCCAGTTGGAGATCGTCCTGACCGACGTCGAGGTCCCCCCGACCCTGCCAGTGACCACCATCCAGGCGGCGTCCGGCCGTTTCGAGGCGCGCATCGACCAGAACGACCTGCGTGCGCTGGTGCCCGAGCACCCAGCCGTCGAAGACGTGCAGTTGGCAGGCGACGGGGTGCGGGTCCTCGGACCGGGAGGGCTCTCCGTGGAGGCCGCGGTGGCCGCCCGCGACGGCTCGGTGGTGCTGTCGGCTGACACGGGGTTGCCCGGCGTCGGCTCGGTTGAGTTGGCGGTCCCGGCCGGCCAACTGCCCGCCGGGGCCTCGCTGGACGACGCCAGGGTGGAGGGCGCGTATCTGATCCTCGGCGGACCGGTCGACATCGCGCGCCTCGTGGAGGAGGCCGACCTGCCCGCCGTGCCCTGACGACGCTCCTGGCGTGCCCACCCGCACTCCGTGGCGTACCTTCGGGTGCATCAGATGTGAAAAACGGCAGCGTGGAGGAACCCGCCAGGGCAGCCTGGTGGGTGGGCCCCCCCGAACGAAGGAACACCGAGATGGTCTACATCATCGCCGAGCCCTGCATCGACGTGAAGGACAAGGCCTGCGTCGAGGAGTGCCCGGTCGACTGCATCTACGAGGGCGAGCGGATGCTGTACATCCAGCCCGATGAGTGCATCGACTGCGCCGCATGCGAACCCGTGTGCCCGGTCGACGCCATCTCCTACGAGGATGACGTCCCTGAGGAGTGGCAGGAGTTCACCGCGATCAACCGTGAGTTCTTCGACGACGAGGTGACCGGCCTGGGTGAGCCCGGCGGCGCCGCGACCGTGGGGCCGGTCGCCAAGGATCACCCCAAGATCGCTGCCTGGGCCGCCGTTTGAGTCGCCAGGACTGGGGTCGCCCTGATGCCCGAATCAGGGTGACCCCTGATGCCAGTCAGGGCGGGGCAGTCGCACGCTGATCACCGAAACCGCAGCCGCGGTCCAGCGATCGGACGTGAGGACCCCCGCCATGCGCCCACTTGCTTCGCCTGCCGCGCTCGACGCAGCGACCCCCGGCGACCGCGACCGCTACCTCGACCTGCTGCGCGCGCTGGCGCTTGCCGTGGTGGTGTTCGGCCACTGGCTGACTGCGGTCGTCTGGGTCGACGGCGACGGCCTGCATGCCAGCACGCTGCTGGAGCGCCTGCCCGCCAGCCGCTGGGCCACCTGGGTGGTCCAGATCATGCCCGTGTTCTTCCTGGTCGGCGGGGTCGTCAACGCCCGCTCCTGGCGGTCGGTTCTTGCCCGCGGAGGGGACTGGCCGACCTGGGTCCGCGCCCGCGCCACCCGGCTGCTGCGGCCGGTGCTGCCGCTGCTGTGGGTGTGGGCGGTCCTGTGCGCGGGACTGGCCGCCGCCGGCCTCGACCCGGCGCTGGTGCGGCAGGGGTCGCTCGCCGCGCTGGTAGCGCTGTGGTTCATCGCCGTCTACTTGCTGGTGATCGCTGCAACCCCCGCCGCCCTGGCGATGCACGCCCGCGCCGGCCGCTGGTCGCCGGCCGTCCCGGTCGCCCTGGGCGTCGCAGCGGCAGGGGTGGACGTGGCGCATCTGGCGGGCGTCGGGGTGGTGGGCTTCGCCAACTTCTTCCTGGTGTGGGCGGCCGTTCATCAGTTGGGGATCTGCTGGGGTGACGGTTTCCTCCAGGGGCCCAGAGCCCAGGGCTCCAAAGCGCCGTGGGTGCTGCTGGGCGGCGGTCTCGGTGTCCTGATCGTCCTGGTGGGCTGGGGTGGCTATCCCGCGAGCATGGTGGGCGTCGATGGCCTCAGGTCCAACACGTTCCCGCCCTCCGTGGCGCTGGTCGCCCTCGGCTTCGCCCAGGCCGGGGTGGTGCTGGCGGTCGCCGACGGTGCCCGCCGCCGTCTCGCCTCGCCCCGGCTCTGGCGAGGGGTGATCGCGGTGAACCTGGTCGCGATGACGGTCTATCTGTGGCATTC
>WHTC01000392.1 GCA_009379795.1 Nitriliruptorales bacterium | reverse complement strand
GGACCCGCGCGACGCTGGACGGCGCCCAGCTCGGCCCGCTGTGCAGCCTGGACGACCCCACGCGACGGCGCCTGTACGAGTACGTCGCCGCGGCAGGTGAGGCGGTTACCCGCGACCAGGCCAGCGCGGCGCTGGAGCTCGACCGGTCGCTCGTCGCCTATCACCTCGACAGACTCGCCGACGAAGGGCTGCTCGCCGCGTCCTTCGCCCGGCCCGAGGGACGCGGCGGCCCCGGCGCAGGCCGCCCCGCCAAGCACTACGAGCGTGCAGAGCGCGAGTTCACCATCAGCGTGCCGCCCCGCGACTATCGGCTGGCCGCCGGCCTGCTCGCCCGCGCCGCTGAGTCCGACACCTCCGGCACCGTCCGCCGCGCCCTCGACCACGCCGCCACCGACCTGGGACGAGAGCTCGCCGAGGCGAACCGTCGCGATGACACCGGCGGTCTGATCGGACACCTGGCCCGCCAGGGCTTCGAGCCCTACGACGACGGAGGCGTCATCCGACTCCGCAACTGCCCATTCCACCAGCTCGCCCGTGAACACACCGAACTGGTCTGCGGCATGAACCTCGCCATGCTCACCGGCGTCATCGAAGCTCTCACCGCCGACGTCCGACCACGCCTCGATCCATCTCCCGACCGCTGTTGCGTCGCGTTCGACCAGCAGTGACTGAGGACTCGGTCATGGGACCAGACGACGCTCGTGGCGGAGCACCGTCCTGAGGTACCGGCGATCAGCCCGCAGGCGGTCGTCGGGGATGGTGTCGGTGTCGGGCTCGGGCATCTCGGTGCCTCGGGCTCGATCAGCAGCGGCAGCTTGGTCTCGATCGTCAGCCGGCGGCGCATCACGTTGAAGGCGTTGCGCCGCGCGACCGTCGTGAGCCACGCGCCGGGCCGGACGGGCGCCCCTCGCGCGCCCAGGTCCGCAGCGCCTGGACGTAGGCGTCCTGCACGGCCTCTTCGGCGGCGTCGAGGTCACGCGTCACGCGCACCGTCGCCGCGAGCACGTAGGCCCACTCACGACGGTGCGCGTCGGCGATGGCCCGCTCGACCGCGCTCAGCTCGCCTCCACGATCTCGAAGCCGATGAGCGGCCTGACCTCGACGCCGCCGTCGACGATCGGCGTGAGCTTGGCCAGCGCCAGCGCGTGGTCGCCCGCTCGAGCGGTGTTGACTACCCGAGCAATTGCAGATGTTGGTCGGTGAGTGTGAAGGTGTGGCGCGTTGGCCCCAGCTCAAGGCGATGGCGTGGCTCTCCATGCCGTCGCCGAAGAGCACAAGGTCGGACTCGGCGGCGACGACGAGCTGCAGAACGCCTGACCCGGCCCATCGTGCATGACCCTCCCGTTGCGGAGATGGCGAACGTGCGCCGTGGGGTTGGCCCGAAGATACATTCGGCTCTCCCCGGCGAGACCCGCGAGGCCGGGTGGTCACCGTTGCTTACCTCGCGCTGGTGCCCCGAACGACGACACCGACCGCTGGCTGAGATGGCAGCGGACACGCGCTGGTTAGCGGTGAGCGACCTGCTCGATGACCCGCCTAGCGTTTGATCACGACCAGATCCTTGCCGATGGCGTCGAGCGGGCGCGGGCCAAACTTGAGTACTCCCCGCTCGGTATCGCGTTCTGCGCTGACGAGCTCACTATCGCCGAACTCCGGCGCGTGTACGAAGCGGTGTGGGGGACCACCCTCGACCCCCGAAACTTTCATCGCAAGGTGACCGGCACGCCCGGCTTCGTCGTCGAGACCGGACGAACGGCTACCCGCGACGGCGGACGGCCGGCGCAGCTCTACCGACCGGGCGACGCCACGCTTCTCCACCCGGCGATGCTGCGGCCAGTGTGACGGCAATCCCAGCCCAGTTTGCAGGTCGGTCGTCGACGTCGATGACGCGCGGATGCTGAGCCGGAGCGC
>WHTC01000437.1 GCA_009379795.1 Nitriliruptorales bacterium | reverse complement strand
CCTACGTCGGCTACGCACTGCCCGGTGTCGTGGTGGCGCTGTCGCTGGTGTTCTTCGGCGCTCGTTACGGCGGCGCGTTGTACCAGTCGCTGATCATGCTGGTGCTTGCCTACGTGGTGCTGTTCCTGCCCCAGGCCGTCGGTGCGACTCGCGCGTCGGTCCTGCAGGTTCCACGGTCGGTTGAGGAGGCGGCGCGCGGGCTCGGCCGGTCCAGCCTCGGCACCCTGATGGCCGTCACCGTGCCGCTGGTCCGCCCCGGGGTGGTCGCCGGCACCGCGCTGGTCTTTCTCACGGCCATGAAGGAACTGCCCGCCACCCTGCTGCTCGGCCCGACCGGCTACCCCACGCTGGCCACACGGGTCTGGAGCGCGGCCTCCGAAGCGTTCTTCGCACGCGCGGCGGCGCCGGCGCTGCTGCTGGTCGTGCTGTCCGGCATCCCGCTGGCATTCCTGCTCGCGCGCCGCGGGCGCATGGGAGGCGGCCGGTGAGCGTCGATCCGATGGTTGACGCCCCCGCGATCCGGGTCCGCGGCGCGGTGCGGCACTTCGACGGTGTGCCGGCGGTGGACGGGGTCGACCTGGACGTTCGGCGCGGGCAGGTCCTCGCGCTGCTCGGACCTTCCGGGTGCGGCAAGACCACCATGCTGCGCCTGCTGGCCGGGTTCGAACGGCCCATCGCCGGCGCCATCAGCGTGGACGGGGTCCAGGTCGCCGGCCCGCGCACCTGGGTGCCCGCCGAGGCCCGGCGCATGGGCATGGTCTTCCAGGACTACGCCCTGTTCTCGCATCTGGACGTGGCGGGCAACGTCGCCTTCGGCCTGCCCCGCCCCGGCCGCCTGCGGTCGCGCTCCCGGGCCGAGCGGGTGCGCGAGGTCATCGACCTGGTCGGGCTGGCCGGGCTGGAGGACCGCAAGCCGCATGAGCTCTCCGGCGGGCAGCAGCAGCGCGTCGCCCTCGCCCGGGCGCTCGCGCCGGGGCCGCCGGTGCTGCTGCTCGACGAGCCCTTCTCCAACCTCGACGCGAGCCTGCGCGCTCAGGTGCGCACCGAACTGGTCCGCATCCTGGCGGTCACCGGGGTCACCGCCGTGCTCGTCACTCATGACCAGGAGGAGGCGCTGTCGGTCGCCGACGACGTGGCCGTGATGCGCCGCGGCCGGATCCTGCAGCAGGCGACCCCTGAGGTGCTCTACCACCGTCCCCACGACCGCTCGATCGCCGCCTTCGTAGGCGACGCGGAGTTCCTGCCGGGCCAGTCGCGCGGCGAGCGTGTCCTGACCGAACTCGGCGAGCTTCCGCTGCACCACACCGCCCACGGGCCGGTCGAGGTGCTGCTGCGGCCCGAGGCGCTGCGGCTGGTGCCCGACCCCGACGGGCGGGCCGTCGTCGTGGCCCGCGAGTTCTACGGGCACGACCAGATGCTGGCTCTGCGGATGGACAATGGGCGCGCGCTGCGCGCCCGAGTCGGCCCCATCACTCCCCTGCACCCCGGGCAGCGCTGCACGGTCGAGGTCGACGGGCCCGTCAGCGCCTACCCCGCCCAGCACTGAGCCGGACAGCGCACCCGCCCCGGGTCGCAACTTGCGCTCCCGCGATCACGCGG
>WHTC01000464.1 GCA_009379795.1 Nitriliruptorales bacterium | reverse complement strand
GCGGTGCTCCTCGACCAAGGCGCGGAGTTCGGGGCGGCGGTAGAGGGTGGCGCGGCCGATGCGGGCGCGTTCGGCGACGGCGGTGAAGGTGACCGCTGCGCCGGTTTCGGCGAGTTCGGCGCAGGCGGTTTCGACACGTTCGAGTGCGTCATCGGTCACGATGCCTGAGTGTGGCTCATGACGGCGTCGAGGCGTTCGACGAGGCGCAGATGCCGGTCGGCCTCGTCGATCCAGCCGCGGGCTTGGGCGTCGGCGGCGAGTGCCTGGGCGTCGGTTTTCTGTGCCGCGAGGATCGGCAGGAAGCTAGGGTCGCTGCGGTAGTTGGGGCAGTGCTCGCAGATGTTGGCGTAGGCGCAGGAGCCTTGGGCGGGGGTGCGGATGCAGTAGCCGCCGGCCATGCGCGCTTTGATCGCTGGGGTGTCTTTCCAGTCGCCGATGACCGGTAGTCGGCTGGGTTCGGCGGGCGGCAGGACCGGCCCGCCGAGATGGGCTTTGGCCTGGGTCAGCGCGCGTTCGTAGTCGGCGCGGACGGTGGCGTCGAACAGCCGGCCGTAGCGCAGGCTCATGGCCGCTGAGACGTGACCGAGAAGGGCCATCAGCGCCTGCAGCGGCACGCCGGCGTTGACCATGGCGGTCGCGTAGGTGTGCCGCAGCTGGTGAGGGACCACAGGGTCGATCCCGGCGGCCTGGGCGGCTCGGTGCAGTTCGTCGCGCAGCCACCCCGCCGACACCCGTCGGCCGTGACGCACGAGCAAGAACTCCGCCGGGCGTCCGTGGCGGGGGTGGGGCAGCGGTCTGCCGGGGCTGCGCAGCTCGGCGAGCGTGTCGAGAAGGGCGACGGCGTCGTTGTCCAGGGGAACCATCCGCTCGGTCGCCAGCTTGCCGAGCGGGACCTTCAGCCAGGCGCCCTGGTCGGGCACCTCGTGGACACAGTCCAGTTCGAGGTCGAGCAGCTCACCGATGCGCACGCCCGTGGCGCGCAGCACCAGCAAGGCGACGGCGGCCTGGCGGTTGTCCGAGGCGTGCAGCGCGGCGGCGAGGCGCCGGTCGGCGTCCGTGGGCAGGTAGCGAGGCAGCGGCCGGGGCAGCCGGGGGATGTCGCGCGGGAACAGCAGCTGGCGGGCGGGTGCGGTGGGCCAACCCCATTCGGTGATGTCGGCGAGGAACCGGTTGACGGTGATGATCCGCGCTCGCCGCTCGGAGACCGCGATCGGGTTGCCGTCACGGCGGGTGGCCCTGGCGACGGCGGCGAGGTAGGTCTCGACGTGGCGTCGCCGGTCGAGGTCGCTGAAGGAAGCAAGGGCCGTGTCGACGGCGG
>WHTC01000051.1 GCA_009379795.1 Nitriliruptorales bacterium | reverse complement strand
TGTGGGCGCTTCTTCGCCACCGGCGCGGGCCTGCAGCGCCGCCTCGAAGGCGGCCCCCACGGCCGACGTTGACCCCTGTCCCTCCGGGGGGGCCAGCTGTTCCGGCGAGAACGTCGGCTCCTCGGGCAGCTCGGGGGCGGTGCCGTACCCGGCCTTGACCGCCTGCTTCAGCGACAGCGAGATTCGCCGGCGAGTGTCGTCGATGTCGATGATCTTGACGGTGATCGGGTCACCGACCTTTACGACCTGTTCGGGCACCTCGACGTGTGCCTCGGCCAGTTCGGAGATGTGGATGAGACCCTCGATACCTTCTTCGACCTTCACGAAAGCTCCGAAGGGAACAAGCTTGGTGACGTTGCCCTCGATGAACTCGCCCACGTAGTGCTGGCGTGCGAACTGCCGCCACGGGTCCTCCTGGGTCGCCTTCAGCGACAGGCTGACGCGCTCGCGGTCCAAGTCCACGTCGAGGACCTCGACCTCGACCTCCTGGCCGACCTCGACGACCTCGCCGGGATGGTCGATGTGCTTCCAGGACAGCTCGGAGACGTGCACGAGCCCGTCCACGCCGCCCAGGTCGACGAAGGCGCCGAAGTTCACGATCGAACTGACGGTGCCCTTGCGGATCTCCCCCTTCTGCAGGGTCTCCAGGAACTCCTTGCGGAACTCCGACTGGGTCTCCTCCAGGAACTTGCGCCGCGACAGCACCACGTTGTTGCGGTTCTTGTCGAGTTCGATGACCTTGCACTCGAGTTCGCGCCCCACGTAGGGATGGAGGTCACGCACGCGCCGCATCTCGACGAGCGAGGCGGGCAGGAACCCGCGCAGCCCGATGTCGAGGATCAGCCCGCCTTTGACGACCTCGATGACCGTGCCGGTCACCGTGGAGTCGTTGCTGTAGATCTCCTCGATCTTGCCCCAGGCGCGCTCGTACTGGGCGCGCTTCTTCGACAGGATCAAACGGCCGTCCTTGTCCTCCTTCTGCAGGACGAGCGCCTCGATCACGTCACCGACGGCCACGACGCTGTGCGGGTCGACGTCGTGCTTGATCGACAGTTCGCGCGAGGGGATGACGCCCTCGGACTTGTAGCCGATGTCGAGCAGACACTCCTCGGGGTCGACCTTGACGACCACCCCCTCGACGATGTCGCCATCGTCGAACTCCTTGATGGTGGCCTCCATCGCCCGCTCGAATTCCTCAAGCGAGCCGAATTCTTCGAGGACGATCTGCTGGCCGCGCTCGCGCTCGGCCTGGGGTGCGGTCGCGAGGGTTGCAACCTGGGTGGTCTCGTCGGTCATGGGGGGATGCGGTCCTTCAGCGGTTCTCGAGATTGGATGGTTGACGGTCGTGCAGCGTGTGGCGGGTCCGTACTCCGGGAACGCGACGCTACACCCGGCCCCAGACGGACGTACCGCCAGTGTCGCCCAGGGTATGGAGGGTGTCAACGCGCCGAGCGGCCCGGTTGCCGTGGCTCTAGTGCTTCTCGGCGTCAGCCCACGAATGGCCGGTGGCGGTGTCGACTTCCAGGCGCACGGCCAGATCGACGATACCGGTCATGCGATCGACCAGCAGCGTTCGCAGGGCGTCCTCCTCCCCCGGTGCGGTCTCGCAGATCAACTCGTCGTGCACCTGCAGGAGCAGTTGCGAGGCCATCCCCCGCTCGGTCATCGCGCCGTCGACGGCCACCATCGCCCGCTTGATGATGTCGGCTGCGGTGCCCTGGATCGGGGCGTTGAGCGCCATGCGCTCGGCCATCTCGCGCCGCTGGCGGTTGTCGCTCATCAGATCCGGCAGGTAACGGCGGCGGCCCAGCAGCGTTGAGGTGTACCCGTCGCGGCGGGCCTGCTCGACCACCCCGTGCAGGTAGTCGCGCACCTTCGGGAAGCGGGCGAAGTAGGCGTCCTGCAGCTCCCGAGCCTCATCCGGCGGCACGTGCAACTGCTGAGCCAGGCCGTACGCGGACAACCCGTACGCCAGGCCGTAGGTCATGAACTTGATCCGGTTCCGGGTCATCCCGTCCACCGCGTCGAGCGGGATGTCGAAGACCTTGGCGGCGGTCGTCGCGTGGATGTCCTCGCCGGAGGCGAAGGCCTCGAGCAGCCCCTCGTCGCCGGTGAGATGCGCCATGACGCGGAGTTCGATCTGGGAGTAGTCGGCGACCAGCAGGCTGGTGAACGCCTCTCCCGGCACGAATGCCCGCCGGATCTCACGACCCAGGGCGGAGCGGACCGGGATGTTCTGCAGGTTCGGGTTCTGGCTGGACAGCCGTCCCGTGACGGCGACGGTCTGGTTGAACTCGGCGTGGATGCGTCCGGTCTGCGGGTGGATCAGCGGCGGAAGCGCGTCGACGTAGGTGCCCTTGAGTTTGGACACCTCGCGGTACTCCAGCAGTGGCGCCACGACCGGGTGGGTATCCACAATCATGGTGAGCGCCGCCGCGTCGGTCGAGTAGCCGGTCTTGAGCCGTTTGGTCTTGGGGAGTCCCAGGCGGTCGAACAGCATCGCCTGAAGCTGCTTGGGCGAGTCCAGGTTGAACTCGCCGCCGGCCGACTCGTAGATCTCCTCGCGCAGGCCGCGGATGCGGTCGCCGAGCGACTCGCTCATCTCCTCCAGCACGGACCGCTCCACGGCGATGCCGGTCTGCTCCATGCCGCGCAGCACGGGCGCCAGCGGCAGCTCCAGGTCGGCGAGCAGCGGGCCCTGGTCGCGCTCGGCCAGCGCCTTGTTCAGCACCTCGGACAGCGCCAGGACGGCCTGGGCGCTCAGGCAGCGCTCGCGCCAGTCCTCCTCGTCGACGGCCATGGCCAGCTGGCCGTCCTCGGGCTCGGTCGCCGCGCTGCGCAACTGCTTGTTCAGGTACTGCAGCGCCAGCGTCTCAAGGTCATAGGTGCGCTGCTGGGGTTGCACCAGGTAGGCCGCAAGCTGGGTGTCATGGGCCACCCCCGCCACCTTCCAGTCGCGGGCGGCGGCGGCATGCAGCATCGCCTTGGTGTCGTGCAGCAGCAGAGGCCGCTCCCCGCTCGCCAGCGCATCGGCCAGGGCGTCAAGATCGGCTGGATCCGCATCGGTTAGGCTCGCCGCAGCCGGTCGTGCGCCTTCGGCGGCGAGGGCCACCGCGGAGAAACGCACCGTCGGCGGCCGCGACTCGCTCACGGGCAGAACGGCGATCGCCTGGCCGGGCTGGCGCTGCAGTAACCAGGCGGCGAGCTGTCCGGGACCCAGCCGCTGCGGCTCGTCGGTGAAGGTGCCCGCCTCCTGTTCGTGGCGTTCGGCAAGGACCTGCTCGCTGAGACGGTCCCACAGCGAGCGGAACTCCAGCGTCGCGAACAGGCGGCGCACCGCGTCGGCGTCGACCTCGCCCATGCGCAGCGTCTCGACCGGCACCGGCACGGCCAGGTCACGGTGCAGCAGGGCCACCTGGTAGCCGGTCAGGACCGCTTCGTGGTGCTCGGCAAGCGTGGCGGGCAGCTTCTTGCCCTTGACCTTGTCGAGGTTGGCGAAGACTCCCCCAAGCTCACCGAAATCCTGCAGCAGCCTGGCCGCGGTCTTGTCCCCCACTCCGGGCACGCCGGGGATGTTGTCGCTGGTGTCCCCCCGCAGAGCCGCGAGCATCGGGTAGCGGGCCGGCTCGACGCCGTAGCGCTCCTCGACCGCTGCCGCGTCCATCATCACGGTGTCGCTGATGCCGCGGCGGGTGTAGAGCACCCGCGTGTGCTCGTCGATCAACTGGAACACATCCCGGTCGCCGGTGACGATCAGCGTGTCCCAGCCCTGCGCGGCGGCGAGCGTGGCGTAGGTCGCGATCAGGTCGTCGGCCTCGACGCCCTGCATGGACACCCGGGGGATCGCCAGCGCGTCCACGACCTCCAGGATCAGCGGCAACTGGGAGCGGAAATCGTCCGGAGTCTCCAGGCGGTTTCCCTTGTACCCGGGCATGAGCGCGAGACGATCGGCGGGCCTGCCCTGGTCGAACGTGGCCGCAACCCCTTCCGGCCGCTGCTCGGCCAGTAATTTGATCAGCATGGTGGTGAAGCCGTACACGGCATTGGTGACCTGACCGGTCGTGGTGCGCATGTCCGGTGGGAGGGCGTAGAAAGCGCGAAAGGCCAGGCTGTGCCCGTCGAGCAGCGCGAGAACGGGACGGTCGGCCACTGCGGAATGCTCCTTGTTCTGGTGGAGTGGGATGGTAGCCCGCGCTGACGGCGTCGCGGTCCCAGTCAATGACCCCCTTCCTCAGCCGACATTTGGGCCGGTTGGTCGGTGAGGAAAAGGCGGTCACCCGTTCCCCCCTACTATCACCGTCGGCTACCATGCCACCGCAGTGCCAGGCAGGCCCCTCTGTGGGGTGTGCCGGGCGCGAAGCAGACCCGGCAACTCCGAGCGCCGCACAATGGCGTGGGGGCGTGGCGGGTTCACGACCAACAGGAGTAGCAATGCGTCAGAAGTGGTTACGGCACCTCTGCATCCTTGCGGTGCTGACGATGCTCGCCGCGGCTTGCGGTGGTGACGACGCCGGCGACCCCGGCGCGGAGGAAGAGGTCACCGAGGACACCGAGGCGACCGAGGAGGACACCGAGGCGACCGAGGACGATGAGGAGACCGTCGAGGCGACCGGCCCCGGTGACGGCACGCTGTTCCTCGGCAGCCTGCTGCCTGAGACCGGCAACCTCGCTTTCCTCGGACCACCCGAGTTCGCCGGTGTCGAGCTTGCGGTGAATGACATCAACGAGGCCGGCGGCGTGCTTGGCAACGACGTCGAGCTGTCCCAGGGTGACTCCGGGGACACCAGCACCGATATCGCCAACCAGACCGTGGACCGCCTGCTGGCCGAGGGCGCAGACGCCATCATCGGCGCCGCCTCCTCGGGGGTGTCGTTCACGGTGATCGACAAGATCACCCAGGCCGGCGTGATCATGTTCTCCCCGGCCAACACCGCCCCGAACTTCACGACCTACGACGACAACGGTCTGTACTTCCGCGTCGCCCCCTCCGACGTGATGCAAGGCCAGGTCCTGGCCGAGGTCATCGTCGAGGAAGGCAACGCCCGCGTCGGCCTGATGGCGCTGCAGGATCCCTACGGCGAAGGTCTGCTCAACTTCACGGTGGAGAACCTCGAGGCGTCCGGGGTGGAGATCAGCAACGAGATCATCTACGACCCCCAGGCCCAGAACTTCGACGCCGAGATCCAGCAACTGGTCTCCGAGGATCCCGACGCCATCGTGGTCATCGGCTTCGACGAGTCCGCTCGCCTGATCAGCGGCCTGATCGAGCAGGGTCTGGGACCCGCCGACAAGAACGTCTACGGCGTGGACGGCAACATGGGCAACGCCCTGGGCGAGCAGTTCGACGACGAAGGCGCTCTGGAAGGCATGCGCGGCACCACCCCGCTGACCGACCTGTCCGCCGACTTCCAGGAGCGACTGCTGGAGCTCGACCCCGACCTGGCGGACTTCAACTACGCCGGTGAGTCCTACGACGCCGCCGTCATCATCGCATTGGCCGCAACGATCGCCGACTCCGACGACCCCGCCGACTTCGCCGCGGAGATCCCCGGGGTCACCCGCGACGGCACCGAGTGCAGCAGCTTCGCCGAGTGCCTCGAACTGGTCGAGGCCGGCGAGGACATCGACTACCAGGGCATCGTCGGCCCGATCGAGCTCAGCGACGTTGGAGACCCCACGGTGGCCAGCTTCGCCATCCTGGAGTTCCAAGCCGACAACACCCTCGGCGACGACCCCGAATTCCGCGTGGTCACCCTCGAGGAATAAGCGCCTCCAAGAGAGAAAGAAGGGCCCGACGGCTCGCCGCCGGGCCCTTCTTCTCGCTCTGACCTCACTTGACCTTCGCCAGCGTGCCCAGGTAAAGCTCGACGACCTTCGGGTCGTGCAGCAGTTCCGCACCCGAGTTGGTGTAGGCGTTGCGACCTTGGTCCAGCACGTAGCCGCGGTGGCAGATCTGCAGGCACCGGCGCGCGTTCTGCTCGACCATGACCACGGATACGCCGGTGGCGTTGATGCGGCGGGCCCGGACGAACGTCTGGTCCTGCAGAGCCGGCGACAACCCGGCGGACGGCTCGTCGAGCAGCAGGACCGAGGGGTCCATCATCAGGGCGCGAGCCATGGCGAGCATCTGGCGCTCACCACCTGACAGCGACCCGGCGCGCTGCTTGCGCCGTTCGGCGATGCGCGGGAACACCTCGGCAACGACCTCGAAGCGCTCCAGGAAACGCTTGGGAGCCTGGTACAGCCCCATCTCGAGGTTCTCTTCGATGGTGAGCCGCTGGAAGACGTTGTTGTTTTGAGGCACATAGCCGATGCCCTTGGAGACCAAGGCGTGAGCGGGCAGGTTGCTGATGTCCTCACCCCGCAGGCGGACCGTGCCCGAGCGCACCGGGATCAGCCCGAAAAGCGCCTTCAGCAGGGTCGACTTGCCCGCGCCGTTGGGACCGATGACGCCGACCAACTCGCCCTCCTGGAGGACGAGGTCGCAGCCCCGGAGAATGTCGACTTCAGGGACATAGCCAGCGATGATGTTCTCGGCGACCAGCAGGCTCTCCCTGGGCGTCGCGGTCGAGTCGTCGCGGTTGTGCGCTACTCCTGCGTCGGTCATGACTACCCTCGAACCTCGGCCTGTCGCTGGAGAGCGGCTTCCTCTTCGGCCTCCGCGGCCTCGAGTTGCTTCTCCTCCTCTTCAAAGCTGACCGCGGCGTCGTGATGGGCACCGAGGTAGGCGTCCACGACCGCCTGGTCGCGCACGATCACATCCGGTGGCCCTTCGGCGATGATCTGACCTTCGGCCATGACGATCACCCAGTCGCTGATGTCCTGCACCACGTCCATGTCGTGCTCGACGAACAACACCGTGGTGCCGTCCCTGCGCACCTGCCTGACGTGGTCGAGCAGAGACTGCTTCAGCGCGGGGTTCACACCTGCCATCGGCTCGTCGAGCATCGCGATCTCGGGCTCGGACATCAACGCCCGCGCCATCTCCAAGAGCTTGCGCTGCCCCCCGGAGAGGGTGCCGGCGAACTCCTTGCTCATGTGGACGAGGTTAAAGCGCCCGAGAAGGTCCGTGGCGCGCGCTTCGATCTCCCGCTCCTGATCCTGCCAGAGCGGGGGGATCAGGGCGCGCCAGAAGCTCTCGCCGTGCTGCCCCGTGGCCCCGAGCTTCATGTTCTCGATAACCGATAGGCGCGCGAGCGATTTGGTCAGCTGGAAGGTCCGCACCATGCCGAGGCGAGCGACCCTGTGCGCCGGAACGCCGGCGAGCGAACGGCCGTTGAAGGCCCACGTGCCCTCGTCTGGCCGGTCGAACCCGGTCATAAGATTGAAGAACGTGGTCTTCCCCGCGCCGTTCGGGCCGATCAAAGCGGTGATGGCCCCGCGCTGCACCTCCAGGTGATCCACATCGACGGCCGTGAGCCCGCCGAAGGTGCGCCGGACACCGTGGGCCACCAGAATCGGGTCGGGCTTGGGGACGCCAGGTTCCGCCGCCACGCCTTCGAACGGCAGGGTCACGGTTTCACCTGACATCGAATGCCATCTCCCTGCGATCGCCGAAGATGCCCTGTGGACGGTAGATCATGAGGAGCATGAGGCCCAACCCCACGAGCATGAAGCGCACCTGACCGATCTGGGTTCCGCTCATGATCTCGGTCGGAATGTAGCCCGCGGAGATCGCCTGCCGGAGGAGCGAGTCGGTCAGCGCGAGCAGCGACCAGAAGATCATGGCGCCGACGATCGGACCCAGCAGGGTTGCCGTGCCCCCGGCGATCAGCGCCACGTACGCGAAGAACGTGATCGGCGTGGCGAAGAAGTCCGGCTGCACCGACTGCGTGCCCACTGCCTGGATGAACCCCGCGAATGCACCCAGGATCCCGCCGAAGATCAGGCTCTGCATCTTGAAGCTGTAGACGTTCTTGCCGAGGCTGCGGGCGGCGTCCTCATCCTCTCGCACCGACTTGACCACCCGTCCCCAGGGGCTGCGCATCAGCAGGAACAGCACGAACGTTCCAAGCGCCACCAGACCCCAGCCGACCATGAGCAGCCAGAAGTCACGCTCGGAGAACTGCAGAAACCCGGTCCCATACCGCCCCGGGGGGAACGGGTTGACGCCGTAGAAGTCGCGGGCGAACTGGGTGAGCCCGAACGATCCACCGGTGACCTCACGTGCGGACACCGAACGGAGGGTGAAGCGGATGATCTCGCTTGCGGCGATGGTGACGATCGCCAGGTAGTCGGCCCGCAGCCGTAGCGTCGGGATGCCGAGCAGCAACGCCAGGACGACGGCCGCGAGCAGTCCGAGCGCCACACCGATCCACATCGAGAGCCCGAAGGTCGCCACCGCAATGGCGATGCCATAGGCCCCTACTGCGGCGAAGGCGACCTGGCCGAAGTTGAGCAGCCCCGTGTACCCGAAGTGCACGTTGAGACCGATTGCGGCAAGCGCGAACAGGATGACCTCGCGCCCGATCAGGGCCGTCAACCCGATCCGGAGGATTACGTCCCAGTCCACGACTGCCCTTCCACTTGATTCGGCGGCACCGTGGTCACCCGACGCGTTCCGCTTGGCCGAGGATGCCCTGCGGTCGGATGATCAGGATCACGATCAGGACGAGCAACGCGCCCACGTTCTTCAACTCCGGCGAGATGAACAGGGTCGACATCTGGATGAAGATCCCGACCACCAGGCTGCCGACCAACGCGCCGTAGGCGGTACCCAGCCCACCGAGGATCACCCCCGCGAACATCAACAGCAGCAACTGGAACCCCATCAGCCAACTGACCTGCTCGGCGAGTCCGAGCATGATGCCGCCGAGCGCGGCCAGCGCGCCCCCGAACACCCACACGAACAGCACCACGCGTTCGGCGTTGATCCCCGAGGACTCGGCCAGGTCCTTGTTATCCGCAACCGCGCGCATGGCCTTGCCGATCTTGGTGCGCTGCAGCAGAAGGCCGATCCCGAGCAGGACCGCCAGCGCGATGGCGATGGAGATCAGGTCCTTGGGAGCGATCAGGATCGGCCCGATGTCGATGGCCCGCTGCACGGCGTACTGCCCGTAGGGGCGGGTCCGACCGCCGAACTGGTACAGGTACAGGTAGCGCAGGAACAACGACAGCCCGATCGAGATCACGAGCATCGCGATCAACCCCGCGCCGCGCCTACGCAGCGGCCGCCACAGCAGCAGATCGTTCAGGCCGCCGAAGATCCCACCGATGATCAGGGCGATGATCGCCGCGGGAATCAGCGGAATCCCCAGGAGAACATTCACGATCCAGGCAGCGATCGCACCGAAGGTGACCAGCTCGCCGTGGGCGAAGTTCACCAGGCCGGTCGTACCGAAGATCAGCGACAACCCGACCGCGCTGATCGCGATGATCAGGCCGAACTTCACACCCTCGACGAAGAGTTGCAGCGCACGGGTGAAGAACCGACTGCCGCGCTCCTCGCTCTCGCCCAGCGGGAACAGCAACGGCCGGGACTGCCCCGGGCCGATGTTGAAGGTCAGGGTGTCACGCTCGGGGTCACGGAGTTGGGTGTCCTCGGGAAGCGACTCCTGGACAAGCGTGGCCTGGTACTCGCCCGGGCCTGGCAACTCCAGGGAATAGGTGCCCTCCGCGTCCGTGACGACGGTCCCGACCTCCGCACCGTCTGTGGTGCTCACGACGATCTCCACGCCCTCGACCGGGACGCGCTCGCCCTCTTCGTCCTCGGCGGTGATGGCGCCGCGCACGGACTCCGAGGATTGAGCCAGTGCGGGTTCGGCGTGCGCTGGCACGAGCAACGCGGCGAACACGGCGCCGAGGATGATGCGCGGGAACCGCACTCGGTCTCCTTTACTGCCTGGCCGGATCGGGTCAACGGACCACCCCCTCGACTCGGTCCAGATCAGCGAGGACCAGACCGGACCCGCCCGGGCACAGCGGTAATGGACCTCGGACAAGGGCCACGCTGCCGCGCTCCCCGGCCCGTCCAGGCGCTGACCGCGGAATAGTACGCGAGTTCAGTCATCGGGACGTGGCGTTCGCACAACTTCAGTCGTCGCGGTCGTAGCGGGCGATCACGTGTTCGGCGACGGAGCGCATCGGCAGGCGCTTCTCCATGGCGGTCTTCTGCAGCCAGCGGAAGGCCGCCGGCTCGGTCAGTTGCTCGCGCTCCTGCAGAAGACCTTTGGCGCGCTCGACGACCTTCCGTGCCTCCAGGCGGTCGGTGAGGTCCCCGACCTCGGCCTCCAGTCCCTGCAGATCGGCGAATCGCCCGGCCGCGATCTCGATCGCGGGCAGCAGATCATGCTTCTGGAACGGTTTGACCAGATAGGCCATGGCGCCCGCGCGTCGGGCTTTCTCGATCAGGTCGCGCTGGCTGAACGCCGTAAGGATCAGGACCGCGGCGAGCCGTTCGCTGGTGATCTGCTCGGCCGCCTGGATGCCGTCCATGACGGGCATCTTGAGGTCGAGGATCGTCAGGTCGGGTCGCAGTTCGCGGGCCATCCGCACCGCGGTGGCGCCGTCGGAGACCTCCGCGACGACGTCAAAGCCCTCCTCAAGGAGCATCTCCTTGAGATCGAGGCGGATGAGCGCCTCGTCCTCGGCGATCAACACTCGGATCGGCCGCTCCCGGCCTCCGGTCGCTGGGGGGGAGGCCTGCTCCTTCTGCACCGAACTCATGAGCCGATCCCGGCTTGGGGGCTGGCGAGCCGTTGCCAAGGGCGGTCCTCCCGCCATCCACGATGGCTCTGCTCCCGGTTCGGTCCTCGCCGCACACTCACCTCGCTGTTCTGTGCCGAATCGCCCACGGTGGGTGCGATCCAGTCCCGTGCCCCCGGAGGGATTCGAACCCTCACGACCTTGCGGTCACCGCGTTTTGAGCGCGGCGTGTCTGCCATTCCACCACAGGGGCGTGGTAATTCCGACGCTCCCCCCGGCGCGAACGATGCTCCCGCCGCACCAGGTGTCCGTCTGCGCCTGGCAGCCGGGGCACAGGATACGCAGATTGCACAGCCGGTTGTCCCGCCGCCGCCCCGTTCACGTGGTCGAGTTGCGGCGGGATCGGCTGCGCCCTGCCATTCTGCCAGCACTGCAGAATGAACATGCCACGCAGTACCCGGCCCAGCCAGGAGGGGACCGACCATGCACGTTGCCGTGACCGGATCGTCCGGCCTGATCGGCTCGGCGCTGCTGGCCTTCCTGACCAGCGGCGGGCACACTGTCGCACGCCTGCTCCGCCGCTCCCCACACGGCGATCAGGAGATCGCTTGGGACCCCCAGGGCGGCACGGTCGACAGCGAAGGGCTGCGCGGTGTCGACGCGGTGATCCACCTCGCCGGCGAGGGCATCGGCGAGCGTCGCTGGTCCGAGGAGCAGAAGCGCAGGATCCTCGACAGCCGCGTCAAGGGCACCGGGCTGATCGCGCGCACGCTCGCTGAGATGGACGAGGGTCCGCGCACGCTCATCTGCGCCTCGGCGATCGGCTACTACGGGGCTCACCGGGGCGAGGAGATCCTGACCGAGGAGTCCAGATCCGGCGACGGCTTCCTCGCCGAGGTCTGCCGCCAGTGGGAGGGCGCCGCGGACCCTGCCCGCAATGCCGGGCTGCGCGTGGTTCACGTGCGCACCGGCATCGTGCAGTCCCCAAAGGGCGGCCAACTCGGCAAGCAGCTTCCCCTGTTCCGCTTGGGAATGGGCGGCAAGCTCGGAACCGGCCGGCAATGGCAGAGTTGGATCACGCTGGACGACACCCTCGGCATCTACCAGCACGCCCTCGCCACACCGGACCTCGAGGGGCCGATCAACGCCACCGCTCCCAACCCGGTGACCAACGCCGAGTACACCCAGGTCCTGGGTCGCGTCCTCGGCCGGCCCACCCTGTTCACCGTGCCGAAGTTCGCTCCCGCCCTGCTGCTGGGCTCCGAGGGGGCCGACCAGGTCGCCTTCGCCGGCCAGCGGGTGCTGCCGGCAAGAGCCGAGGCCACCCGCTACACCTTCCGCTTCCCGGACCTTGAGGGGGGCCTGCGCCACGTCCTTGGCGTTAGTACACCTCGGGGACGAATCGCTGGGTGGTGATCGGCGGTCGGACGTAGCCGGGGTCCTGCTGGCGGGGCGGGAGCGTGACCGGCTCGGGAGTCAGATCCTCGTAGGGGATCTGACTGAGCAGGTGGCTGATGCTGTTCAGCCGGGCCCGGCGCTTGTCGTCGGCCTGGACGACGTACCAGGGCGCCTGAGCGATGTCGGTGTGCATCAGCATGTCGTCCTTGGCCCGCGAGTACTCGACCCAGCGGGTGCGTGACTCCAGGTCCATGGGACTCAGCTTCCAGCGTCTGGTCGGGTCATCCAGACGGCTTTCGAAGCGTCGCTCCTGCTCCTCGTCGCTCACCGAGAACCAGTACTTCAGCAGCGTGATGCCCGACCGGACGAGCATGCGCTCGAACTCGGGGCAGCTGCGCATGAACTCCCGGTACTCCTCGTAGCTGCAGAAGCCCATGACCCGCTCGACTCCCGCTCGGTTGTACCAACTGCGGTCGAACAGGACCATCTCCCCCGCGGCGGGCAGATGGGCCACGTAGCGCTGGAAGTACCACTGCGTCTTCTCACGCTCAGTCGGGGTGCCCAGGGCCACAACCCGAGCGATGCGGGGGTTCAGGCTCTGAGTGATGCGCTTGATGACCCCGCCCTTGCCGGCCGCATCGCGTCCTTCGAACACGATCACGACCCGCGCGCCGCTGGCCTTCACCCACTCGTGCAGCTTCACGAGCTCGATCTGCAGCCGGGCGAGCTCCTGCTCGTAGATCCTGCGCTTGAGCCTCCGGACCCCGTTCTTGGTCGTGTAGGCCTTGTCGTCAAGCGTGACGGCCTGCCCGTTCCCCTCGACCTTGGCGTCCCCTGCCGCTGGTGTCTTCGCCACGGCAGCTCCCTTCCGCGGGGCTGCTCGGGGCCCGCCTGCCGGTTGGTCAAGGGAGCCTTGCACCGCCGGTGAGCGGCGTCAATGGAGCGGCGGCGGCCCGGCGGCCGGATCAGCCGTGGTCGTGGCTCAGCGGCGGCAACCGGCAGCCAGGTCACGGACCAGCGTGGCCACCCCCGCGGGCCCACGCTGGCCAGCGGCCCTGACCGCGGCCGAGCCCACGATCACCCCGTCGGCGAACCCGGCCACCTCGGCGGCGTGCTCAGCGCTCGTGACGCCGATGCCCACGCCCACCGGCTTGGCCGTACGCTCGCGGATGCGGGCGACCAGGGGCGCGGCCGTCGCGGACAGCGAGCGGCGCTCTCCCGTCACGCCCAGCGTGGAGGTCGCGTACACGAAGCCGGTACTGGCTTCGGCCACGGCGTCCAGGCGCGTGTCGGTCGAGGTCGGCGCGGCCAGGAACACGGTTGCCAGGTCGTGCGCCGCGGCGCGGCTCAGCCACGGCCCGCCCTCGTCGGCGGGCAGGTCCGGCAGGATCGCCCCAGCCAACCCGGCGTCGCGGGCGGCGGCGGCGAAGGACTCGAGCCGGTCCGTACCGCCGTAGTGCCACGCCAGGTTGTAGTAGGTCATCACCAGGGCGGGAACGCCGACGGAGGCGGTCAACCGCCCACACATCGCGAAGTCGTCGGCGGGCGTGTAGCCGTGATCCAGCGCCACCTGGTTGGCTGACTGGATGGTCGGGCCGTCCATGAGCGGGTCGGAATAGGGGAAGCCGACCTCCAGCAGATCGGCGCCCGCGTCCGCCGCGGCCTCCAAACACGCCCGGGAGGTGTCTAGGTCCGGAAAACCGGCGGGCAGGTAGATGACCAGCGCGGCGCGGCCGGCGTCGTTGGCCGCGCGGATGGCGGCCGTGGTCGTGTGAGGGCCGGTCGTGGTCGCGCCCGGGCGCGGATCGGTGACGCTCACTGGCGGCCCCCCAACTCCTCGAGCACCTCCAGCACCTCGTCGACATCCTTGTCGCCGCGCCCGGAGAGGTTGAGCACGACGACGCCGTCCGGACCGAGCTCGTGGGCCAGCCGCATCGCCGGCAGCACCGCGTGCGCGGGTTCCAGCGCCGGGATGATCCCCTCCAGCTCGCTGAGCAGCTTGAAGCCCTCCAGCGCCTCGGCGTCGGTCGCCGCGGTGTAGGTGGCTCGGCCGGTGTCGGCGAGCCAGGCGTGCTCGGGGCCGACTCCCGGATAGTCCAGCCCGGCCGACACCGAGTGGGTCGGGCGGACCTGCCCGTAGTCGTCCTGCAGGACGAACGAGCGGGCGCCGTGCAGGATGCCCTCGCTCCCCCCGCCGATCGTCGACGAGTGCCGGCCGGTGTCGATGCCCTCCCCGGCGGCCTCCACGCCCACCAGATGCACATCGCGATCCTCGATGAACGGGTGGAACGCGCCGATGGCGTTGGAGCCGCCGCCGACGCAGGCGACCACCGCATCGGGCAGCCGATCCTCGCGCTGGAGCATCTCGGCGCGGATCTCCTGGCCGATCACCTTGACGAACTCGCGGACCAGCAGCGGGAACGGGTGCGGTCCGACCGCCGAGCCGAGCAGGTAGTGGGTGCTCTCCACGTTGGTGACCCAGTCCCGCATCGCCTCGTTGATCGCGTCCTTGAGGGTGCGGCTGCCAGCGGTCACCGGCACCACCTCAGCGCCCATGAGTTGCATGCGCACCACGTTGAGGCGCTGGCGGCGGCAGTCCTCCTCGCCCATGTAGACCACACAGTCCATGCCGAGCAGCGCGGCGATGGTGGCGGTGGCGACACCGTGCTGGCCAGCGCCGGTCTCGGCGATCACCCGGCGCTTGCCCATGCGCTCGGTGAGCAGGCCCTGGCCCAGGACGTTGCAGAGTTTGTGGCTGCCGGTGTGGGCCAGATCCTCACGCTTGAGGTAGATGCGCGCTCCGCCGGCTCGCTCGGTCAGGCGGCTCGCCAGGTACAGCGGGGTCGGGCGCCCGCCGTAGTGGCGCTGCAGATCGGCGAGGCGCGCTCGGAACGCCGGGTCCTCGCTCGCAGCCTGGAACGCCCCCTCCAGTTCGTCCAGCGCCTCCATCAGCGCCTCAGGGACGAACCGGCCGCCGAAACGGCCGTAGTGGCCTGGGGTCGCCGTGCCGGCGGCGCCACCGGCGGTATGAAGGTCGGACATGGCGGTCACACGGTGCTCCTCGACGAGGTGGCTGCGGTGGGCGTCCGGAGGTGCTCACCGGCCAGGAGGTCGGCGACGGCCGCCGCGGGATCGGGGGCGGTGGCCACATGCTCACCGACCAACACGGCGTCAGCGCCCAAACCGGCCAGCCTCGCGACATCGGCGGCGGTGCGCACCCCGCTCTCGGCAACGGCCAGGGTGCCGGTGGGCAGGGCGGTGCGGACCGCGGCGAAGCGGTCGGGATCGACCGCCAGCGTGGTCAGATCACGGGCGTTGACGCCGACGACCGGCAGGCGGCCGGCGGCGGCGGCGTCCAGCGCGCAGGCCGCCCGTTCCGCCTCGGTAACGTCATGCACCTCGACCAGCGCGTCCAGGCCTGTCTCGGCGGTGACGATCAGCAGGTCACGCAGGGCCGCGTCGTCCAGTGCAGCGACGATCAGCAGCACCGCGGCGGCGCCGGACAGGCGCGCCTCCAGCACCTGGTAGCCCTCGACGATGAAGTCCTTGCGCAGCACGGGCAGCGCCACGGCGGCGGTGACGGCCGCGAGGTCGTCAAGGGTGCCCCGGAACCAGCGCGGCTCGGTCAGCACGCTGACCGCCGCCGCGCCACCGACCGCGTACGCGCCGGCCAGCGCGACCGGATCGGGGATGTCGACCATCTCACCCCGGGAAGGGCTGGCCCGCTTGACCTCGGCGATCACCGCCACCCCGGGCGCGGCGAGCGCATCGGCGAACGGAGGCGGCGCGGGAAGGTCGGCGATCGCGGCGCGCAGATCGGGCTCTGGACAGCCTTTGCGTGCCTCGGCCACACGTGCGCGTGCGGACGTGCAGGCCTGTTGCAGGAAGTCGCTCAGCGCTCGCCCCTATCAGGTGGCTTTCCGGGCCGATGGTAGTGCGGGCCGGCGGCCGGCCGCCAACCTCCGGTGGGTGCGGAACCGTCCGGTGGAGCGGCTCTGGGGCCTACGGGGTGCACTTCTCTTTGACTCAGGTAAGTGGCGCTGGCATACCCGGCACGCTGTCACGACACGCCCGATGGTCACATTGCCGTCCACAGATTCAGGACGGAGACCCGCAGATGCGGTTCACCGCGCGCGGGAGCGAGAAACCGCTGTTCGATCTGGCTCGCCGAAATGTGGAAAATGCGTTGCGGTCGTCGCTGTGATCTAGAATCGAACACATGTTCGTGACAATGAGACGGCGGGGCGCGGCGGGCCGCTGGGGGGCCGGCAGTATCGCACCGGCACCCGCCTGGACCACGGCCCCGCCGCCAGGCAGGCGGAGGCCGCCCGGCGGCTGCGCCACCTGCCGGCCCTGCGGACCGCGCTGGAGACCGGACAGGTCACCCTGGCGCACGTGACCGCGGTGACCGCCGCCCGGGCCCGCCGCCTCGCGCTGGAATCCAAGGTCACCGCCGTGCTCACCATGGGTCCCTGGCGCATCGTCAACGTCGGACGCACCCACCGCACTCTGCCGCCCTGGCTGCGCGCCGTGCTGGAGATGGTCCACCGCCACTGCCGCGGGCCCGGCTGCGACCGGCCCCTGGCCTGGACCCAAGCCCACCACGAACACGCCTGGGAGCACGGTGGCCAGACCGACCTCAACGCCACCATCCCGCTGTGCCAGGCGCATCACGACCTGATCACCACCGGTCGGTGGCACGTCACCTTCGACCCCGACACCGGCGTCTGCACCTGGACCGGCCCCGACGGCCATACGATCCGGACCCATCGACCCCCGTGACCAGCAGAACCCGGCAGAACCGGCCCACCCGACCCTGCCCCCTCGCCGCCCCGGCGGGCCGGTCAGGCCTCCACGCGACCTGGCGTCCT
>WHTC01000027.1 GCA_009379795.1 Nitriliruptorales bacterium | reverse complement strand
GGTTTAGGTCCTGGTCCCTTCGGGGGTGGGGGTTCAACTCCCCCCTCGCGCACTTGTCATGGGGGATCGTTGATGAACCGGAACTGGACGCGCACCGACCCGTCGAGGGAGACGGCGAGAGCGGAGTTGCTTGCCGTCCACTGGTCCGGGACCAGGAACATCCGCTCGTCGCCCTGGACGAGCAGGCGCAGCCGCCGGTACCGGTAGCGGAACGTCTGCCCTTCGTGCGTCGGCAGGACGGACTCCTCCACCACCCCGTCGGTGAGGAAGAGTCTCTCCTGCGTGTCGAGGATGACCAGCGGCAGCTGGTCGAGCTCCCGCGCCGTTTCCTTCGCGGTCCCGCGTCCGGTCCACTCGGCCAGGGTCGCCGTTGCCCAGAACAGGCATGTCGCGATGACGACGAGGGCCAGCATCAGTGCGCCACGTCGTACCACCGCCGGTCCGGTCCCTTTTCCCCCCGCCAAGAACCCCGGCGCTGCCGGCCACCGCGCGGCATACGCCGCCAGTGCCACGCCCGTGGTGATCAGGAGCGGAGTGACCGCGCCATACGGCCCCCAGCCGCCGTACTGTTCATAGCCGAAGAGCAGGACCAGCCCGGCCAACAGCACGACGGCGGCAACGACGAACGTTGCCCGGACCACGGCCAACGGAATGTCGCGGCTGCGCAGCGCAAGATGCGCGACCAGCAGCGCGGTTCCGCCGAGTGCGATGACCAGCAGCGGCACGAGCAGAGCCTGGGGGCTGCGCATCACGTAGTCGCGGGTGCTCAGGCCGATAGCGTCAACGTCCACCCCGAAGTACGCGTACTGCGCGCGGGAGAAGACGTAGCCGAAGTAGAACAGCAGCGCACTGAGCAACGAGGCCGGGGCGACGAAGGTCGTGGCGATGCCGTAGAGCCGTTCGAGTTGGCGGCCTCCATCCTGGCCGCCTACGTCGGCTTCTCCCACGGGTTCAGCCGGTGGGTTCACCAGTCGGCTCATCGGTGGTTTCACCAGTCGGCTCATCGGTGGGCGGTTCCGTTTCCTCCGGTTCCTCCGGCGGCGGCGCAGGCTCGAGCGGGATGGTCAACTCCCCGGCCTCCTCGACGTCGTCTTGGAACTTTCCGCACTCTTCGCTGGCATCCGACGGACAGGTGAGGACGCCGGAGAGGAGCAGGTTCCCCGACTCGCTCCGCGTCCTGTCCGTCCAGGCGACCGGCACCGTGCACGTCAGGCTCGCGGAGGTGAAGGCGAAGTCGGTGCACACGGGCTCGCCGCCGCAGTCTTCCGTTGACCGCGCGAACGCGTCGGAAGGGTCGAACGAGATCCTGATATCGCTGATGCGCAGCTCGTCGGGGATGTCCGGGCCGACCCAGGAGACCTCGACGCATTGCAGGGAGCCGGAGACGACCTGCGAGGGTCCCCCGATGGGCAGGCCCGGCAAGTTCACCGTGGTGTCCCCGGCGGGGGGCTCAGGCGGCTCGATCGTCGCCTTCTCGGTCGGCGGCTGGGGCGGCGTATCGGTGGCGGTCTCGGTTTCCGCGTTCGTGGTCTGGTCACCCCCGACGGGCGGCGACGACTGGCATCCGACGACGACCATCGCGAAGGCCAGAACCCCGACAGTGTGGAGCGGCAGTCTTCGCATAGTCGACCCGGTCCGGCCAGATCGCCCGACGGTGAGCGGACGAATACCCAGATTCAACGTACACGATGGGGACGGCGAACTCTTGTCGAGGCGCTGAGCCGGTAGCTTGACGCGGCCAGAGGCCGCTGCCTATGTTCAGCGCGAGCTTCGGCGGCGGTCCGCTGGTCACCGCACGAGCAGGGCGATCCGCAGAATGCCGAGCGGACCGGGCTCGACTGGCTGAGGGGACTCCATGGCGAACCGCTGCTACCCGATCGAGGAATTGACCGGCTTCATCCGGGCCGTCCTGACGTCCTACGGCGTTCTGGAAGCGCACGCGGCGACCACCGCCGAGCGCATGATCGAAGCCGACCTTCGGGGCATGAGCGGCCACGGCATCTTCCGTCTCCCTTCGTACGCCAGGCGGTTGGAGGAGGGCGGCTACAACCTGCGCCCCGACATCCGGCTGGTTCACGAGACGCCTGTCAGCGCGCTCGTTGACGGCGACAACGGCATCGGCCAGGTCGTCGTGACTCACGCGGTGGCCACTGCCCTGGACAAGGCGGAGCAGAGCGGCATCGGCTGGGTCGGCATCCGCGGCTCCAACCATGCGGGAGCCGGCGGCGTGTATGCCTCGATGGCGCTGCCGCGCGGCCTCATCGGGGTGTACATGGCGGTCGGCAACGCCAACCACATGCCCCCCTGGGGCGGCGTCGACCTGCTGCTCAGCACCAACCCCATCGCCGTTGCGATCCCAGCCGGCCAGGAACCCCCTCTGGTGCTGGACATGGCCACCACCAACGTGTCATACGGGCGCGTCAAGGTCGCCGCCGAGCGCGGTGAGACCATGCCCGAGGGCTGGATGGTGGACCGCGACGGCCAGCCGCTCACCGACCCCACGAGAGCCGGCGAGGGCTTCCTCCTGCCCATCGGCGGCTACAAGGGCTACGGCCTCAACCTGGTCATCGGCCTGCTCGCGGGTGTCCTGAACGACGCGGCGTTCGGCAGCGCCACCATTGACTTCAACGCCGACTACCGCACCGCGACCAACACCGGGCAGCTGATGCTCGCGGTGCGTCCGGACCTGTTCCGTCCTCTCGAGGAGTTCACCGCCGAGGTCGATCATCGGATCCGGGAGATCCGCGACTCCACGAGCATGGAGGGCATGCCGCCGATCCGCATACCCGGCGACCAGGCGCCGCAGCGCGAGACGCGGATACGGTCCGACGGCGTCCCACTGGCCGAAGGCACCATCACTCGCCTGATCGACCTCGCGCAACGGACCGGCGTCACCACCCACCCCTTCGCCTGACTACGAGGTGTGAGAAATGCTGACCAACGACGGCACATCGATGCGGCAGGAACGGCAACGCGACAACCAGCAGTGGATGCTGGACTGGATCATCAAGACGACCGGCCGCGAACAGAACTTCGCCTATGACTACCGGCGCTTCCCACCGGAGGCGAAGAGCTACCGGATGATCCCCAGGGTCATGCACCGCGAGGGTGCGCACAAGGAAGCGCTCGCCAGGGCTGCCGACGAGGCGGGCCACGCCGAGACCGCCACCGCCTTGTACTACGAAGCGGTCGAGACCTACCGTCACGGTCAGCATGTGATCTTCGAGGACGACAACCCCGAGAAGACCTTCCTGCACGACCGCATGAGCGCCTGCTACGACCGCATCGTTGCGCTCTCGAATGGGGCGATCGAACGGGTGGAGATCGCCTGGGAAGATCACCTGATGTCGGGGATCCTCCACCGCACGACCGGCCCGAGCCCCGCACCCCTGGTCATCTTCTGCCCCGGCATGGACATGACCAAGGAGGCCATGCCGCACCCCGCCAACAACCCCTGGGCCAGGCGCGGGCTGCACATCCTGTCCATTGACGGGCCGGGCCAGGGAGTGTCGAACCTCCGCAAGGTCCGCGTCACCGCTGACAACTACGAGCGAGCCGCCACCGCCTTCGTTGACGCCATGGTCGAGCGTCCCGACGTCGACGCCGGCAAGATCGCGGTCTCCGGCTTCAGCATGGGGTCCCACTGGGGTACGCGGCTGGCCGCGCTCGACTCGCGGGTCAAGGCCATCGCGACGGCCGCCGCGTGCTACGGCAGCAAGCGGCCGCTCTTCCAGTTCGCCTCGCCACGGTTCAAGCAGATGTTCATGTACATGGCGGGCATCCACGACGAGGACGAATTCGACGACCTGGCTGAGCAGATGGGACTCCTCGACGAGGCGGCCCAAATCAGGTGCCCCTCGTTGCAGGTGATCGGTGAGTACGACCCCTTGTGCTACCTCGAGGACGCCTACGACGTCTACGAGCGCATTCAGGGTCCCAAGGAGTTCTGGGTCATCGAGAACGACTTCCACATCCCCGTCGCCTGCCGCAACCTTGGCGGACTTGACATCTACCCGTTCCTCGCCGACTGGCTGCGGGATGCCCTCAACGGAAGGTTCGCTGACGGCCACCGCCGCGACGTGCTCGTCCAGGAGCGTCGGGGAGCCGGACCGTACTCGGATCCCGTGCCCGGCTACTGGCTGCCCGAACGCGCTCCACTGCTCGACTGAACCGCCGCCCTGTGATCGACCCGAGAGGAGCAACAACGCGATGCCGAAGATCGACGTGCTGCTGAACGGCCATCCGATGCGAGCCGCCCAAGGCGTCATCGGCTTCTGCACGATGGTGCTCATCGAGGGGGAGCAGCGAACCCTCGTCGATGTGGGGCACGTGGGACGGCGCAACGTCCTCCTGGCCGCGCTCGCGGAGCGCGGACTGACGCCGGGCGACATCGACGCCACCGTGATGACCCACGCCCACTGGGACCATGCGCAGAACCTCGACCTGTTCGACCACGCCCCGACCGTGCTCCACAGTTGGGAGAGAAAGTACGCTCAGGACCCCCATGTCAACGACTGGGCGACCCCTCGTTGGACGGGGGCCATGATCGAGACCCAGTCCAACATCCAGGAGGTCGAGGACGGTCACGAGATCGAACCCGGCGTGCGGATCCTTCATACCCCGGGCCACTCGCCCGGCTGTATCTCCGTGCTGGTCGAGACTGACGAGGGTGTGGGCGCGATCACCGGCGACGTCCTGCACTACTCCACGGTTGCATTGACGAGGATCAATCCACTGGTCTTCTGGAGCGAGGAGAAGGCACGCGCGAGCATCGACCGGATCCTGGAGGAGTCCGACGTCATCTACCCGGGGCACGACCGTCCCTTCCGCGTGGTCGGTGGTGACAGGATCGAGTACCTGCAGCCGATGCAGATGGAACTCGCCGGACTCGACCCCGGCGACCCGGGCCTGACCTGGGACCGGTCGGCTCGGCAGCCCTGGGTGATGCCGGGTATCGAGGCCCAGCAGATCCGCGGCGTCCAGCGCTGAGATCGTGGCTAACCGGTGAGCAGATCGGCCAGCGGACCGGGCCGGCCGACGTGGAAGCCCTGCGCACCGTCCACACCCAGCCGCCGGAGCGTGGAGACCAGGGCCTCGCGATCGACGTACTCGGCGATGGTCCGCATCCCCAGACCCCGGGCCGCGCGCACGACCGACTCGACCAGCACCATGTCCCTGGCGGTGCGATCGGCCTGCTGCACGAACTCCCCCGCGATCTTCACCGCCGTGAAGGGCACCCGTTTGAGATAGACGAACGAACCGAATCCAACCCCGAAGTCGTCGAGGATAAAACGGCAGCCTGCCACGGTCAGCCGCTCAGCGAGACGGCGGCACGCGTCCAGGCTGGTGATCGCCGCGCTCTCGGTGACCTCCAGCCCCAGGCGCGAGGGCTCGACGCCAGCCGCGCGCAGACGGTTCAGGACGTCATCGGCGAAGCTGGGGTCCTCCAGCGTCCGACTCGAGACGTTGACCTCCAGCGACAACCCCTCGCGACGCGCGGCCTCGGTGGCCAGCGTGGCGACCGCCTGCCCGATCACCCAACGATCAAGCCGGAGCATGAGGTCGGTGCGCTCCACCGATGGGAGAAACTCCGGGGGAGCGAGCAGGGGCTCGATGCCGTCCCGCAGGCGGACCAGCAACTCGTAGTTCATCACCTGGCCGGTGGCGAGGTCGAGAATGGGTTGCGCGTCCAGCGCCATGCGGCCCGCGTCAAGCGAGTCGTGCACGCGCTGGAGGACCGACACCCGCTGGAACGCGTGGTACTACTGCTCGGGGGCGAGCAACCGCGCGCGGCTCCTGCCCGCCCGCTTCGCCTCGTGCAGTGCGAGGTCGGCGTTGGCGAGCAACACCTCACTGTCCCGCGCGGGCGCCAGCGGCGCGGCGCCGATGCTCACGGTGATCCGCAGCGCGGCGCCCTCGGCGACGAAGGGATGCCGTGCCACGGCATCGCACAGCGACTCGGCGGCGGCCAGCGTCGAGGCCGCATCCCCGTCGGGCAGCACGATGGCGAACTCGTCACCGCTGAGCCGGCCGAGCAGGGCGCGAGGGTCGCTCCACTTGGCCAGCAACGGCGGGAGGCTCCGCAGCACCGTGTCACCGACCATGTGCCCGCGCAGGTCGTTGATATCCCTGAAGTGGTCGATGTCGACCAGGAGCAGCGCGCCGGACGGCGCGTAGCAGTCGAGCCGCTCGCGCAGGTGGGCGGCGATACTGCGCCGGTTGGGCAGGCTCGTGAGCGGGTCGTGCTCCGCGAGGTACTCGAGCTCTTCCTGGATCCGCCGCTGCTCGGTGATGTCATGGGCGGTACCCAGGACACGGATCGGATGGCCCGACTCATCGGTGATGACCTCCCCGTAGCACTCGAACCACCGCTGGGTGACGCGGTCCGCCAGATACATCCGGTGGGTGGAGGTGAAGGGCCCGGTCGTCTGGAGCGCCTCGATGAGGACGCTCTCGACGAGCCCGACGTCCTCGGGGTGCACAAGCGCCCGACAGTCGTGGTAGTCGAGGTGGGCGCCCGTGGGGTAGCCGAACATTCCGAGCAGCTCCTCGGACCACTCGACCGAGTCAGTCTCCAGGTCCCACTCCCAGGTGCCGAACTTGGCCAGAGCCTCGACCCGCGACAGCCGCCACTCGCGATGGTGGGTCCGCTTCTCGTACTGGTGCCGGAGGGTGATGTCACAGAACTCGTAGAGGATCAGCCCGGGAGTCCCGTCGCCGTCGGTACCCTTCCCCAAAGAGCGAGGCGTCACGCCCAGCAAGCGACGCGAACCGTCAGGACCGGTCCAGGCGATCTCGCGCCCGGCGGCGACCGTTTCGGGAGGCAGCGGAGGCAGTTCGGCGAGGCCGACGATCGCGGGGTCTACGCCCAGCAGGGCGCGCAGAGCCTGGTTCGACCACACCGCCTGGCCGTCGGGGGTCGTGACCAGCAGTCCGAGGGACACCGCCTCAGCCACGGATTCGACGAACTCCACCCCGCGAGTAACCACCGCAATCCCCCGGATCTGATCCTCACAGTCTATGCGGCTGCAGAACCTCTCCGGTACCACCCCGCTCAGCGGGGCGCTGGCCTGCCGCCAGTGAGACCGCGCGGCGCGGTCTGGCGGTTTGCGCCCTCCTGTAGACTCCGGGCGAGCTGGGGTCGGGCGTGTTCGCGGGTCCGCGACGGACACCGCTTGATCCATGAAGGCGGGCGAGGAGACGCATGCCCTTGCTGTACGGCACGACCGTGACGCTTCGGCCGGTCACGGCTGAGGACGTCGGCCGGCTCGAAGAGATCCTCCGCCAGCCCGAGGTCGGCCACTGGCTGCCCCACTACGAACCCGGGCAGGCCCAGCGCGAGTTCGCGGGCACCCCGGGGTTCGGTGCCTTCGCGATCGACGTCCAGGCACAGCTCATCGGCGGCGCCCAGTACTACGAGGAGCCGGCGCGCGACTATCGGCACGCCACGATCGACGTCTTTCTGGACTACGCCTGGCACGGTAAGGGTCTGGGTGCGGACACGGTCCGGACCCTCGCCCGTCACCTTCTCTATGACAAGGGCCACCATCGGCTGTCGATCAGCCTGAACGCGGGCAACGACAAGGCCGTGCGGACCTACCAGCGGGTTGGCTTCCGGCCGGTCGGACTCATGCGGCAGTGCGAGCGCGGACCTGACGGCGAATGGCGCGACGCGATGCTGCTGGAACTGCTGAAGCGCGACCTGCAGTAACGCCCGACCGGTCCCGCACGCTGATGACCCTCTCGCGCATGCTTCGCGGGGCGACCCCTCTGGGGGGATCCCGCTGTACCTGCGCGGACGCCGCCTCAGCCCATGACACACCCGGTCGGCGGCCACATGCCGCCTCGGTTCGACCCTGCCCATTGGTGCGGGGGTCGGGGCGGGTGAGTTTCCGTGAACATCAGGGAGATCGCGGGACGAGCGACGCCAGTCCCGGACGAGCGCACAGGAGAGGGGATATGGCGTGGGCCTGATCATCAGATTGGTGCTGTACGCGGCGGGGGTCTGGGCCGCCGTGCAGTTGGTGGACGGACTGAGCTTCGTGGGCGGCATCGGCGCGCTGCTCGGGGTCGCGGTGCTGCTCGCCATCGTCAACATGGTGGTCAAGCCGATCCTCACGGTGCTCAGCCTGCCCCTGGTCCTGCTGACCCTGGGACTGTTCCTGCTGGTGGTGAACGCGCTGGCCTTCGCCGTGGTGATCTGGCTCTCCGGCCAACTCGATCTCGGGCTGTCCTCGACCGGCTTCGGCGCCACCTTCCTGGGCGCGCTGGTCGTGACCGTCGTCACCTGGCTGGGCGAGGCGGTGTTCGACCGGCTCTGACCGGGCGGGCCGGCTCGCAGCGCTCGACCACCTGCCTGGCGAAGGCGGCGCGACGGCCCCCAGGACGCCCGCCCGGCCCGGCCGTAGGCGACCAGGCGCAGCGACGTCTGCCGACTGGTCGCCCAAAGCTCTGTCGCCTCCATCCCGCCCCCTGTCCCCACCTCCGCGGGAGAGCCTACGCGCCGCCCGCGTACACTCGCGATCAAGCGCCTTTCAAGACCAGCTTCGGCGGCGCCACCGAACGCCGCATGACCATCAGGAGGCCTCCCCCATGGCCCGCGCGGACCTGCACGACGCACTCGCCCTGGACAGTGAGATCTACGAGGCGAGCCGGGTCGACCCGAGCCTGCTTGATCCTGTTGTCCGCGTCGACGGCGGACTGCCCGGCGTAGCCCGTCCGGCGATGATCATGCGCAGGTATCAGGGACCTCAGGGTTCTTCGACCGAGTACTTCACGATCGCCGACGATCAGGGGCGAGAGCGCTTCCGCTCGAGCGTCCGCCGCATCCATCTCAGCGGGGAGATGTTCGAGGACCAGTTCGTCGACACGGTGCGCGGACTGCGGATCGACAGTAATGAGGAGCACAGCCTGACGTTCTTCGTCAACGACGAGGAGGTCGCCTCAATCCCGGTGTTCATCGAGGCTGGCCTGGGTGGGGACCCATGGGTGGCCCTGGAACAGACCTTCACCAAGGCGCTGCAGAAGGGTTCCATCCTGTGGCTGGAGGTCCCGCAGCCCCGCGACCGGCGCGGCCGGGACGTTGATCCACACCAGCAGCCGGTGTGGTTCGTGCTCGACAGCGGCAAGGTCTACGTCCTGAGCGGCCCGGGTGAGCAGCAGGTCCCCAATCTGGGCGATGTCAGTGAGGTCAAGCTGACCGTGCGCTCCAAGGACCATCGCAGCCGCATCGTCCAGGTGCCCGCGTCCGTGCGCGTGGTCCCCCCGGACGACGCGCTGTTCAACAGGATCGGCCGGTCCGGGCTCGGTAAGCGCCTGAACCTGCGGGACGGCGACGAGGCGCTGGAACGCTGGCGGGCCAACTGCACGATGGTGGAGCTGACCGCGCGCTTCCGCCCCGCCGGCTCCAGGCCCCCGCAGCCTCGCGCGGCCGCACCCGCCGCCGCGGGAGCGGGGGCGGATGCCGGCCCGGCGGCCGCCACGGCCGCCGGAGAGGGTAATGGCGCCCCGAAGATGGCCGAGGACGACATCCACGTCGAGGCGCAGCTCGACCAAGAGGTCTTCGACCAGCTGATCGCCGAGGGCAAGAGCGAGCGCGTCGCCCGCGCCAAGGCCAAGGCCGCCTACGTCCGCCGCGAGAAGGCCCGGATCCGCGCCGATCGCGAACAGGACAAGGTCAGCTCCTGACGCCTGGCCTGCGTCCTGACGCCTGGCCTGCGCCGGCGTCGCCGTCGCTCGGCCACCAGCAACCCGACCAGGACGAGCGCGTTCACGACGATCGCGGCGCCGAGCAGCACCAGCAGCCAGTCCGGACCCGTGGGGCGCAACCCCTCCACGCGGATGTCGACCCGCTCGCCCGGAGGGATGCGCCACTCCAG
Source organism: Nitriliruptorales bacterium (assembly GCA_009379795.1). Lineage (GTDB taxonomy): Bacteria > Actinomycetota > Nitriliruptoria > Euzebyales > Egibacteraceae > WHTC01. The sequence continues at coordinate 12,718 of WHTC01000027.1, read as the reverse complement.
GGTGCCACCCTCCACCAGGGTCCCGTTGTGCTCGAGCACCTCGCCCGGCAGCGTCACTCGCACCCGATAGTCGATCGCCTGGCGCTCCCGCAGCAGTTCGACCACCTGCTCGGGCGATAGCCCGTATTCGGTGACCGCATCGGTCGGCTGCAGCGCCGCCGTGGCCTCCACTCGCACCCGGTGCTCGGTCACCACGAGATCGAGGGATTCCAGCGGTCGCCCTTCCGGCCCGGCGAGCGCCTCGCCGAGGTCGGCGGCCAGCACAGTGAGCTCGGCCGGGTCGGCGAAGCGGGTGGCGAGCTGGACCTGGCGGTTGCCCAGGTCATCGGTGCGGTCGCGCAGCGACCATCCCTCGTCGCGCAGCCGCTCGCCCGCCTTGACGAGCGGCTCCAGCGGATCAGCGCCCGCGGCCGCCCCGCGCTGCAGCGCCTCGGCATCCGCGCGCATCCCCACGGTGAGCGCACCGGAGCCGTCGCGGTCCGCCTCCAGACCGATGTCGACGCCGACGCGGCAGCCTCCCACCGTCGTCAGCAGCAGCAGGATCAGGGTCCGCGGCCAAGTACGCCACCGCGAAGCAGAAGTCATGGCGACCCACGATAAACGACCCTTTCCGCCCTCCTGCACGTGTGGCCTCGGCCGGCTCCCCCGCTCTGCGGCCTGCCGGCCCGGCCGATAGCATGAGGGTCCACAGTGCCGGCAACGTGCGCCCCTCTTGGATTGGAATCCCGTGCCCACGAACGACCAGGTCATGCAGGCCCTGGCCACCGTCCAGGACCCGGAGATCGGCAAGCCGATCACCGAACTGGACATGGTGAAAAACGTCCGCATCGAGGGCGGCGTCGTGGACCTCGAGATCACCCTCACCGTTCCCGGCTGCCCGCTCAAGGACAAGATCACCAAGGACGTCACCCAGGCCGTCAAGACGCTCGGTGGCGTGGACCGGGTGGACATCACCTTCGGCTCGATGACCGAGCAGCAGCGCGGCGCGCTCGCCGAGCGACTGCGCGGCGGGGCGCAGAAGGCGCCGGGTGGCCAGCCGGTCATCCCCTTCGCCCAGGTCGACAGCGACACCAAGGTGATCGCGATCGCGTCCGGCAAGGGCGGCGTCGGCAAGTCCTCGATCACGACCAATCTGGCGGTGGCCCTGGCACAGGATGGCTACGAGGTCGGCGTGCTGGACGCCGACATCTGGGGCTACTCGATCCCCCGCATGATGGGCGTGCAGGGCAGACCGGTGGCGTTCAACGGCATGGTGATGCCGCTGCAGGGTCACGGGGTCAAGGTCATCTCGATCGGCTTCTTCATCGACGCCGAGCGGCCGGTGATCTGGCGCGGACCGATGCTGCACCGGGCCCTGCAGCAGTTCCTGGCCGACGTGCACTGGGGCGACCTCGACTTCCTGCTGTGTGACCTGCCGCCGGGCACCGGGGACATCGCCATCTCGCTGGCGCAGATGCTCCCGAATGCCGACATGCTGGTGGTCACCACACCGCAGCAGGCGGCGCAGCGGGTTGCGCTGCGCGCCGGCCAGACGACCGCCCAGACAGGCATGAAGGTCGCCGGGGTCATCGAGAACATGGCGACGTTCATCGCGCCGGACACCGGCAGGGAATACCGGATCTTCGGCGAGGGCGGTGGCCAGCTGCTCGCGGCCGAGTTGAACACCGAGCTGCTGGGGTCGATCCCGATCGACCTGCGGCTGCGCGAAGGTGCGGACGCCGGGACCCCGCTGGTGCTGGCCGACCCCGACGCTCCCGCCAGCCATCGGTTGGTCGAGGTGGCCCGGCGGATCGCCAAGACCAAGACCAGGGGTTCGCTGGTCGGCAAGCCGCTGCCGCTGAAGTTCTGAAGCGCCGCTCACAGCTCACCCGCTGCTGCGGCGGTAGTAGGCTTGCGCGGTGCAAGCGATTGTCGTCGTTCCCACGTACAACGAGCGGGCCACCCTGGAACGGGCGGTGATGCGCAGCCTCGATGCCGTAGGCGACCTTGACGTCCTGATCGTCGACGACTCCTCGCCCGACGGCACCGGGGAACTGGCGGATGCCCTGTGCAGGGCCCACGCGCGCGTCCATGTACTGCATCGGCCCGGCAAGAGTGGGCTCGGACCGGCGTACCGCGCGGGCCTCGGTTGGGCTTTGGAGCGCGACTACGACGCGATCTGCGAGATGGATGCCGACCTGTCCCACGACCCGGCGGACCTCGCCCGCCTGGTCGCCGCGCTGGAGGGCGCCGATCTCGTGATCGGCTCGCGCTACGTGCCTGGTGGGCGGGTGGTCGACTGGTCCCCGCACCGGCTGGCGCTGTCCTCGGGCGGCAACCGGTATGTGCGGCTCATGACGGGACTGCCGGTGGCGGATGCCACCTCCGGTTTCCGCGCGTTCCGCCGCGTGGTGCTGACCGAGGTGGGCCTCGCCACCGTGCACTCCGACGGCTACGCCTTCCAGTTGGAGATGGCGCTGCGTACCTGGCGGACCGGATTCCGGGTGGTGGAGATTCCCATCACCTTCACCGAGCGCAGCGAGGGTGCTTCCAAGATCAACTGGAGGATCATCATCGAAGCGGTCCTGCGGACCGCCCATTGGGGCCTGGAGGGTCCGCGTCGTCCGGCCGGCGTCCACGCCCGCAGCATCGCCGCCCACCGCTGAGAGACGGTTTGTGTGTGCAGATCGGCACCCCTCGACTCAAGATTGAACCGTTGGCCTCGCATATGAGGCCTACGGTTCAATCTTGTGCTACTGATCGGCAATCGGCACGCAACCCCAAAGCAGGCCGGACCGGCTCAGGCTGCAGGGCGCTCCTCGGAGGCCGCGGAGGCCGCACTCGCGCGGCCGCGCAGGCGGAAGTCGAGCAACACCAGCGCCGAGAACCGCCGCAGCGGCCCGGTGAGCGCGCGTGCGGCCCGCAGCGACAAGCGGATCAGCGCGCGGCCCGCGGCGGCCACGGGCCCGCGCCACAGACCTGAGATCATCAGACCGAGCCCGGCGCCACCGAACACGTCACTGGGATAGTGCACGCCGACATACACCCGGCTGGCGGCGACGTAGGCGCCCAACCCGGTGAGCGTGGCCTGGGAGCCACCGCCGTGGCCGCGCTCGGCCAGGCGTGACAGCATCGCCACCCCGACGGCAGCGTGGCCCGAGGGGAAGGAGGATCCGGTCGGCGGGCGGATGAGTCGCCGCACGCCGTCGGCCTCGTAGGGCCGCTGGCGGCGCACGAACCGCTTGTTGGTCTGCGCCAGCGCCCAGGCGGTGGCGCCGACCGCCAGCGCATCCTCGGCTGCGTCACGCCTGCCGGCCGCCGCCAGCACCGCCGCCGTCCCGACCACGCCGTAGATCGACCCCATGTCGGTGGTCCCGGTGACGGCGCGATCAAGGGCGGGGGTGCCGAACCGGCGCAGGGCGTCACCGGCGCGCACGTCAGCGCGCTGCAGCGCCGGACGCTGCAATGCTGCCCAGGTGCCACCGAGCAGCGCGGCACCCAGGAGCAACCGCTTCAGACCCGTATGGCTCACGTGGCGTCCGGGTCGAACGGCGCCGACCCCTCGGCGCGCACCGTCGGTTCCTCGGCGCGCACCGTCGGCTTGCCCGCACCACTGGGGCGGGCGCCGGAGGCGAGCGGGCCAGACAGGCTGGCGCTGCGCTTGAGTTCGTTCGTGGTGGACTTGAACTCCTCGGCCACGCTCTTGATGTCGTCGAAGTCCGCCGAGCGCTTCAGTTCGTCCAGCGTGCCGGAGGCCTCACGCCGGAAGGTGCTGATCGCCTTGCCCAGACCGCGGGCGACCTCCGGGAGCCGGTTCGGACCGAAGATCAACAGCCCGAGCACCGCCAGGAAGACGATCTCCCAGAATCCAGGAGCGCTCACTCCCCCTCCTCCTCGTTCAGGTCCAGCCGGGCTATGGACGTGGCAGTTCGGTCAGGGTCACCTCGACGGTCACGTCCTCCCCGCTGCGACGATACGTCACGCTGACGGTATCGCCCACATCAGCTTGCCGGATCGCCATCACCAGCGCATCCATCGAGTCGATCAGCGCGCCATCGACGTCGGTGACGACATCACCCGGGCGCAGCCCGGCATCCTCGGCGGGCCCGCTCAGCACTTCGTCGACGTGAGCCCCCGCGTCCACCCCCACCCGCTCGGCAACGTCCGGGTTGACGTCCATGCCCTGCACGCCCAGGAAAGCGTAGCGAACCTCTCCGGAGGAGATCAGCTCATCGACGGTCTCCACCGCGATCCCAACCGGGATGGCGAAACCCACGCCGGCATTGCCCGGGGTGCGGCCGCCGGTGAGGATCGCCGAGTTGATGCCGATCAGCCGCCCCTGGCCGCTCACCAGCGGCCCTCCGGAGTTGCCGGGGTTGATCGGCGCGTCGGTCTGGATGACGTCGTAAAGGCTGACGCGTTCGCCGTCGGGGCCCCGCACCGAGATCGGCCCCCGGTTGACCGCGCTGACGACTCCTGCCGTCACCGAACCGTCGAGGCCGAACGGGCTGCCGATCGCCACAGCCAACTCCCCCGCCTGCAGATCGCTGGAATCGCCGACGCTGATGGCGGGCATGCCGGTGCGGTCGACACGCAGCACCGCCAGGTCGGTCTCGCGGTCGGTGCCGACGACCTCGGCGTCGGCCTCGCTGCCGTCGGCGAACACCACGGTCACGCCGTCGGCGCGCGATACCACATGGTTGTTGGTGATGATGTAACCGTCGGAGCGGTAGACCACCCCGGACCCATTCCCGGTGCCGAACGCGCTGTCGCCTCCGTCGATGTCAACCTGGACGACGCTGGGCAGCACGGCCCGCGCCACGCCGGCGACCCGGTCGAGATCCTCACCACCGTTCACCTCAATGGTCGGTGAAGACACCTCCAGGGCAGGGCCGGTGACGGCGCCTTGAAGCTGCAGGACACCGCGCCAGGTGAGCACGCCCAGGAGCAGCGCGCCCCCCAGCAGCGACCCGGCGATCGCGGCTCCCAGCGCGACGCCGGCCAGTTGGCGCCATGGCCCATGTCCTCGACCCGCGGTCCCGTCGCCGTCGGCGCTGCGGGCGCCGGAGGGGATCGCCGGGTAGGCGGTTGGCCAGCCGGACGCGGGGTCGGTGCGCAGGTCTTCGCTCACAGACTCACTCCAGTCAGGAAGGGACAAGGCGGTTGGCGCCTTCAGACCGGACGGCGCCCTCGCATGCGATTCCCGCGGGACGCCTGCCGACAAACCAAACCAAGACGCTAGGACCAGGATGACACCAACGACCACAATCGGGACAGTCCATCACGAAATCGACGCCATGGATGGTTGGCTTCGTCGTGGGGCAGACCCGCGGCAATGGCCAGGAACTCGTTGGGCGGAGCGTCGCCCACGAGGGTGTAGGTGATGCCTCCGGCCTCCCAGACCAGCCTCCGGGGCACCGCTCCAGGCCACTCCAGCGCCCGGTCGCCCAGCGCCTTCACCGTCTGCCCTCCGGGCGGCAGCGCCTCCCAGTCGATCGACCCCCGCTGCTGGAACAGCGAGACGGTGTAGACACCGTCGTCGTAGATCAACTGCAGCGGCTGCCGGTTCTCGGCACCGGGGAAGATGCCGTCCACCACATACCCCTCGGGCAGGCGCTCAGGGACGTGGAACCCGGCCTGGCGCAGCGTCGCCAACTGGTCGGCGGCGACACCCTCGACGGCCCCCGGGCGGGGGGCCAGCCGGGTCAGGCCGGGGCTGAGGCCCCTGCTTCCCGCCGGGTTCTGCGACGCGGACGTCTCCAGGTTCAGACTCAGGTAGGTGTACAGCCGCCGCAGCGTGCCGCCGTCGTAGCTCTCACGACGCAGCAGCAGGCCGCTCTTGTCGTCCAGCCACAGCCGCTCGCGCAGCACGCCGCCGTCGCGGCGACGCACCTCCAGCAGCGTGGCGGGGCGGTCAAGCAGGCTCTGCCGGCCGATGACCTCGATATCGTACTTGTCGGCCATCATGTCCGGCGCCAGCCGGGTGGGGCGGCTGGGCGGGAGGTCCAGCTCGGCGCCGCCCTCCCCGTCCGTCAGCAGCCCCCCGTCGGGGGTCAGCCACACCATGCGGCTTCCCGGGCCGCGCAGCAGCAGTTCACCTCCGCCGCTGGCCACGTCGGCCACATGGGCGCGCGACTCCCCGCCCACCCAGTTGACCCACAGGATCTCCCCGGTATGGGCGGCGTCGCCATCACCGGAGACCACGCGTTCGAGCAGTTCCTCCCAGCTCCTGTGCTCCGCGGCCTCCGCGGGCGCCAGGTCGACCATCAGGAGTCCGATCAGGGCCAGCAACGGGAGGACGCCGGCGCCCACCGTCTGGGCTTCCGGGCGCGGTCCCGGAGCCCCTGCGCCCCTCACGGATCGACCTCGAACAGCTCCGGAGTCGAAATCGGCACGCTCCTCGTGCGCACCAGATGGTCCGCGACGAACGTCTCGACCGGTACCCGAACCGGCGGGCCGGGGTCAGGGTTGCCGCCGAGCACGAACGCCGCGGCGAACAGCACGGTCACGATCGACAGCAGCAGGACGACGACCCGGCTCAGCAGCCGCCGAAGCCCCGGCGCCAGAGCTTCCAGACCACGCACGGCGGCAGGCCGGGGATGGGCGAGGGCCGCGGAGACCTGCTGCGGGGGAGTGCGCAGCGGTCCACCCCGAAGCAGATTGGCGGTGACCCGCAGTGAGTCCAGCTCAGCCCGGCAGCGCGGGCAGGTGGTGAGGTGCCTGCCCACTTGCGCCCACTCCTGGCCCTGAAGGGCCCCGTCCAGCCAGGCCGACAGCAACGGCTCGACCTCTGCGCAGCGCTCACTCATCGCTGTCATAGACACTCCGCGGGACGCGCGCGCCCTCGCTGCCTGCCGCTCCGTGGCCGCCCGTGCCCGCCGCCGAACCGGCGAGGAAGTCACGCAACTGCTTGCGGCCGCGATGGATACGGCTGCGGACCGTCCCCAGCGGCCAGCCGGTTATCCGCACGATCTCCTCGTAAGTCAGCCCCTGCACGTCGCAGAGCACGACCGCCAGCCGGAACTCCTCGGGCAGTTGGCCCAGGCCCCGCTCGAGGCGGCCCTCCAGGGTGCGTCGCTCCACTACGTCGGCGGGACCCGGCTCATCGGAAACCGGGCTGCGCCAGTCGGACTCGGGCAGCGGCTCCATCCGGAAATGGCTGCGGCGCCGCACTGAGTCCAGGAACAGGTTCTTGGTGATGCGATAGACCCAGCCGTCGAAGGTGCCGGGCTGGTAGCGGTGCAGGTTGTGATACACCCGCACGAACACGTCCTGTGCCAGGTCGGCCGCGTCGTCGGCATTCCCGGTCAGGCGGTAGGCGAAGGTGTAGATCTTCGCGCCGTACTGCTCTGCGACCTCGTCGAAGCTCGGCCGCGGGTCGGCCGGCTCCCGCTCCGCGCCGCCACGCACGAAGCGCCCCCTACCGCGCCGGTCGCGGCGAGGTGCTGCGGCATCGAGATCAGGCATCGGCGCTCCTCCACCAGGCATCATGATGCCTGGTGATGGGAGCGTCATTGTAGTCGGCATGCTGCGGCCCCGGCGCGGGTCGGGCAAGCGCGAGTCTGGGGTCGGCGGCGTGGACTGACCGGCTGCGACCCTCAACGTCCCTGGCGCAACGCTCAGTTCCGCCGGCCCACGACTTTCGCCACGACCTCGTACGATACGGCGCGCTGGTGACCGGCGCCGAACGAGGAAGGAGCGGGTGCCGTGGAGGCCGACGAGGACGCGCTCGCCCGGGACCTGAACCTGCTCCCCAGTGAGGACGAGGCGCTGCGAGCCGCCCGGGAGCGCAGCCATGAGGCGGGCGTGCCGCTGGTGTTCGCCGAGACCGGTGCGGTGCTGCGGTTCTTCACGCGCATGATCGGAGCCCGTCATGTGGTCGAGATCGGCTCGGGCGCCGGCTACAGCGGCCTGTGGCTGCTCCAGGGAATGGGCCCGCGGGGTTCGCTCACCACGATCGAACTCGACCCGCGGCTCCAGACACTGGCGCAGCGCTCCTATGCCCAGGGCGGTTACGCCGACCGAGTGCGGTCGATGCTTGGGCCGGCGCTGTCCGTGCTGCCCCGCCTGGCCGACGGGAACTACGACCTCGTCTTCCTCGACGCGGTGAAGTCCGAGTACCCCGGGTACCTGGGCCACGCCAAGCGCCTCCTGCGGCCGGGAGGGCTGCTGATCGCCGACAACGTGCTCTGGAGTGGGAGGGTCACCGACCGCTCGGTCATCGACGCGGAAACGCAGGGTCTGCGAGCACTTCTGCGGGCAGTCGCCGACGACCCCGAGTTGCCCAGCCTGACCATGGGCGTCGGCGACGGCGTGCTGGTGGCCGTGTACGAACCGGCCGTCTGAGAGGACGCGCATGACCATCTCTGGTGCCTGACCACGTCACCCGATAACTTCGCCAAGACCGCCGAGTTGGCTGGGACCGTCCAGGGGATCAAGAGCCGCCGCCGCAGGACGGCGGAGGAAATCCGCCCCGGCGACTGCCCATCTATTACGTGACCAAGGTCGTCGCCTTCGGCGCCGCCGTCGAGATCCCCAGCGAGAGCTTTGAGGAGCACGACCCGATCTGGACCCCCAAGGCTGGCGAGGACTGCCCCTGGCGCTTCCAGATCCGCCCTGAGGTGATGGCGGACGAGGAGCGCTGGGTCCCTGCCGAGGAACTGCGCGAGCAATTGGAGTTCTAACTCGAGGTCCATCAACGGCACTGCCCGAGACGGCCGCGCGGAGCCGGGCCGAACCTGGAGTCCGAGGAGGACGACGAGGTCAGTGACGGTGGGTGGGCACGAATCGTTGCACATGCGGCCCCACAGACGCACGTCACCCCCCCGAGGTCGGTGGCGACTCGTTTCTGGCGGAAGGGGCCTCGGGCCCGGGCTTCGTGTCGTACTGCCGCAACTCGCGGCGGGCGATGGTCATCTTGTGCACCTCGTCGGGCCCGTCGACCAGGCGCAGCGTGCGCAGATGCGCCCACAGCGAAGCCAGCGGGAAGTCCTGGGACACCCCGCCCCCACCGTGCACCTGAATGGCCCGGTCGATGATCCGCAGGGCGACGCCGGGTGCGGCGACCTTGATCGCCGAGATCTCGACCCGCGCGCCCTTGTTGCCGACCGTGTCCATCAGCCAGGCCGCCTTGAGGCATAGCAGGCGCGTCATCTCCAGGTCGATGCGGGACTCGGCGATCCAGTCCTGGATGTTGGATCGGTCCGCCACCCGCTGGCCGAACGTCGTCCGTGACAGCGCCCGCTTGCACAGCAGTTCCAGCGCCCGCTCGGCCGCGCCGATGGTGCGCATGCAGTGGTGGATGCGACCAGGTCCCAGGCGTGCCTGGCTGATCATGAACCCGTCGCCCTCCCCGGCGATCAAGTTGGACGCCGGCACGTGGACGTTGTCGAACTCCAACTCGACGTGCCCCTCGTGGTCCAGGTAGCCGAACACCGGCAGCGCCCGCTTGATCGTCACCCCGGGCGTGTCGAGGGGCACCAGGACCTGGCTCTGCTGGCGGTGCTTGGGCGCATCCGGATCGGTCTTGCCCATGACGATGAGGATCCGGCAGTTGGGATGCATCGCGTTCGTGATCCACCACTTGCGGCCGTTGAGCACGTACTCGTCGCCCTTGCGTTCGATGGACAACGCGATGTTGGTGGCGTCCGAGGAGGCCACGTCCGGCTCGGTCATGGCGAAGGCGGAGCGGATCCTGCCCTCCAGCAGGGGTCGCAGCCAGGTCTCCTGTTGCTCGGCGGTCCCGAACATGGTCAGGACCTCCATGTTGCCGGTGTCCGGCGCGGAACAGTTGGTCGCCTCGGGCGCGATCGGGCTGCGACCGGTGATCTCGGCCAGCGGCGCGTACTCGACGTTGGTCAGTCCCGGGCCCCACTCGGAGTGGGGGTGGAACAGGTTCCACAGGCCCCGCCGGCGCGCCTCGGCCTTGAGCTCCTCCATGATCGGCGGGTGGAAATGCGGATTGCCGGACGCCTCGATCTGCTGTTCGTAGACCGCCTCGTTCGGATAGACGAACGTGTCCATGAAGTCGAGGAGGCGCTCTTCATGCTCCTTGACGCGGGCAGTGGGTGCGAAGTCCATCCAGATCTCCTCAGCGGCAGGTCAGCGGGCGAAGGCGGCTGGGCTCATGATGCCCGGAAGCCACCTCGCTCCGATACCCTGATCCCATGGATCCGGGCGGGAAGGTCGTCGTCGTCACCGGCGGGGCGAACGGCATCGGCCGCGCCCTGGCCCATCGCTTCGCGGCGGAGGACGCGCGCGTCGTCATCGCCGATCTCGACGGGGCGGGCGCCTCGGCGGTCGCCCGCGAAATCGCCGCGGCGCCGCGCGGCCACGCGCTCGGGGTGAGCTGCGACGTCACCGTCGATGCCGAGGTCGCCCGGCTTATCGGCGCCACCGAGGATGCGTTCGGGCCGGTCGACCTGTTCTGCGCCAACGCCGGGGTCGCCGTGGGCCAGGATCCTGGCACCCCGGATGAGGTGTGGGACCTCGCCTTTGGCGTCAACGTCCGCGCGCACGTCCTCGCCGCCCGGCACCTGCTGCCGGGATGGCTGGAGCGCGGGGCCGGCTACTTCCTGTCGACCGCGTCGGCGGCGGGCCTGCTGACCCAGATCGGGTCGGCGCCCTACGCGGTCACCAAACACGCGGCGGTGGCCTTCGCGGAGTGGCTGTCGGTGACCTACGGCGATCGCGGGATCAGGGTCAGCTGCCTGTGCCCGATGGGCGTGAACACCAGCCTGCTGCACCACGGCCAGAGCACCGACGGCACGGACCCCGGGGCCGCCGCGGCGGCGGCCGTGGTCACCCAGACGGGAGCGGTACTCGAGCCCGAGGCCGTGGCCGAGGTGGTCATCAGCGCGCTGCGCGACGAGCGCTTCCTGATCCTGCCTCACCCCGAGGTGCTCACCTTCTTCCAGCGCAAGGCCAGCGACTACGACCGCTGGATCGCCGGCATGCGCCGCCTGCGGTCCCGCATCATCCCGAGCTGACCCCGGCGACCGCGGGTTCTGCCGAGCCCGCCCGGCCCCGCAGCGCCCTGGCCGCCTGGGTCAGCAGCAGCGGCAGCGGAATGAGGATCGCGACCAGTCCCCAGACCTCGGCCTCCAGGGCGACGAGACCCAGCAGGTCGGCGAGCGGCCGCACGGTGAAGGCGAGCGTTTCCAGCACGATCGTCACCAGGATGGCCGCCCAAAGCCAAAGGTTCCGTGATGCGCCGGCGAAGCCGGAGCCGGCGTCAGTGCGCGCGTTGAACACGGCCAGCAACTGCGCGCCGGTGATGGTGACGAACACCAGGCTCTGGACCTGCGCCGACTCCAGCGCCAGGGGACCCAGCGCCAGGCCGTAGGCGGCCAGCGAGACCGCCGCCACGAGCCCACCCTGCACGGCGATGCGCCGCAGGACCGGCTTGCCGATCACCGGTTCCCCGGCTGGGCGGGGTGGCTCGCGCATGACCTGCTCCCGGCCCGGCTCCAGGGCAAGCGCGAATGACGGCAGCGCGTCGATGATGAGGTTGTTCCACAGCACCATCAGACCGGCGAGGGCCGGTGGGAGGCCGAGCAGCAGGCCGGTGGCGATCACCACGACCTCCGCCAGGTGCCAGGAGAACAGGAACTGCGCGAAGCGCCGTATGTTGGCGAAGATACGCCGTCCCTCCTCGACGGCTGACTCGATGGTGGAGAAGTCGTCGTCGGCCAGGACGATGTCGGCAGCCTCGCGGGCGACATCGGTGCCCGACTGCCCCATCGACACTCCCACGTCGGCCTGCCGCAGCGCCGGAGCATCATTCACGCCGTCACCCGTCACCGCCACGACCTCGCGCGCCGACTGCAGCGCGTGGACGATGCGGAGTTTCTGCTCGGGGGCGACGCGAGCGAACACGTCGACCTCACGAATCTGGTCCGTCAACTCCTCCTCCGACGCGGAGGCGACATCGCGTTCGGTCGGGATGCGCCGTGTACGCAGCCCCAACTGCTTCGCGATCCCGGCCGCGGTGGCGGGCTGATCGCCGGTGATCATCACGACCCTGATGCCGGCCCGCCTGCAGGCCTCGACGGCGTCCAAGACCTCGGGCCGCGGCGGATCCTCCATCCCCACAACGCCGAGCACCTCGAGGTCGCTGAACAGTTCGTCGTCGGTGGCGGTCGCGGGGTCCATCCCATCCGGCAGGGGTTTGCGGCAGATGGCGAGCGTCCGCAGTGCCTGCTGGGCCATGGCTTGGGCACGTTGCTCAAGCGGAGCGCCGGTGAGCAGCACCTCCGGAGCGCCCTTCACATGGACCACGCCATCAAGGACGACGGCCATGCGCTTGGTTTCGGAGCTGAAGGGCACCTCGGCCTGGCGCGGCCGTTCCTGTCGGAGCCGTCGCCAGTCGACACCAGCGGCCTTCGCGCCTCGCAGCAGCCCGACCTCTGTGGGGTCCCCGACCGGGTCCCCGTCGGGGTCGATGTCCGCGTCGTTGCACACCGCCGCGGTCTCCCACAGCTCCCGCTCGCGCACCGGCTCGCTGAGCTCGATGTCCACGACCTCCATGCGGTTGGCGGTCAGGGTGCCGGTTTTGTCCGAGCAGATCACGGTCGTGGACCCGAGCGTCTCCACCACCGGCAACCTGCGGACGAGCGCGTTCCGACGGGCCATGCGGCGCATGCCGACGGTCAGCGTCAGGGTGGCCACGGCCGGCAGCCCCTCGGGCACCACCGCAATCGCCAGCGCGATCGTGACCTCGAGCACCTCCTGAAGGGGG
>WHTC01000086.1 GCA_009379795.1 Nitriliruptorales bacterium | reverse complement strand
GCAGAAGACCCGGATTTGCACCTCAGATTCCTTTAGGTAAGCCTATCCTTAGAACCATAAGCCAGTGCCTGGAGGTGCTCGATGTCCACCGCTCGCCCCGGCGCCTACCGTCGCGTCGCCGCGGGTCCGCCCGCGATAGCGCTGACCAGTTGTCCGGCCTGCGGCTCGCCGGCCGAGATCCAGTCGCGGTTCGTGCTGGAGAGCACGGGTGGGCCGATCGAGCACGTCAAGGTCGCCTGCGTCCAGCGCCACTGGTTCGTCATGCCCTCCGACGCCCTGTGCTGGGCGCGGCGTGTGGCTCCGACCACGACAGATGGATAGGTGGATGTCGGACACGTCCCGCGACCATCAACCGAGCGCACCCCGTCGGGCTTGCGCCCTCATCTCCGCCGAGCATGCCGAGCCCTTGCACGCCCACGCCCCACCCAAGCCGGTGGCGTGGCTGCTGCTGGAGGACCCGGGCCCGTGGGGCGAGGTCGCCGCGGCGCGCAGCGCCCGGGTGGCCCAGCCGATCCGCGCCGCAGCGGCCGAACGGGGTCTTCGACTCCAGCTGATCCGCCGCCATGGTGGCCATGCGCCCGAGGGACGGACCTGCTATCTGGCCTGGTCCGCCTACGATCTGGGCTGGATCGAGCGTCGCCGGCTCGCCCGACTTGAAGACGTCCTCGACGCGGACCTCGACGCGCTGGCCGCCGGTCGTCGTCCCGGCTTCGGCGAACCGGTCACCGCGCCGGTCTTCCTAGTGTGCACCCACGGTAAGGTCGACGCCTGCTGCGCGCAGTTCGGCCACCCGGCCGCCAGGGCGCTAACGGCGGCGTTCGGCGAGGCGGTGTGGCAGACCTCCCACGTGGGCGGCTGCCGGTTCGCCGCCAACCTAGTCTGCCTGCCCCACGGCATCTACTACGGGCGGCTCACGCCCGAGGCGGCGGTCCGCGCCGCTGCCGCCTACGCCGACGGGCGCATCGCCGTGGATGCCTACCGAGGCCGGGCCGGCGCCCCGCAAGCCGTGCAGGCGGCCGAGTACCACGTCCGCCGCCAGGAGGGCCTGACCGGGATCGACGATCTCAGCCTCGTCACGCACCAGCGCCTCGCCGACGGCCGCGACGAGGTCTGCTTCCACGCCGGTCCGTACGCCTACCAGGTCCAGGTCCGGCTCGAACCTCATGGTGCGCCCCGCGCACACGGCTGCGGAAGCGACAAGCGCTGGATCCCCGACGCCTACCGGCTGCTGCACCTGCACCGCACCGGCGTGCGTCCCGAACCGGCCGGCCGGTCGCGCTGGCGAGCGACCCGCGCTACAGGAGATCGACCATGACGCATCGCCCCCAGGATGTGACCCTCGTGGAGTTGCGGGCCGCGGGCGCCTGCCTGACGCTGGTCCTGGACGCCCAGAACGGTCCGGTCCCGGTCCACGTGCCGCTCAAGCCGGTGACCATGCACGCCCTGCGCCACCTGCATGCGCTGCACGCGCACTCCGGGGGATGCCACGTCGCGGTCGAGGTGCACGTCGACCTGCTGTTGTGTTGCATCGGGTCTCTGGGCGCGCAATCGGCGGCGGTCGTGGTCCGCGACAGCTTGCCACCCGCGTTCTGGCTGCGCCTGCTTCGTCCCTGCGCCGGCGAGACCCACCTCGACCTCAACATCCTGGACGCGGTGGGCCTGCTTATGTCACGTCGCCTGCCTGTCCAGCTTGAGCGCACCGGGGCAGACACCGACTGGGACGCTGGCCTCCGCGAGATGCTCCGCGACGAAGGGCGTCAAGGACCCTCCAGTTGAGACCATCAGTATGGTCCGCCCCGTCATCGGTCAGCCGACGAGCAGCTCGTCCAGGCGCTCGTAGCCCTCGCGGACGCCGTCCTCCATGCCGCTGGCGAGAAAGGCGTCGCGGCCCTCGAACGAGTCGACCAGCGAGGTCGCCGTCAGCCGGGTGCGGCCGCCGCCGAGGTCCTCGAAGACGAGGCGCTCCAGGGCCACGCCGTCGGGGAAGCCCTCGAAGGTGAACGTCTGCACGATCAGCTCCGAGGGGCGCACCTCGTGGAAGCAGCCGTGGAAGCCGAACTCGTTGCCGTCGCTCACATGCAGGTAGCGGTACGACCCGCCCGTGTGGCAGTCGTAGTGGTCGACCCGCATCTTGGTGCTGCGGGGCCCGAGCCATTGGACGACGAGTTCGGGGTCGGTGTGGGCCCGGAAGACCTTCTCGGGCGGGGCGTCGAACTCCCGGGTGATCCGGACGAGGGGGACGTTGGGATCGGCGGTGATCTCGGTCTCGTGGGTGCTGGTGGTCACGTCGGCGCTCCTGTCTGGGGTCGTTGGGGTGGTGGGGTGGGTTCGACGTCGTCCGGCATCGACCGGAGGAGGTCGTCGAGCCGGCGGTAGCGCTCCTCGGCCTGGCGGCGGTAGCGCTCGATCCACTTGCTCATCAGGCCGAAGACCTCCGCTTCGAGGTGCACCGGGCGGCGCTGGGCCTCCCGGGTGCGGCTCACCAGGCCGGCGTCCTCCAGCACCTTGAGGTGCTTGGAGACGGCCTGGACGGTCACGTCGTAGGGCTCGGCGAGCTCGTTGACGGTGGCGTCTCCGACAGCGAGCCTCGCCACCATGTCGCGCCGGGTGGGATCGGCCAGGGCTGAGAACACCCGGGAGAGCGGATCAGCCGCCACAGCCTTTCCTCCATGTGTTCAACCAGTCGGTTGAACACAACCTAATGCGCAAGAAGGTCGTTGTCAACCAGTTGGTTGAAGAACTCCAGCGGTCGACGCCAAGCGGGACCGGCGGTCGTGGCGTTCCGATGGCGGGGCGCACCAGCTCGTCGACCAGCGCGGCGTGCGGGAGGCCGGATGCAACCCCAGGGGGCCGGATGTCACGCTCCGGGGGTCGGGGCTGGTTTGTAGGTGAGCGCGCACAGGCGGCTGGCCGGGCATCCCATGGCAGCCCAAACCTCGACACTCCGCCCACGCCAAAGCGAGCGAGAAGACCAAGAAGCTGTTCAACGCCGCGGTGCTCACCCGCGTGGAAGTCCGCGACGGCCATGTCACCGGCTGGGAGCCCCACGCGCCGTTCGACATGCTGGTCAACGGGCCAGAGCTTGAATACCGTAACTCTTGTGGGCCTAACGTGTCACCATACGAACCGCTCTGTGCTGGTCGACGGGCCGGAGGTTAGCGTTCGTCCGGTCGGTTTCCGCAGGTCAGGGTGGCGTCCCAGCTCTGGTGTAAATGCGGCGAGCGTGGGTTCCTGAGTGGGCATCTTACGCGGCGGGTGTGACTGTGTCGGGGAGGTCGCGCTCAGCGACGGGCTCGGGTTCGGGGTCGTCAGCGGCTCGGGGTCGAGCAGGTCGTGGCGCAGCTGCTGGAGCAGGCGGACATTCGCGGGGGTCTGGACGACATCCTGCCACCCGCGGCTGGCACGGTCCAGCACCGCCCACACGAGGGCTGCGACACGAGCGTTCGCCGGGGAGGCGGGCGATGACCTTGACTCGGTGTCGGGTCTCGCCGGAGGTGCGTTCGATGAGGTTGGTGTGGCGGATGCTGCGCCAGTGGTCGCGGGGGAACCGCAGGTGGGCGGTGAGCGTGTCGGGGTCGTGGGTGACGCAGGCGACCGCGCTGGGGTACTTCGACCGCCATTTGTCATCGAAGGCGGCGGCGCGGCGGCGGGCCTGGGCCACGGCGGGCTCGCCGGCTTCGGTGTCGATGTCGTCGAAGATCGCCCAGTAGTCAGCTTTGACCTCGGCCTGATCGACCTGGGAGACCTTCGCGAGCAGACTCCACGAGCGGTGGATAACACACCGCTGCCGCAGGCTGTCGGGCAAGATCTGCTCGACCGCGCTGATCAGTCCCGGCGCGCCGTCGGTGACCGTCAGCAGCGGGGGCGCAGCCCGCGGGCGACGTCCTCGCCGAGGTCGGTGACCCGCAGGAACCGTGCCGCATGCCGGTCCTTTTTCACGCCTCTGGCCACAACCGCCGCCGCCCGTCAGTGGTCGTCCAGCAGTTCCTTTAGTTTCTCGGCGAACGCTGCCGGTTGGCCCGGCATGCCGTACTCGTCGCCGAGGAATCCGCCGTGGTGGCTGGGGAACAGGACTAGCTCGGAGCCGAGGCGGTCGGCAATCTCGCGGGGTGCCCGCGCGGTCATCTGGCCTTCGGATTCGGTGCCCGCGGCCAGGTGGATCGTCGTGGGTGCTGCCGCCAGGGCGTCGAAGTCGAGCTCGTAGGTGGGGACGGTGAGCATGGCGGGGCCCAGCAGTGGGTCGTCCCGGCTGCCGTCGTCCTCGGTGGGCAGCCCGAACAGGGCGGGGTCCGGCGCGGGCTGCTCGGACCAGTCCTTGGGCAGTTCGCCGGTGTGGCTGGTCAGCGCGATGAACTTGGCCATTGCCGCGCCCATGCCGTCGCGCTGGTACGTCTGGTGGATGTCGCGGCAGGCCGTCTCGAGCTGCTCTCGGTCGGGCAGCACCGACACTGAGGGTGGCTCGTGCGCGACGAGGATCCGGACCTGCTCTGGGTGGGCGGCGACCAGGGTCAGCCCGTTGATCGCGCCGCCGCTGCTGCCGAAGATGTTCACCGCCGGCAGGCTCAGGTCGTTGATCACGCGGTGCAGGTCGTCGGCGTGCACGTCCGGTGTGACCTCGGAGTCGTCGGTCCGCTCGCTGCGACCGGCATGGCGCGGGTCGTAGGTCACCACGGGCCGGTCGGTGAGGTAGTTGGCGAGCGTGCCGAACCCGACCGCATCCATCGGCGAGCCGATCAGGAACACGGCGCGTTCGGCGGCGCCGGGGGCAGACAGGTCACCGCGGATGTCGTACCGCAGACGCGCGCCCGGTACTTCGAGGACGCGGGTTTCGATGCTGGGCATGGGGGTCTCCTTCGGGTATGACCGGTCATCGAGGTAGACCGGGCGGGGGCGCAGGACTCATCGCGCAAGTCCATCGCATCCAGAGACATCGTTTACGCTCAGCAGCCGCTACGGCCACACCGGGGAATCGACGAGGTGCGGCCATTCCGGCATGGCCCGGAGAAACGCCCGCTCATGCCGCCAGTCGCGCGTTCGCGGTTCGCATAATGACACGATCGCAGCCGCCCCACCGAACCCCCGCGAGCCCGAATAACCGCAGGTCAGACACCGCGTAAGGGGTGCGAATGGTGCACGGGGGTGGAGCCGAGGGGAATCGAACCCCTGGCCTTCTCGATGCCATCGAGACGCTCTACCAACTGAGCTACGGCCCCGTCCGGGCGAAGTCTAGCAGCGGTCGGGCTGTCGTACCCCTCGCGTACGGTCAGGTCATAATGACTCCTTCACAGATCGGCGAGCGGGCTGAGTTGGCGGTTGCTCATGCCCCCCTTGCCCAGGCCGGCAAGCACGTTCTCTGGCCGCTGTCTGCCAGCCAACGCTACGACCTCGTGTTCGAGGACGAGGATGGCTTTCATCGCGTGCAGGTGAAGGCGGGCAGGGTGGTGAGCGAGGCGGTGCTGTTTCGCGTGTGCAGCCAGACGGCGATGCGCAGCGCGACTACAAGGGGGAGGTTGACTACTTCGGCGTCTACTGCCACGAGCGCCGGGAGGTGTATCTCGTGCCGATCGACGACGTTCCGGGGAAGGCGGCCATGCTGCGTCTCGCCCCACCACGCAACGGGCAGGTGAAGGGAATCCGCTGGGCGCAGGAATACCTCCTGCGGGAGGTGGCGCCGGCGTACGTGGCCTGAAGAGACTTGAAGGGCGGCCAGCCAGTCGAGGCCGGCAACCCCCGGCCGCGGACCGCGCTCTTGTGCGGTCGACTAGTCCGTGACGAAGTTCACGAGGCGGCCGGGGACGGTGATGACCCGGCGGACCTCCCGGCCAGCGAGCAGGCGGGCGATGCGCTCCTGCGCGCGGGCCGCTCGCTCCATCTCACCCGCGTCGGCGGCCGCATCCACCTCGGTCGACGCGCGGACCTTGCCGTCGATCTGCACCACGATCGTGACTCGTTCCTGTTTGACCAGGTCCGGGTCGGCCACGGGGAACGGTTCGCGAGCCAGCGACTGCTCGTGGCCAATCCGCTGCCACAGTTCCTCTGCGACGTGCGGTGCCAATGGCGCCAGCATGAGCAGCAGCGGCTCAGCCGCCTCGACCGGCAGCCTGCGGCCCGCGTAGACCTGGGTCAAGCGGTTGTTCAACTCGATGAGCCGGGCGATCGAGGTGTTGAAGCGCAGCTGGTCCATGCCGCTGCGCACCGCATCGATCGTGCGGTGCAGCATGCGCCGGGATTCCTCGTCCAGCGCCTCGTCGCTCACCCGCGACTCGCCGGTGTCCTCGTCGACCAGCAGGCGCCACACGCGCTGCAGGAAGCGGTACAGGCCGACGATCGCGCGGCTCTCCCAAGGGCGGCTCGCGTCCAGCGGGCCGGTGTACATCTCGTACAGCCGCAGCGTGTCCGCGCCGTACTCGGCGTACATCTCATCCGGTGTCACCGAGTTGCGCAGGCTCTTGCCCATCTTGCCCCACTGCTGGGTGACGGGACGCCCCTGGTGGAAGAAGCCCTCGGGGGTCTGGACGACCTCGCTCGCCTCGACATAGAACCCGCGCTCGTCCTGGTAGGCCGCCGCCTGGATGTACCCCTGGTTGAACAACCGCTGGAAGGGCTCCGGCTGCGACACGTGACCCAGGTCGTAGAGCACCTTGTGCCAGAAGCGGGCGTAGAGCAGGTGGAGCACCGCGTGCTCCACGCCGCCGACGTACAGGTCGACACCCCCGGCGCGAGTGGCGCCGTCGCCCATCCAGTAACGCTCGACGGCCGGATCGACCATCGCCTGATCGTTGGTGGGATCTAGATACCGCAGGTAGTACCAGCACGAGCCCGCCCACTGCGGCATCGTGTTGGTCTCCCGCCGATAGGTCTTGGGCCCCTCGCCGAGGTCCAACTCGACGTGGACCCAGTCCTGGGCCCGAGACAGCGGCGGCTCCGGGACGGCCTCGTCGTCGCCCACGATCCTGGGAGCGTAGTCGTCGACTTCGGGCAACTCGACCGGTAGCATCGACTCGGGCAGCGCCCGTGGCAGGTCGTGCTCGTCGAACACGATCGGGAACGGCTCGCCCCAGTAGCGCTGACGGCTGAACAGCCAATCCCGAAGCTTGAAAGTCACCGCACCTTGCCCGGCGGCGGCCTGCTCCAGCCAGGTGATGATGCGCTGCTTCGCCTCAGGGGTGGGCAGACCGTCCAGGGACACCCCGGCATTGGCGGAGTTCACGCCCGTGCCCTCGCCGGTGTAGGCATCCGGCCAGTCCACGCAGGCGGTGTCGGGGTCGATGCTGTGCTGGTCGAACCAGGCCTGCGGCGGATCGACGACCTTGACGATGTCGATGCCGAAGGCCTTCGCGAACGCGAAGTCCCGGGTGTCGCCACCGGGCACGGCCATGATCGCGCCCGTGCCATACCCCATGAGCACGTAGTCGGCGATGAAGATGGGGACCGCTCGCCCGTTGGCCGGGTTGATGGCCGAGGCTCCGATGAACACGCCGGTCTTCTCGCGCGACTCAGCCTGGCGCTCCACGTCGGACTTGGCGCCGGCCTGCGTGCGATAGTCGGCCACCGCCTCCGCGGGTGTTGCCGCGTGGCCGGTCCACGCTCGCGGCGTGTGCTCCGGCCACTGCTCGGCGGCCAGGGCGTCGACCAGCGGGTGCTCGGGTGCCAGCACGAGATAGGTGGCGCCGAACAGGGTATCCGGGCGAGTGGTGAACACCTCGATGCGCTCGCCGCCGCCGCGGGTAACGAACCAGATGCGCGCACCCTGGCTGCGGCCGATCCAGTTGCGCTGCATCAGTTTGACCGGCTCGGGCCAATCGACCCGCTCCAGGTCCGCGATCAGCCGGTCTGCGTAGGCGGTGATGCGCATCATCCACTGGCGCAGCGGGCGCCGGTAGACCGGGAAGTTGCCGAGTTCGCTGCGGCCGTCGGGGGTCACCTCCTCGTTGGCCAGGACCGTTCCAAGACCGGGGCACCAGTTGATCGGCGCCTCGTCCAGGTAGGCCAACCGGTAGCCGTCAACCACGCGCCGGCGAGCGACCTCGGAGAGTCCGTGCCATGAACAGGGCCCGGAGCCGTCGGGGGCGACCGGGGTGCGCCTGCCGGCCTCGAACTCGGCGACCAGTTCCGCGATCGGGCGCGCGCGATCCTGCTCCTCGTCGTACCAGGAGCCGAAGATTTGCAGGAAGATCCACTGCGTCCAGCGGTAGAAGGAGACGTCAGTGGTCGCGACACTGCGCCGCTCGTCGTGGCCCAGTCCAAGGCGGGACAACTGGCGGCGCATGTTGGCGATGTTGTCCTCGGTGGTGACCCGCGGGTGCTGTCCGGTCCGCACCGCGTACTGTTCGGCAGGCAGGCCGAAGGCGTCGAAGCCCATCGCGTGCAGGACGTTGTGCCCCGTCATGCGCTTGAAGCGGGCGTACACATCCGTGCCGATGTAGCCCAGCGGATGCCCGACGTGCAGTCCCCTGCCGCTTGGGTAGGGGAACATGTCCAGGACGTACAGGCTCGGCGAATCCGTGCTGCCGGCAAGCGGGCCGGCCGGGTTCGGCGCGTGGAACGTTCCCTCCCGTTGCCAACGCTTCTGCCAGATGCGTTCGATCTGGCCGGCGAGCGCAGCCGAGTAGCGATAGGGCCTGGTGGCGTGGTCTGTGGCCTCGATGGTGTCGGTCATGCTCATCCGCTGTTGGTCGGTGTGTTGTCCAAAACGACGGCCGGAGACCGCGCCAAATAACGGCGCAGGCTCCACAGGCGCGCCATTCCCACAGTAGAGCACCGGACGATAGCCGGACGCCCGGGGTCCTCTGGCTACACCGCCGGCCATCAAGGAATGAACCGCACCGGGTTACGCGGCGCCCGGCCTGCTGAGCTCGGCGACGACCTTCACGCCCGGCATCCGTGCGAAGACCTCAGGATCGACCAGGATCTTCAGGGCGCGGCTGCCGCCGCCGACGATCACCTGGTCCAGGTCGAGGATCGGCTCGTCGATGTGGATCGGGAGGGCATCGGGAAGCCCGAACGGCGTGACCCCATCGGTGAGCATCCCCGTCACCTCGACGGTCTCCTCGGGCGAGGCGAAGGACGCCTTGCGCACGCCCATCAGCCTGCGCACCGTGCGGTTGACGTCCAGGCGACGGGTGGCCTGCACCAGGTTGGCGCTGTAAGCGGGCGGGCCGGTCTTGGCCACGACAAGGATGCAGTTGGCTGACTGCCCCATCGTGTAGCCGTACTCGGCGCAGAACGCCGCGGTGTTGGCGAACCGCGGATCCATCCTGATCAGCTCGTAGCGCGCACCCAGCCCCTCCAGGTGATCGCGCACCGCCTGCTCGACCGTCGCTGCCTCGGACACGCTCCGCCTCCTTCTCGCCCTCTGGCATCCGCAGGATAGGTGTGCACCTGAACCGCGAACTACCGCGCCCCAGGTGCACGCGGGGAGGCGCGGGGGACGGTTCCGGCGGTTGTCCACAGATCGGCGAGGCCCGGATGGGCGCCCGGCCGACCCTCCGGCCTAGCGTCGCCGCCATGACCGACTCCGGCGACACCCTGTCTGCTGCCGCGCCCGGGGCCTCCGTGCGGTCCCTGCTCACCAGGCTCGGCTGCTCTCCGGCGGAGGCAGCCGCCCTGGCGGTGCTGGTGACGGGCGCGGTGGCCGGGCTCGGCCTGCTGTGGGTGCTGTCCCGTCCCGTGCCGCCCGAGACGGCCGTGCCCGACGGCGCCCTGCCGCTGTCCGCTCCGGATGCCGGCGCCGCTGCTGCCGAGGGTAGTGCCGGTCCGGGCGGCGACGCGCTGCCGGGGCTGGTCGAGGCCACCGACCAGCCAGAGGGCGCCGCGCCGGCCTCCAAGGTGGTCGTCCACGTGGCCGGACAGGTGGCGGAGCCGGGCCTGTATCGCCTGCCGCCGGGCAGCCGGATCGGGGATGCGCTGGAGCATGCGGGCGGTCCCCTGCCGGAAGCCCGCCTGGACGTGGTGAACCTCGCCCATCCCTTGACCGACGGCGAGCAGGTATTCGTGCCGGGTCCAGACGATGTGGTCCCGGACCCCGCCGGCCCTGGCGGCGCGACCGGCGGACAGGGGAGAGGCGGCGTGCACGCCGCCGGCCCCCTTGATCTGAACCGGGCGACCGCCGAGGAGTTCCAGGACCTGCCAGGGGTCGGCCCTGTGCTCGCCGAGCGAATCGTCCACCACCGCGAAGACATCAGCGGGTTCCGCACGGTCGACGAGTTGCGGGACGTGAAGGGCATCGGCGAGAAGACCTTCGCCGAGCTGTCGCCGCTCGTGACGGTGCGGTGAGCGTCCCTGCGCTGTGGCTGCTGGTCGTCGCCTTCTGGGCGGGATGCCTCGTTTCCGGCCCCTGGTGGCTCGCGCTGCCTGCGCCGTCCGCCGTGTGGCTGGTCGCCCGGCGAATGCCCGGCCCGCGAACACGTGTGGCGCTGCTGGCGTGCGCCCTGGCGCTTGCCGGTTGCGGGCTGGCGGGCGGGCGGGCGGCGCTGCTGGAGCGCGGCCCGCTGGCGTACCTGGCTGCGGAGGGCGCCGTTGGCGAACTCACCGGCACGGTGGTCAGCGAACCGCGCCAGAGCCCCGCCGGCGCGTGGGGGCTTGTGCGGATCGACCAGGTGGACGGGCAGGCGGCCCGCGCCCGGGCGCTGCTGCGCAGCGAGGACATCGACAAGGCCCCGGAGTTGGGGGAGCGCATCGCGGTCCGAGCCCGCGCCCGGATGCTGGAGACCGACGGATTCGAGGGCTATCTCCGCCGCCTGCATGCGGGTACGGCGCTGGAACCCGTGGGCCGGGTCGAACGCATCGCACCCGCCGGGCCAGTGATCGGGCTCACCAACCGCATCCGGGAGCGCGTGCGCGACGCGTCCCGGAGACACCTCGGGGCCGAGGAAGCGGCCCTGCTGGCCGGGCTGGTGACCGGCGACACCCGTGGGCAGTCCTGGGACCGCGAGGAGCAACTGCAGGCAGCGGGGCTCAGCCACCTCGTCGCGGTGTCGGGGTCGAATGTGGCCCTGGTCCTGGCGGGGACGCTCGGGGTCGCCGGTGCGCTGGGTCTGGGCGCGCGGGGCCGGCGCGTGCTTGGGCTGGCCGCCGTGGTCTGGTTCGCGCTGCTGGTGCGCGGTGAGCCGTCCGTGCTGCGCGCCAGCGTCATGGCCGCGCTGGTCCTGATCGCGGGACTGCGGGGGCGGGGCAGCGATCCCCGGCATGTCCTCGGCGCGGCGGCGCTGCTCCTGCTGCTGGTCGACCCGCTGCTGGCGGGGCAGCTGGGGTTCGCGCTGTCCGTGGGCGCGACCGCCGGGGTGCTTGTGCTGGCCCCGCCGCTGGCCGCCCGGCTGCCAGGGCCGCGGCCGCTCCGCCTGCTGCTGGCGGCCAGCGCCGGAGCGCACCTGGGCGTGGCGCCGGTGCTGCTGGCGTTGCCGGACGGGCTGCCGCTGGCCTCGTTGCCGGCCAACCTGATCGCTGTGCCGGCCGCCGCGCTCGCCTCGGTGATCGGGATCGTGGTCGCCCTGCTCGCGCAGATCTCCGTGGCAGCCGGTGGCGTCGTGGCCGTCCTCGCCTGGCCGGCGCTGCGGGTTGTGCTGCTTGCCGGCGAGGTGTTCGCCTCCGGCCCGCGACTGGATCGCAGTGTCCTGTTCACGCCAGTGGCCGCACTCTTGTTGCTGGCGGTGCTCCTGCGGCGCCGATCGCCACGTCTGGCGGTGGTCGCCATGGCGCTTGCGGCCGGGTCGGCGTTGCTGCCGGTGCTCCTGCCCACGCCCACGGTGACCTCGGTGACCTTGACCGCGCTTGACGTGGGTCAGGGCGACGCCCTGCTGGTGGAGTCGCCCGGCGTCCCCGGCGGTCCCACCGCCCGGCTGTTGGTCGACGGCGGGCCGGACCCCGGCGGCGCGCTTCAGGCGCTGCGCGAGCGGCGGATCCGGGCGCTGGATGCCGTGGCGCTCACGCATTCCCATGCCGACCACAGCGGGGGGTTGCCCGCGGTTCTGGCGGCGCTCGACGTCGGCGTGCTGCTGGTCGGGCCGCGCCCGCTCGACCCGATGGTGGCGCCATCAACCGCCGAGACCTACGCCACCGCCCGACGACTTGGCATCCCCGTGCAGCCGGTCGCCGCCGGCAGCCGGTTCCCGCTCGGCGCCGCGATCGTGGACGTGCTCAATCCTCCTCCCGACCGGGTGCTGGGGGAGGCCAACGACGAGTCCCTGGTCCTGCGGATCGACGGCGGCAGCGGCGTGGCCCTGCTGGCCGGCGACGCCGAGGAGGCCGCCCAGCGGTTCATGCTGCGCACGCCCGAGCGGCTGCGCGCCGATGTCCTCAAGGTCCCGCACCACGGTGGTGACACGAACTCGCCGGGCTTCTTCGCGGCTGTGGGCGCAACGACGGCGGTGATCAGCGCCGGAGAGGACAACGACTACGGCCACCCGCACGCCCGGGTACTGGCCGACCTCACGGAAGCGACCGTCTGGCGCACCGACCTGCACGGCGGCGTGAGCCTCACCGTCGACCACACCGCCGCGCATGCCAGAGCTCCCCCAGGCGCCGCTGTCCACCGTGCCCGGGGAGCGAGAACCGCCGGCAACACCGTGGAACGCATCGTGCCGCAGGGAGGCGTAGCGACACCGACACCGACGATCAACGCGAAGAATGGTGTGCCGCGTCAGGTCGCTTCGTGCGATGTCGAATTCGTCCGCTCGGCCTGAGCGCCGGCTGGATGACGTAGCTTGACTCGCATGCTGCCCCTTCCCGCGG
>WHTC01000182.1 GCA_009379795.1 Nitriliruptorales bacterium | reverse complement strand
GGGTACGGCGACGGCCATGACAAGAAGGAATGCGACAAGAAGGACCACGGCAAGAAGGACCACGGCAAGAAGGAGCGCCACGGCAAGAAGCACCACGACAAGAAGAAGGACTGCAAGGACGAGGACAACGGCGGCAACGGCAACGGCGACAACGGCGACAACGGCGACGACGACGGCAACGGCGACAACGGCGACGACGACGACAACGGCGACGACGACGACAACGGCGAGGACAACGGCGACGTTTCCATCCCCACGCCCACCCGCGTCGACACCGGCGCCGGAGGCACCGCCTAGAAGGTCATGATCGGGCCGGGCGAGGGCGGGATGACGCGCTCACGCCCGGCCTCCTCATTCTCAGGAGGACACTGTGATCCGCACCCGCTGGCAGCCCATCATCGTCCTGGTCGCCGTCCTGATCGCCGGATGCGCCGCTCCTGAGACGACGACGGCGGAGGCGCCACCCCCGGCGACGGCCCCCGAGTCACCGTCGCCCTCCTCTGACGAACCAGCCCCCGACCCACCCGTCGAGGTTGCGGATCCCGCGACGGTGTCCATCCCCGCCATCGACGTACATGCCACCCTCGTCGACCTGGGCCTGGAGGACGACGGGGCGATGGAGGTCCCCGACTTCGGCCTCGCGGGCTGGTATATCGAAGGTCCCCGGCCCGGCGAGGACGGCCCGGCGGTGGTCGCCGCGCACGTCGACTCGAAGGAAGGTCCGGACGTCTTCTATCGCCTGGGTGAACTGGAGCCCGGCGATGAGGTCACCGTCACCGACCTGGAGGGCGCGGAGCACACCTTCACCGTGGAGCGCACCGAGCAGCACGACAAGAACGAACTGCCGGTCGACGACATTTGGAGTGCCACCGACAGCCCGACGCTCCGGTTGATCACCTGCGGCGGCGAGTTCGACCGCTCGATCGGCCACTACGACGACAACATCATCGTCTGGGCCACAGCGGCGTAGCGGGATACCTCACAAGGCAGGATGACGCTCCCTGTCTCGTCCAGCGTCCGGTCACAGGTTCCCTCGGGCGGCCTGCTCACGCTCGATGGCCTCGAACAGCGCCTTGAAGTTGCCCTGACCGAAAGCCGCGGGAGCCGTGCCGCTCGATGACCTCGAAGAACACCGTCGGCCGGTCCTGCACCGGCTCGGTGAAAGATCTGCAGCAGGTAGCCCTCGTCGTCTGCGTCGACCAGGATGCCGGCGACGGCCAGCGCGTCCAGATCCTGGTCGATCGAGGACCAGTCGAGGCGCTCGCGGACGTCGGCGTAGTAGGTCTCGGGGACGCGCATGAAGCGCACCCCGTTGGCTCGCAGCGCCGCCACGGTGCCGACGATGTCGTCGGTGACGAGCGCCAGGTGCTGCACCCCAGGCCCCTGATAGAAGTCGAGGTACTCCTCGATCTGGGACTTCTTCCTGCCCTGCGCAGGCTCGTTGATCGGCAGCTTGATCCGCCCGATCCCGTCCCACAGCACCTTCGACATCAGGGCCGAGTACTCGGTCGAGATGGCCTCGTCGTCGTAGTGCACCAACTGCGTGAAGCCCATGACGCTGGCGTAGAAGTCCACCCACGCGTCCATGTGCCCAAGCTCGACGTTGGCCACCACGTGGTCGATCAGCCGCAGCCCGGTGGATGCGCCTGGCAGGGCGGTCAGCGCGGTGTTGGCGCCCTCGCTCTCCGAGGGCTCGCTCAGCGCCTGGTAGCCGGGTAGAAAGGCGCCCGAGTAGTTGGAGCGGTCGACGAAGGTGTGCACGGTGTCGCCGTACGCCTTGATGCCGGCGACCACGACCTTGCCGCGCTCGTCCTCGCGCACCTCCGGCTCGAAGGCCGGCTCGGCGCCACGCTCGACCGCGACCGTGAACGCCTGCTCGGCATCGGGCACGGCCAGGGCGACGTCGCGCACCCCGTCGCCGTGCAGGGCGGCGTGCCGCACCACCGGCGAGTCGGGACCGAGCCCGGCGGTGACCACGAAACGGATGTCGCCCTGCCCCAGCACCCAGGAGGCGCGGTCACGCATCCCGGTCTCGGGCCCGGCATAGGCGAGGGGGGTGAACCCGAAGGCGGTCCGGTAGTAGTGGGCCGCCTGCTTGGCGTTGCCGGCATAGAACTCGACATGGTGGTAGCCGTGCAATGGCATCAGGTCGGTACTCATGGGCGCCTCCTCGGGTCTCAAGTGGGCGAGCCCCAACTCCAGGCGTAGGTGTCCTCCTCGCCGGCGCGGGCGCCGGGTCCCAGGTGCAGCGGGCGGAAGGCGTCCACCATGACCGCCCACTCGTCGGTGTCCTCCTTGCCGATCGAGGCCTCCACACTCCCCGGCTGCGGCCCGTGCGTGAAACCAGCCGGGTGCAGCGACATCGAGCCCAGCCCGATGCCCGCCCCCTTGCGGCTCATGAAGTCCCCGCCGACGTAGAACAGCAACTCGTCGCTGTCGACGTTGGCGTGGTTGTAGGGCGCGGGGATGGACAGCGGGTGATAGTCGAACTTCCGCGGCACGAAGCTGCAGACCGCGAAGTTGGGTCCGGCGAAGGTCTGGTGCACCGGCGGTGGCTGGTGGATGCGCCCGGTGATCGGCTCGAAGTCGCGGATGTTGAAGGCATAGGGGTACAGGCAGCCGGCCCAACCGACCACATCGAAGGGGTGATGGGCGTAGGTGTAGCGGGTGAGACCGTGACGGTGCCTGACGAGGACCTGCGCCTCACCGGGATCTTCCGCCATCAGCGGCTGCTCCGGAGCGCGGAGATCCCGCTCGCAGTAGGGCGCGTGCTCCAGGAACTGGCCGCGTTGGGACAGGTAGCGGCTGGGCGGCCCCACGTGGCCGCCCGCTTCGATCACCAGCGCACGGAGGAGCGCGCCATCGTCGCTGTCCGGCTCTGGGACCCAGCGGTGGGTGGTGGACGCCGGCACGACCAGGTAGTCGCCGGGTTCCACTTCGAGCCCTCCGTACACGCTCTCCAGGACGCCGCGGCCCGACTCGATGTAGACGATCTCGTCGCCGATGGCGTTGCGGTACAGCGGGCTGGCTGCGTCCGCGGCGACGTAGGACAGGCGCACGTCGTCGTTGGCGAGCACCGCCTGCCTGCCGGAGACGAGGTCGCCGCCGGTCTTGAGCTCGTGCATCCTGAAGTGGCGCGGCTTCAGCGGGTGGTTGGGCCACAGCGCGTCAGGCTCGGTCTCGACGGCGTCGGCCGCGGTGATCGCCGTGGGGATGCGCTCGTGGTAGAGCAGCGAGGAGTCCGAGCTGAAGCCCTCCTCCCCCTGCAACTCCTCGGCGTACAGCCCGCCGTCCCGGCGGCGGAACTGGGTGTGGCGCTTGGGGGGAACCGAGCCGGCGGTGCGGTAGTACGGCATCTCGCCCTCCTTGGTCAGCCCGCGCGGGCCTCACCGGGCAATGCGGGCATCTCCGCCGCCACCGCCGCGACTGTGGCGGCGGCGAGACATGCGGTATCGGGGAATCGTGCGACCGGGGCGACGATCCCCACGCTGGCAATCGCCCGTCCGCGCCCGTCGAACAGCGGCACCGCCAGCCCTGACGCCCCGAGTTGCAGCTCGTCGTGGCTGAAGGCCCAGCCACGCTCCCGGGTGAGCGCCAGCAACTCCCGCAGCGCCGCGGGCTCGGGGGCGGCGGCGAGCAGCGTCTGCGTGACGGACTCATCGGCGAAGGCGAGGATCGCACGCCCATGCGCACCCACCGCGAGCGAATGGCGGAAGCCAGGCCGGTAGCGCACCTGGACCATGTGACGCCCACCGAACACCTGATCCAGCGCGACGGCCTCATCACCGTCCACCACACTCAGCACCGCGGTCTCTGCGAACTCATGCGCCAGGCGCCTCATGACTGGACGGGCGCGCTCGCGAACGCTCGTCTCCACCCGGTCAGCGAGTTCCAGCGGCGCCGTGCCGATGCCATAACCGTGGGCGGATCGGCGCACAAAGCCGTGCTGTTCCAGCGTGGCGAGCAGGCGGTGCACCACGGTGCGGTTGAGGCCCGTCCGGCGGGCGAGATCAGCACTGGACGCCGGGGCGTGCTCACCCACAGCGCGCAGCAGGATGAGCGCCCGATCGACTGTTTTCGAAGTCTCCCGGCCGCTCGTTTCACCTGGCACCAGGGCCTCCTGACCGGGGATCGCTCCGATAATCGGACAGGGCCGTTCGTATTTGGACGGTAGAGTACGGTCGGTTGCGATGTCAATGATCCCCCATGCCAATGGGTCTGCCGACGACACAACGGGCGCTGACCTGCGTTCATGGGTCGAGGGTGCGGATGGCTCGGGCTTCTGCATCCAGCACCTGCCCTACGGCGTCTTCACCAAGGCAGATCGAAGCCCCAGGGTCGGGGTGGCCATCGGCGACGCGATTCTGGATCTGGCCGCGGTGGCTGCCGCCGGGGGTTTCGCGGACGCCGTGCCGGACGCGCAGGCGTTGTTCGCCACCGATCGGCTCAATCCTTTCATGGCGGCCGGGCCGTCCGTCTGGCAGGCGACCCGTGCGCGTGTCAGCCGCCTGCTGCGGGCCGGCGCGCCGGACGCCCACCGTGCCGCCGCCGAGGCCCTGATCCCGCGGTCGGAAACCACGATGCGGATGCCGTTTGAGGTCGCCGACTACGTCGACTTCTTCTCCTCCCTCGACCACGCCTCGAACGCCGGGAGGTTGTTGCGTCCCGGTGCCGCGACGCTGTCACCCAACTGGCGCCACCTGCCGGTCGGCTATCACGGCCGCGCCGGGACGGTCGTGCCGTCCGGGACACCGGTCATCCGTCCTCACGGCCAGCGCCGCCCCCCGGGAGCCGAGGCGCCGGTCTGCGGCCCGTCACGGCGCCTTGATGTCGAACTGGAGGTCGGGTTCGTGATTGGCCCGCCGAGCACGCTGGGCGGGCCTGTGCCGATCGAGCATGTGGGCGAGCACATCTTCGGGATCGCCCTGGTCAACGACTGGAGCGCGCGCGACATCCAGGGCTGGGAGTCCCAGCCGCTGGGACCGTTCCTGGGCAAGTCGTTCGCCACGTCGGTCTCGGTGTGGGTCACGCCGCTGGCCGCCCTGGAACCCTTCCGGGTGCCCGGCCCCGTGCAGGAACCGCCGGTGCTGGACTACCTGCGCACCGACCACCCCTGGGGGCTCGACCTGTGCCTGGAGATCGGGCTGCGCTCGCCGGGGATGGTCGCGGGTGGCGCACCCCATGACGTGATCAGCCGCACCGGCTTCGCCGGCATGTACTGGACCATGGCGCAGCAACTCGCCCATGCCACGGTCAACGGCGCCTCGGTCCGTACCGGCGACCTGTTCGCCTCGGGCACCGTGTCGGGGCCTGTGAGAGGCTCCGAGGGCTGCCTTCTGGAGCTCACCCGGGCGGGGCGGGAACCGCTGCCCCTGTCTGACGGCTCGACCCGCGCCTTCCTCGAGGACGGCGACGAAGTCGTGCTGCGCGGCTCGTGCGGCGGCAACGGCCGGCCTCACCTGGAGCTCGGCGAGGTCCACGGAAAGGTCATGGCACGCTGAGACCGTCGGGGCGCTCAGCGGCTGACCAGCCTGACCAGCGATCGATGTGCAGCGCCAGGACCGGACCGGCGGGTGGCGTTGCGCGGTACTGCCCATAGCGGTCGAGCAGCAGCGCGAGTGCCCGATCCCGCTCCGCCCCCGGAGGCAGTTCATGGCCCGCCCCGTCTCCGCGGACCCACCACAGCCGGCTCCAGTCAAGGTCGTCGTAGTGGTCGGCGAGGATCGAGGCGCGCGGGTTGACGCGCAGGTTCTCGAGCCGGCGCAGCCGGGTGGTGGTTTTCGGTTTCGCGTCGATCGCGGTGTACACCTCGTCCCTGTCCACGGCGAAGCAGACCACCACGATATGAGGGCGCCCGGCGGCGTCCGCTGTGGCCAGGTGCGCGCTCCGCGCCGAAGCCAACCGTTCCCGGGCCTCCCATGGCTGCACGTGACGAGCCCCCCGTCGCTCCTTCTAGACGCCCGGCTCTTTGGGGACCAGGATCCACAGGGCGATGTAGACGAACTCGCCCACACCGAACCAGCCGAACAGGAAGAACAGGAATCGGACCAGGCGCGCCGGCAGGCCGGTGTAATCGGCAAGGCCACCGCAGACACCCGCGAGCCAGCGATCGTCGCGGGAGCGGTACAGACGTCGGCTTCCAGTTCCGGTCATCACTGATCCTGGTCTCAAGCGCCTGCGTGGCGAGCAGGCTCGGGGTGAACGGTTCCAGGATCTCATACGCGTGGCGTTCCTAACCATCCAGCGCTTCGATCGCGGCCTGCAGCCCGCTCGGCTCAAGGCCGGTTACCCTGCACGGCGCGATGCCGGAGATGACGCTGTTCGATCTGGACCTGCAGCCCGATGAGGGACTCGCCGCTGGCCGGCCACCGGCGGCCAGCGCCCAGAGCGCTCGCCAGGCTCGCCGACCTACCGGGCAGCGTGCGCCCACCGCCCTGGTGGTGGACGGAAACTCGCTGGCCTATCGCGCGTTCCACGCCTACCAACCCGATCAGCTCGCCGACGACG
>WHTC01000157.1 GCA_009379795.1 Nitriliruptorales bacterium | reverse complement strand
CTGGTCCCGGGGGCGCGCGTGGAGGTCGCCCACGGGCACATGGACGAGGGCACGCTCGAGAAGGTCATGGTCCGTTTCTGGCAGCGCGAGTTCGATGTGCTGGTGGCGACCACGATCATCGAGTCGGGCCTGGACGTTCCCAACGCCAACACGCTGATCATGGAGCGCGCCGACCTGCTCGGCCTGGCCCAGCTCTACCAGTTGCGCGGGCGCGTCGGGCGGTCCACCCAGCGCGGCTACGCCTACCTGTTCTTCCCCGAGCACCAGTCGATGACCGAGGAGGCGTACAAGCGCCTGGAGACCATCGCCACGCACACCGGCCTCGCGTCGGGTACGTCGATCGCCTTGGCCGACCTCGAGATCCGTGGCGCCGGCAGCATCCTCGGCGGGGACCAGTCCGGGCATGTCGCCAGCGTGGGCTTCGACGCGTACGCCCAACTGATGCGCGAGGCCGTGGACGAGTTGCGCGGCGAGCCCCGCACGGACGCGGCCGAGGACAGTGCGGAGATCCGTATCGACCTGCCCGTGGACGCGCACCTGCCCCACGACTACATTGCGGACGAGTCGCTGCGGTTGGAGGCCTACCGCAAGGTGGCTGCGGTGCGAGACGCCCCGGGGCTGCGGGCCGTTCGCGAGGAACTGGTCGACCGCTACGGCCCCCTCCCGCCACCCGCCGAGCGTCTGGTGACCGTGGCGGCTCTGCGCGCGGCCATCCGCCGCTGGGGGATTCGGGAGGTCACGACCACGCCACGCCGGACCGTGCGCGTCAACCCGCTGGTGCTGTCCGACCAGCAGGAGGTGCGCCTGCGGCGGGACTTTCCCGGTGGTCTGTACAACGCCGCGGCCGAGGCCCTGGAGCTGCCGATGCCCCGCTCTGGCGAGCTCGTCGGCTGGACCGCCCGTCAACTGAAGGCCCTCCTGTCCGGTCAGCCCCGCAGTCGGCGTGCCGTGGCCGCACCCGGCCGTTAGCTCTGGCCAGCCCTGAGCAGCACCTCCAGCAGCCCGCTAGCGTGGGTGACGCTCACCTCGCTCGCCGTGTAAGGATCCTCCGTGTCGCTCTCCATCTCCCGCGCTTACCGTCCGCTGGCCACGTTCGTGCTGGGCACGCTGCTGCTCGCCGCTTGCGGGGGCGGCCTCGACCCGAGCCTGGCCGCTGCCGTCAACGGGCAGAACATTTCCATCGCCATCATCGAGGAGCGCCTCGAGATCCTCCGGGACAACCCGCAGGTCGCCGAGCAGCTCGAGAACGACCCCGACGGCACCCTGCTGGCCCAGGCGGAGAACGAACTGCTCAACGATCTCATCCAGAGCACGCTGCTGGAGCAGGGCGCGCAGGAGGAGTTCGACATCGAGGTCACGGAGGCCGATGTCGACGAGCAGCGGGAGCAGGTGGTGGACCAAGTCGGCGGCCAGGATGCCTTCGACGAGTTCGTCGAGCAGAACAGCGTCAGTGAGGAGGAGATCGAGACCCAGCTGCGGCGACTCTCCCTCACCGAGCAGGTGACCGCCGTGCTCAGCGAGGACGTCGAGGTCACCGACGAAGAGGTCCAGCAGTTCTACGAGGAGAACCAGGCGCAGTACGGTCCCACGGCCACCGCGCGCCACATCCTGACCGAGGACGAGGCCGGCGCGCAGGAGGCGCTGGACCGCGTCGAAGCCGGTGAGGACTTCGCCGCCGTGGCCCAGGAGTTGTCGACCGACCCGGGCAGCGCCCAGCAGGGCGGCGAGCTCGGCCAGGTGTCGCCCGGCCAGACCGTCCCGGAGTTCGACGAGGTGCTGTTCAGCGAGCCGGTCGGGGAGATCGTCGGGCCGATCGAGACCGAGTTCGGCTTCCACGTCCTGGAGGTCACCGAGCGCGAGGAGGAGGGCCAGCCGCTCGAGGAGGTCGAGGGTGAGATCCGCGAGAACCTCCGCCAGAGCGAGAGCTCGACGCTGGTGCAGACCTTCCTGCAGGAGCGCGCGCAGGAGGCTGAGGTCGAGGTGAACCCGCGCTTCGGCGAGTGGGACCCGGAGGCCGGCCGGGTCGTCCAGGAGGACGCGCTGGGCGATGTCGAGACACCGCAGCCGGGCGCCCCTCCGGGTGATCCGGGTGCCCCTCCGGGTGATCCGGGTGCCCCTCCGGGTGATCCGGGTGCCCCTCCGGGTGATCCGGCGGAACCCGGCCAGGCTGAGGAGCCCGCCGGCGAGACTCCGCCCGACTCCTGAGGCGGCCCACAGGAGGCTCTGGTGGCGCGCCTCGTCCTCGTCGACACCGCTGACCAGCTGCCGGGGCTGCTGCCCCTGCACGCCTGGTCCGCGGTGATGTCGAGTGACCTCATCATGCTCGGCGCCGAGGACCATCCCTTCCGCGCGCACCTGGAGAACGCCGAGTTGCGAGTGGAGATCGCCGCCCAGGTCGACGAGGGAGCCGCGCTGTCGCGCACCGACCTGCTGGCGGGGATGTCGCCGCAGGCCAAGCGCCGGGCCGAGGCGATCGTGGACCGCGTGCGGAACGAGGGCCAGGTCGCCTACCTTTTCGGACCCGGCGACGAGGAGCCGTTCACCCGCGTCCTCGGCATGGAGGCGGCCCGGACCGGGGTGGAGGTCGAAGTCGTGTACTTCGGCGTGCGACCCAAGGGCAACCGGCTGCTGGAGCTCGTCGCCGTGCAGGAGCGCCTGCGCGCCCCCGGCGGCTGCCCCTGGGACGCCGAGCAGACCCACGCGAGCCTCGCCCGGTACGCCGTCGAGGAGGTCTACGAGTTGCTCGAGGCGATCGAGTCCGGCGACCGCGACGCGCTGAACGAGGAGCTGGGTGACGTCCTGCTCCAGGTCGTGCTCCAGTCCCAGATCGCCGAGGACGAGGGAACGTTCACCATCGACGATGTCGCCGGAGGGATCATCGACAAGCTGGTCCGCCGGCACCCGCACGTGTTCGCCGACATGGTCGCCAAGGACGCCGACAGTGTCATGGCCAACTGGGAGCAGCTCAAAGCCGCCGAGAAGCCCGAGCGCACCGGAGTCTTCGACGGGGTGCCCCCCGCCCAGCCGGCGCTGCAGTACGTGGAGAAGCTGCAGTCCCGAGCGGCGCACGCCGGGTTCGACTGGGAGGCCGACGCCGAGGCCGCCCAGCGGGTCGCTTTGGAGCTTGAGGAGTTCCTGGCGGCCGGCGACGACCGCACGCGGGCGAAGGAGATCGGCGACCTGCTCATGAGCGTCGTGGGGCTGGCCCGCCGCCACCGCATCGACACCGAGCTGGCCCTGCGGGGGGCGGCAGGGCGCTTCCGCAGGCGTTTCGAACGCATGGTGGCCGAAGCTGGTCGTCCATTGAACACCCTGAGTCGCAGCGAGTGGCTGGAGTTGTGGGACGCGGCCAAGGACGCAGAGCAGGCAGGTGGAGAGCCGGCGGGGGACTGACTCGTTCCGGCCCGAGTCGTTGGAGATGCCAGGGTGCGTCCTCTACCATCGCGCGTGACCGAAGGAGCACGAAGGTGATCGTGGAGATCGAGAACCTTACCGCCCGTGAAGTGCTGGACTCGCGTGGCAACCCGACCGTCGAGGTCGAGTGCCTGCTGACCGACGGCTCCTCCGGCCGTGCGGCGGTGCCCAGCGGCGCCTCGACCGGGGCCTTCGAGGCGGTGGAGTTGCGCGATCGCGGTGACCGCTACGGCGGCAAGGGCGTCCGACGGGCGGTTTCAAGGGTCATCGACGTGATCGGGCCCGACCTGGAGGGCTACGACGCGGTCGACCAGCGCGCGGTTGATGCGCGGCTGCGCGAACTCGACGGCACCGACAACAAGTCTTCGCTCGGCGCGAACGCGATCCTGGGCGTCAGCCTGGCCGTGGCCAAGGCCGCCGCGGATTCCTGCGGGCTGCCGCTGTACGCCTACCTCGGTGGGCCCAACGCCCACCTGCTGCCGGTGCCGATGATGAACATCCTCAACGGCGGCGCGCACGCGGACTCCAACGTCGACTTTCAAGAGTTCATGGTTGCCCCGGTCGGAGCGCCCACCTTCGCTGATGCGCTTCGGACCGGCGCGGAGGTCTACCACGCGCTCAAAGGCGTGCTGAAGGACCAGGGGTTGAACACCGGGCTCGGGGACGAGGGGGGGTTCGCCCCCGATCTCAAGTCCAACGTCGAGGCGCTCGATCTGATTCTGGTCGCCATTGAGAAGGCCGGGTACGAGCCGGGCACGGATGTGGCGCTGGCGATGGATACCGCGTCCTCGGAGCTCTTCACCGACGGCAGCTACCGCCTGGAGGGCGAGGGTCGCACCCTCAGCTCCAAGGAGATGGTCGACTTCTTCGCCGATCTCGTGGACCGGTACCCGATCGTGTCGATCGAAGACGGGATGGACGAGGAGGACTGGCATGGCTGGGTGGCGCTCACCGAACGGCTCGGCGCGCGCTGCCAGTTGGTCGGCGACGACCTGTTCGTCACCAATGTGGAGCGGGTTCGGCGCGGGATCGCCGAACAGGCCGCCAACAGTGTCCTGATCAAGGTCAACCAGATCGGCACGCTGACTGAGACCCTGGACGCGATGGAACTGGCCCACCGCTCGGGCTGGACCTGCATGATCAGTCACCGCTCCGGTGAGACCGAGGACACCACGATCGCCGATCTTGCTGTCGCGGTGAATGCCGGTCAGATCAAGAGCGGTGCCCCGGCACGCAGCGACCGGGTGGCGAAGTACAACCGGTTGCTGCGCATCGAGGAGCAGTTGGGCGACACGGCGCGGTACGCCGGCCCGCGGGCCTTCCCCCGATCCATCGACGCGGGCGCGGCGGTCGCCAGGTGAGCCGGAAGGGCGGCAGCCGGCTGGCAGCGCTGCTCGTCGGTGAGCGGCCCTATGTACTCGGTCTCGTGGTGCTCGTCACCTTGCTTGTGGTCATGGCCCTCGGAGCGCTGGAGAGCCTGTCCGCGGCCGCCGATCGGGTCGAGCGACTGGAGACGCAGCGTGGGCAGTACACCACCGCGATCGAGGAGCTCGAGGGCCGCCGCGACGCCCTCCAGCGGCCGGAGGAGATCGAACTGCTTGCCCGTAGCCGGCACGGCCTCGTTCGGCCTGGTGAGATCCCCTTCGTCGTCGTGACCCCCGAGCCTGAGCTGGAGATCGTCCCGGAGGGCGCCGAACCTTCCGAGGACGACGTTCCCTGGTACCGGCGTCTGGGACGCAACCTGAGCGAGCTGTTCAGCTGAGCATCGTCACCGCTGCCTTCGACGACCTGGACCCGCGCACGCTGTACGGGATCCTGCGACTGCGCAACCTGGTGTTCGTGGTCGAGCAGCGCTGCCCGTATCTCGACCTTGACGGGCGCGACCTGGAGCCGGCGACGCGGCACTGCTGGATCCTGCACGCTGGGGTGATAGGCGCCTACCTGCGGATCGTCCCGGATGGCGGCGAGTTGCGCCGTATCGGGCGCGTGGTGACCGCGCCCTCCGCTCGCGGCCAGGGGTTGGCCGCCCGCTTGGTCCGCCACGCGTTGACGCTGACGGCCCGCCCGGCGCTGCTCGACGCCCAGTCCAACCTGGTGGGCTGGTATGCCGCGCTCGGCTTCGAGCCGGTCGGGCCGGAGTTCGTCGAAGACGGCATCCCGCACACCCCGATGCGGCATCCATGAGCGCCGAGGGCGTGCGGGGGCTGGAGTGGCTGGACTGGGCGCGGCAACTGGCGGCGGTCGCCCAGAACGGCCTGCACTACGCCACGGACCAGTTCGACGTGGTGCGCTACTCGCAGGTGCGCGAGATCGCCTCCGCCATGCTCGCCAAGGGCGGAGCGGGCCGGATCGGCGACGTGCTGGCAGTGCTCGAACGTGAGCAGGGTTACACCACGCCGAAGGTCGATGTGCGCGGGGTGGCATTCCACGATGACCGGGTCCTGCTGGTACGAGAACTGACCGACGGGCGGTGGACGTTGCCGGGCGGCTGGGCCGACCCGACCGAGGTGCCCAGCGCCGCGGTCGAGCGCGAGATCGCCGAGGAGGCCGGGTACCGGGCACGGGCGATCCGCCTGCTGGCCTGCTGGGATCGGACCCGGCAGGAGGGCGCCCAGCCCTACCCCTTCCGTGTCTACAAACTGTTCTTCGACTGCCGGATCCTCGGTTCCACTCAGCGTGACGAGTCCGAGACCGACGCCGTCGGCTGGTTTCCGGTACACGACCCGCCGCCGCTGTCCCTGGGCCGGGTCACGCCCGGCCAGTTGACCCACTTGTACGCCCTCCACCGAGACCCGCTCAGCCCCGCGGCGTTTCATTGAGCGTTGAGGGATAGGGTTGGCCCCACCTATGGAAGATGCGCTGCGGCCGGCGCCGGACGCCTCCTACGAGGCACAACGCGACCGGCCTCCTCTGGATGAACGTGACCAGGCGCTTGCGACCGCGATGATCGGCCGGCCCCTGCGCGGCATGTCGGCTGCGGCCGTGCGCTGCGGCTGGGGCCTGCCTGCGGTGCTGCGCGTCGACCCACGCCTGCACGACGGCACGCCTTTCCCGACCACCTTCTGGCTGGCCTGCCCGCTGGCCACCCGTCACATCGGCCGCCTGGAGGCGGAGGGGTCGATGGCCGGGCTGAACGAGCGGTTGACGCAGGACCCCGACCTGGCCGAGGACTACGCCGCGGCGCATCGGCGCTACGTCGCCTTCCGGGAGCAACTCGGCCCCCCGCTGCCTCACCGGCAGCAGAGCGCGGGCGGGATGCCCGAGCGCGTCAAGTGCCTGCACGCGCTCTATGGTCACCACCTCGCTACCGCCGACAACCCGATCGGGTCCTGGGTCGGCGAGCAGATCGAGCCCATGGCCTGCCCCGCGCCGTGCGTCACGTGGCCAGTAGACCCGCCGCGTGCGGGCGCCCACCCCCATCAGGAGGAACGGCTGTGATCGCCGAAGATGGACGGGCGCCGGAGTGGCCGTGAGCGCCCGGGTCGCGGCCGTGGATGTCGGCACCAACTCGGTTCGCCTGCTCGTGGCCGAGGCGGCACAGCCGCTTCTGGTCGTGGAGCGTGAGATGCGCATTACCCGCCTGGGTAAGGGGGTGGACGCCAACGGTCGCCTCGACGACCAGGCGCTGGAGCGCACTCTGGCCTGCATCGACGACTACGCCGAACGCTGGCAGGACCTGGGCGCCGAGCGGGTGCGGGTCACGGCCACGAGCGCGATCCGGGATGCCTCCGACCGTGACCGGTTCTTCGCTGCGGTTCGCGAGCGCACCGGGGTGGAGGCCGAGGTGCTCAGCGGGCAGGAGGAGGGTTGCACGGCGTTCGTGGGTGCGACCAGCCTGGTCGAGGGCGAGCCGCCCTACCTGGTGCTGGACATCGGCGGCGGGTCGACCGAGTTCATCCTCGGCGACCGCGAGCCGGACGCGATGACCTCTCGCCAGTTGGGCTGCGTCCGGCTGTCCGAGCGCGCCCTGTGCAGCGATCCGCCCACTGTGGGCGAGGTCACCGAGGCGCGCGCCCTGGTCGACGCCGAACTCGATGCGGTCGAAGCGCTCTTCGACGCCACCAGCGCCCGCACTCTGATCGGGGTGGCTGGCACCACCACGACGATCGCTGCGCTTGCCCTGGACCTGCCCGCCTACCTGCCCGAGCGTATCCACGGCAGTCGGGTCAGCGCGGAGCGGGTCCGCTCGATTACCGACGAGTTGTGCCGCCTGTCCACTGCCGCGCGCGCGGAGTTGGGGCCGATGGCCCCCGGTCGGGAGGACGTGATCCACGCCGGGGCGCTCATCCTGGATCGGGTCGTCGACCGGTTCCGCTTCCCCGGCGTCCTGGTCAGCGAGGCCGACATCCTCGACGGCCTCGTCCTCGGCTTGCTCAACGAGGCTCCCCTTCGGCTATGCGATTGACGGCGGCGCCTGAG
>WHTC01000276.1 GCA_009379795.1 Nitriliruptorales bacterium | reverse complement strand
TGCCAGCTCGGCGGCGGCGGTGAACTGATCGTGCACATCATTCATGGCGGCCTCTGATCATCGTAAGGGTCCCGACCGGGAGGGCTGTCAACCGATGATCCACATTCCGAGCTTCCTGGTGCGACCGAGTATTCGCCGCAGTTTTGATGGGAAAGATGGGATTCATCCGTCAAGGCATGCCTCGGGCGGTCCGAGACCTCACCGCGGCGAACCCGGAACGAGGTCACGGTGTCCCATGTCGAGCGCGCGCCGGACACCACGGGCCGGCCGGCGGCTCGCCGGGATCGGCCGCACTGGCGTCGAGGCACCAAGGTTGCGCTGATCGTGCCGCTGGTCATCGCCGCCGGCCTCTCGTTGGTCGCGGGCGCGTTGGTGCTGGCGGCCGAACGCTCCCTGGAACGGGTGCAGGTCGATGGGCTGCGGAGCCCCCCGACGCCGGACCGTGGGGTGGCGGACAGCCGGCAGCCGCCTGCGGAGGATGCCGCGCAGGGCGGTGACCACGGCGGGGAGCAGGGGCGCCGCAGCCACGGGTTCGCCGCACCCGGGGTGCGTCCCCTCAGGCGACCCATGACGCTGTTGCTGGTCGGGTTGGACAGCCGGGATGGTCTGTCGGAGGAACAGTTGCAGGCGCTCGGTACGGAGGACCACGGTGGCGAGCTCGCGGACGGCTTGATGCTGGTCCGCCTGGACCCCCAGGCGGACCAGATGACGCTGCTCAGCTTCCCGCGCGACCTGCTGGTCAGGCGTTGCGATGGGACTCGCGGCAAGATCAATGGGGCCTACCACATCGGCCAGCCCGACGGTCGAGGCGCCTCGTGCGTGGTCCAGACCGTTACGGACTTCACCAGCATCCCCGTCGACCACTATGTGCAGGTAGACCTGGCGGGGTTCATCGAGGTCGTCGATGTGCTCGGCGGGGTCCACCTCCAGCTCGACGAGCCGCTGAAGGACCGCGCCGCGGGGCTCGATCTGCCCACCGGCTGCGTAGAGCTCGATGGGGCGCGGGCGCTGGGGTTCGTGCGGGCGCGCAAGAGCCTCGGCGCGGGCGGGGACCTCGGGCGCATCGCGCGCCAGCAGCAGTTGCTCAGCCAGGTGCTCCGGGAGACCACCGATGTCAGCACGCTGGCCGACGTTCCCGAGCTGTTCTCCTTGGTCGCCACCGCCGGCCGTGCCGTCGAGACCGATGACGCGCTGTCGCTTGACCTGGTCCGGCGACTCGTGTGGACCTTCCGTGGTGTGGAGACCGAGGACGTGGCGATGTTCACCGCCCCTGGCTACGACGCGATCCGCGGCGGCACGTCCTACCTGATCCCCGCCGAGGGGGCTACCCTGGTCTTCGAGCGCTTTGCCGACGGCACCCTCGACGAGGAGACGTTCGCACAGCACGCCGGTGAGCCGGGTTCGCGAACCGGCACCGCACCGGAACCCGCAGCGGCGCCTCCAGCCGAACCCGCACCCGCCGCCGCCGACCACGCCGCGAGCGCCCCGGCCGAGCCCGCTCCCGCAGACCCTTCCTGCTGACGAGCCGGCCCCTCCAAAAGGCAAGCCGAACCCACCGGTGTGGTGAGGACGAACCGCCCTCCAGGCCCATGAAATCCGGAAGCCCTTCCCGCGAACGTTGGGGGAGCAGGAGCGGCGAAGGGAATCGCGAATGCAGGGACCAACGACTGGAGCGACGAACGAAGCAGTCCAACCACCCGGTGACACGCGGTGGCCGGGGAACCTCCCGCCTGGCGTCGGCGCGGCCAGCGGTGTGGGGATCGCCGCGGCGCTCGTGGCGTTCTTGCTCTGGCCCACCGGGGCGTCGGACGACCCTGCGGGTGGGCTGGTGTTCCACGCTGTCCTGCTGTTCACCGTCATCATCGCGTCGTGCGCGATCCTGCTCTCCAGGGGGCACGGTTTCGTCGCTCTTCTCGGCTGGCCACCGGCGATCAAGGACCGCGGCTTGTGGCTGGTAGAGCCCGGTCTCAAACTCGTGGCGCTGCAGTTGCTGCTCGTGGGTGTGCTGACCCGGACGGTCCTGGACGGCCCCGGCAAGGCCATCGAACCCGGGGGGCCGGCTCCCCAACCGAGCTGGCCGGTCTTCATCCTGAGCGCGGTGCTGCTGCTGGCCGGGCACCCGCTTGCCGAGGAATTGCTGTTTCGCGGCCTGCTGCTTGGCGGCCTCCTCCGGAAGTGGGCGCCGGACGGTCAGGGGGTGGGCGTGGCCCTCGCCGTTCTGAGCAGCGCCCTGATCTTCGGTCTCGCCCACGGGGTCACCGGAGCATCCGGCTGGCTCCGGGTCATCCCCGCCACCTTCATGGGTGCCGGCCTCGGCCTGCTGGCGGTGCACGACCGGGGCCTGACCCGCCCCATCATCGCGCACGCCCTGGTGAACCTCGCGGCCGTGTTCGTCGAGCTGCGGCCGTAGTGGGCGCTGGCCGCGGCGCCGTCACGGGCGATCCGGTTCGGCGGGGGAGGTGCTAGTCGGTGAGCCAGCGGCGGATCTGGGCGGGGGTGAGGTTGCCGC
Organism: Nitriliruptorales bacterium; assembly: GCA_009379795.1. Taxonomy (GTDB): domain Bacteria; phylum Actinomycetota; class Nitriliruptoria; order Euzebyales; family Egibacteraceae; genus WHTC01. The sequence goes on along the minus strand of WHTC01000276.1, from coordinate 1,031 downwards.
CGCACAGAGGGACGGCGACGAGTTTGCCGGCGAGGCGGTGGCGCAGGGCGAGGGCGGCGGCCAGGCCGGCCGCGCCCGCGGGCTCAATCACCAGCCCGAGGCCGCGGAACGCCAGCCTCATCGCAGTGACGATCTGCTCGTCACTGACCAGCACCATGTCATCGACGGTGTGCGCCATCTCCGCGAGCGCCTCGGGCACCGGCGCCCGCACGGCGATCCCGTCGGCGATCGTGTCCGCATGTTCCATGACCACCATCCGGCGCTGTCGCCAGGACCGCTCCATCGACGGCGCCCGCTCGGCGCACGCGCCGACCACGCGCAGGCCGGGCGCCATCGCCTTCAGCCAGCGGCCCACCCCGTTGATCAGGGCGCCGTTGCCGACCGGCACCAGCACCGCGTCCAGACGTTCCGGCCAAGCGGCGAGTTCCACCGCGATGGTCCCTGCACCCTCCGCGATCGCTGGCTCGCGTCCGTCCTCGACGTAAGTCCAGCCCTGCTCGCCCGCCTGCCGGCGAGCGATGTCCTTGGCCGTGTCGAAATCTGCGCCGGCCAGGTGCACCTGCGCGCCGAGGCGGCGCATGCGCTCGACCTTGAGGGGGTTGGCCGTCTCGGCGGCGAATACGTGCAGGGGGAGATCGTAGCTGCGGGCGGCATACGCAAGGCCCTGCCCGAAGTTGCCCGCCGAGGCGCATGCCAGCGCCGCTTCCGCCTGCCCGAGTCGGTGGACCAGGTAGTCCGCGCCCCGGCCCTTGAACGACCGGACCGGGTTGGCCGTCTCGACCTTGCACAGCACCTGCAGCCCCAGCCGGTCGCTCAGCTCGTCGCTGACGAACTGTGGAGTCCTCAGGAACACCGGATCCACGACCTCAGCCGCTTCCCGGATTCGCTCCAACGACAGCTGGGACCCCTCCGCGGCGGGAGGTGTCATTCGGGCTCCAGGGCCGGTTGCGACGCGTCGGGTTGAAGTCCCTCGCCGAGCAGCGTCGCGAGTTGGCGGGCGTTGCGGACGCCGTAGTCGCGGTAGCAGTTGT
>WHTC01000142.1 GCA_009379795.1 Nitriliruptorales bacterium | reverse complement strand
TTAGAAACCTCGCCTGAGCGCAGATCGCTCTTGATGGATTATCACACTTCTTCGGCCAGCATTGTTCCGATCCGAATGCGGTGCGAGTCCTGTGCGCCATCAGAGTGGAGGAAGGACATGCAGTCCCTCACGCATTTGTTGATGCCTGAGTCCTGATACATGATGGCCAGGCCGCCGAACAGTTCGGCCGCTGACAATGCCACGCGCATTGAGGCCTCTGCCGCGAATAGCTTCGTGGCGCTGCTCATTTTGTAGTCGTATTGGGGGTCGTGCTCCACGGACCAGGCGGCGCGCCAGATCATGCTGCGGGCCGCTTCGAGTTCACTGAACATCTCGGCCAGGCGGCACTTGACGTTCGCATGCTGGATGAGCGGCACCCCGCCCTGGACTCGTTCCCGAGTGTGAGCGAGCGCGAGATCGTATGCCGCCTGTGCGGTTCCGAGTGCGGTAGCGCCCGCGGTGATGGCGCTCTCCTTGAGTATCAGGCGCGATCCGGCGTATCCGGCGTGGGCCTCGCCCAGGAGACGATCGGCGGGAAGCCTGACATCGTTGAAGGCCAGCGCCCCGTTGTTGTTGCCGCGCTGCGACATTTTCTCGTGGACCTGCACGACCTCGAATCCCGGGTCGCTAGGAAGGACTATGAACGCGCTCGTTCCCTGCGCCGCTGGGCGCGAGTCGTCCGTGCATGCGAAGACACAGTAGAGACCCGCGTCGGCGCCGTTAGAGATGTACCGTTTGTAGCCATTGAGCAACCACGTGCCGTCGGACTGCTGCTCGGCCTTGGTGCGGAAACGGAACGCCGGCCCGTCGATGATGTAGTCGGAGCTCGTCTCCGGCTCAGTGAAACAGATAGCGAGTATGCAGCGGGGATCCGACACGAACCGCTCGAGGAACAGCTTTCGAGCGGCTCCATGCGCGGACGAGGCGAGGATGCGCTGGACCTTTATGCACTGATCGATAAGGACGGCGAAGCCCATGTCCCCATAGCTCAGTTCCTCGATGAGGATCGCGATGGTGAGGGGATCGGCGCCGCTGCCTCCCTCCTCCCTGGAGAGCCCGAACGTCCGCCATCCTTGGGCCGATGCCTCCTCGACGAGGTCCCATGCGACCCGATCGGCTGGATCGGGCTTCCATTCGAGTTCGGCCGCGCGGGGACGGAGCCGCTGAACCGCCCATTCCCGCACCTCCGACCGCAAGCTCTCCAGATCGGGCGTCAAGCCGAACATCGGAAGGTGGTTGACTTCGCGAGCCTCGACCATGTCTCCTCCTCATTCGGCACGCGCGATCATGCATCATATACTAAACTCCGGCGCCCCCGTCGCCGCATCGCGGCGGGCGTCAACCCAGCTTCGACAGCCCGTCTCGACCGTGTGATCGTCGCGGCCAGCCGGGCAGCTGCAGTCACCAGGAAGGACGGACGTGAACCGCCAGCCGGAACGGCCTCCGCTGCCGTGGATCGACTTCGCGACCATCGGCCCGCAGGTGGGGGAGCGCTTCCCCGACGTGCGGCTGCCAGACCAGCACGGTCGCGCCGTCGACCTCCATCAGGCGCGCGCTGGGCGCGCCGCCCTTGTGGTGCTCTACCGCAGCGCCGAGTGGTGACCATGGTGTCGCACGCAGCTGGTCGAGCTGCAGGAGACCGTGGATCGCGCCGGCGCGGACGCTCCCGAGGTGTTCGCGGTCAGCTACGACCCCGTGGACGTGCTGGCGGAGTTCGCCGCCGATCATGGGATCACCTACGCGCTGCTGTCGGACGTGGGCAGCGTCGTTATCGAGGCGTTGGGGCTGCTCAACCGGCATGCCGAGCAACAACAGGCGCACTTCGGGTCCACCTACGACGACCGGAAGAAACGCATGCCCCACCCCGGGACATTCGTCCTCGACGCCGACGGGATCATCGTCGACCGCAGGTTCGAGCAGAGCCATCGCAGGCGCCCGTCGGGCTCCGTGCTGATGGCGGACGCGCTGGCGGGCGTCGACGGAGGCGCGGCGGTCTCCGCTTCGGCCTCCGGCTCCGGGCTGCAGGTCCGGGCGTGGCTCCACACGGGCGCCTACCGCCCTCAGCAGCAGTTGGAGGTGCGCGTGGCCCTGGCGGTCGATGCGGGTGCGCACGTCTACGTCGAACCGGTGCCGAAGGGCTTCACCCCGCTGACGCTGCGGCTCCAGGGCCCGAAGAGCCTCGCGGCCGGCGACCCGCCGCTCCCGGCCGGCGTCTCCTTCCGCGTCGAGGGGCTCGACCAGGAGTTCCTCGTAGTGGACGGCAAGATCCGCACCGCGGTGCCGTTTCGCATCGACGAGGGCGAGGGGCACGTCGCGCTCGAACTCGAGGTGGCCTATCAGGCGTGCACCGCGATGGAGTGCTTTCCACCCGAGGCGCTGCGGCTCGAGCTTGCACTTGAAGGCCGCCCGGTGCTGCGTCCCTAACGTCGCACTATCCGGGCGTCGTGACCGAGCGGGAGACGATCACCCTATCGCGGGCGTGCTTGCTCTCCTGGAGGTATCGCAGATAGTCTCCCAGAGCATCACATTCGAGATTGCGTGGGCCTCGGAGCCGCGAAATAGGTCGAAAAGGGCGCTGCGGTAAGTTGTTGGTGCCTTGCGGCGCCCCGTATCCGATCGGAGGAGCCGTCATGAGGTTGGCGTTCCATGCCTGGTCCACTGTCCGAGCCACGAGCGTGCTGGCTGTCCTGGCACTGCTCGCGGCCGCGTGCGGCGGCGGAGGCGGGGCGGGAGATGGCGGGGCAGATGGGGAAGAGGGCCAGTCCATTTCGCTGACCGTCGGGGCGGGCCATGAGGCCGGCGGGGCGATCACCTACGCGAACTGGCTGCAGGACTTCTTCGTTCCCGAGTTGGAGTCGCGCGTCGAGGAGGAGACGCCGCACACCATCAGCATCAACGAGGCCTACGGCGGGACCATCGCGGGCACCGATGAGGTGTGGGAAGCCATCGGGACGGGGCTGCTCGACATCGGAGGATTCTGCTACTGCTTCGAGCCGTCCGACCTCTTCCTGCACGCCCTGGATTTCTACGTCCCGTTCAGCTCGCCTGACCCGCAGCTCGCACAGGAGGCGTTCCGCGAGGTCTTCGACAACAACCCCTACATGACCGAGGTCATCGAGGAGAACAACCAGATGCTGCTCGCGCTGTACGGCACGTCGAGTTACGAGCTCATCACGCAGTTCCCGGTTGAGACCCTCGAGGACCTCGACGGCCGCGCGATCAGCGCAGCCGGGCCCAACCTCCCGTGGATTCCGGAAGACGCCGTCAACGTGCAGAGGATCCAGGGGGCGCTGCCGGAGTGGTACACGGGTCTGCAGACGGGAGTCTTCAACGGCGCGATCATGTTCCCGGAGAGCTCCGTCGGCTTCCGGCTGTACGAGGTCGCCGAGCACTACACCCTCGTGGGCTTCGGTGCCAGCCCGCAGGGCGGCATCCACATCAACACGGACACGTGGGAGTCGCTGCCCGAGGACGTCCAGCAGATCGTGCTGGAGGTCGGGCAGGAGTACGAGGCGACCATCCCCGACCAGATCGTGGAAGAGCGTGAGCAAGCCCTCCAGGTGATGGAGGAAGCCGGCACGACGATCAACGAGCTTGACGAGGAGGCTCGCCTGGATTGGGTGAACGCGCTCCCGGAGTATCCGCTCCAGCAGATCGAGGAGGCGGAGAGCCGCGGCATCGAGGACGCCCGGGCCATCGTCCAGACCTACATCGAGGCGCAGGAGGCGCGCGGCTACGAGTTCCCGCGTGACTGGCAGCTGGAGTAGGGGCTCGCGGCTGAGGCCGGCTTCTGTGGGAGTTGTTGAGCGAGGGGTGTCTCGGATGGCGGTCATTGACCTGCTGGATCGCTGGCTGGGTCGCGCGAGCGGTGTCCTGGCCGTACTCGGCTGTGTGTGCCTGGGCATCCTTGCGGTGCTGATCTGCGTGGATGTCGTCGGGCGGGCGGTCGGTGTCAGCGTCCCGGGTGTCGTCGAGATCGCGGCGACCACGGTGGTGGCGGTGGCGTTCCTGCTCCTTCCGTACACGCTGCATCGGCGCGGTCATGTGCGGTCGACGATCATCAGGAACCGGTTACCCCAGATCCTACGGCGGGTCATCGATGTCGTCGCCTACGGGGCCGGAGCGGTGATCTTCGCGTTGATCGTGCACTCGTCGTGGGATCTCACCCTGCGGGCGTGGGCGACTGGCGAGTATGCGGGTGAGGGCGCGCTGCGGGTGCCCGCCGCCCCGACGCGCAGCGTGCTGCTTGCCGCCTCGATCATGATGGCGCTGGAGTGTGGAATGGGAGCGCTCCGAAGCGTCACCCGGCCGTCGGACTACCGGCAGGCAGAGTGAGGGCGGAGCGCAGACCATGACCGACACCGCGATCGCCCTCCTCGCCGTCGCCGCGCTGTTCGCCTTGGTGCTCTCGGGCGTGCACGTCGCGTTCGCCCTGCTGATCACGAGCTTCGCGGCGATGGCCCTGCTCAACACCTTCGACATCGCATTGTCCCTGCTCGCGCAGTCGGCCTACCACGCGATCTTCGACTACGTCTTCACCGTCGTGCCGCTGTTCGTGCTGATGGGCGCGTTCATGACGCAGTCGCGTGCCGCCCAGGAGCTCTACACGTTCCTCAATCTGGTGTTCCGGAAGGTCCGCGGTGGGTTGGGCATCGCCACGGTCTTCTCGAACGCCATCTTCGCGGCGGTGACCGGCGCCAGCGTCGCCTCGGCGGCGGTGTTCTCGAAGATCGCATTGCCGCAGATGTATCGCTACGGGTATTCCAAGCGGCTTGCACTCGGGTGTGTGGCGGGCAGTTCGGTCCTTGGCATGCTGATCCCGCCGAGCCTGCTGATGATCATTTATGGGATTCTGACACAGGTCTCCATCGGCAGGTTGTTCGTCGCCGGCATCGTGCCTGGGCTCGTGCTCGCAGGCATCTACTCGCTCGGGATCATGGCGCTCGGAGCCGTCAGGCCGCAGCTTGTCGGCCACCGCCTGGCGGAGGGCGCGGTCGCACCCAGCGAGGCGCCGGCAGCGGTCGGCGCCAGGGCGTCGTTGCCTGCGGACGACGCAGACGGCGAGGACGGAACCGATCCCGACGCGGCTCCGGCGACGGCGGAGGGTTCGGCACTGCCTACCGTGCTCAGCGGCCAATCGGCCTCGGGGCCCCGGGCCGACGCGAGCATGCTCTCCTCCCTGCTGGGGTCGCTTCCGGTCGTCGCCCTTGTCGTGCTGGTGATCGGGGGCATCTGGGGCGGGCTGTTCACGCCGACGGAGGCGAGCGCGGTCGGCGCGGCAGGCGCCTTCCTGATCGGCAAGCTCATGGGCATGACCTGGCGTGGCGCGGGGGTGGCCTTCAAGGAGACCGCCATCACCACTGGCGCGATCATGATCCTGCTGATCTCGGCGCAGATGTACTCGCGCATGCTGGCCGCCAGCGGCCTCGTCGGTCAGGTCGGCCGGTTCCTTGGTGGGCTCGAGGTCTCGCCGACGTTGATCGTCCTCATCTTCATCGTCATCCTCATCGTCATGGGCGCGGTCCTCGACTCCGCGTCGATCATCCTGCTGGCCGTACCGGTGATGTTCCCGAGCGTTGTGCTCCTCGACATCGACCCGCTGTGGTTCGGGATCGTGCTGATCGTCGCGGTCGAGTTGGGGCTGCTCACGCCACCGTTCGGGATGATTCCGTTCACCATGAGCGCCGTCATCGGGCGGGAGGTCGTGGTCGAGGACATCTTCGTCGGGTCCTTCGCCTTCTTTCTCATGATGCTGGTGTTGATCGCCCTAATGATCGTCTTCCCAGCCCTGGTCACGTGGTTGCCAAGCCTGATGTGACCTTCGCCTGGCGGGCGTGGTCCTTGGGGAGCGGCGCCGGCTCCTGCCGGACGCGGACTACTTCGCTACGCTAACTATTCGTATGCCGATGCTGAGTTCCCTGCTGCCCTCAGCCGCCCGCAACGGTGCGGGCGGCACCGCCATGTCGGGGCCGTTCCTGTCGACGGTCGTGGTCTCATTCTTCTTCATCCTTGGCGTGTCCATCGTGGTGCCGGTGCTGCCGCTCGTGGTGGACACCTACGGGGTGAGCCGCGCGGGCGGAAGCCTCCTGCTGTCGAGTTTCGCGCTCGGGCGTCTCGGGTTCGACGTCATCGCAGGCGTCCTCGGCGACCGCTTCGGGATCCGCCGAGTCGCCTTCTCCGCCTGTCTGGTGACCATCGTGGCGTCGGTTGTCGCGGCGACCACTCCGTCATACCCGTTGCTGCTCGCCGCCCGCACCGCCCAGGGCGCCGGATCGGCCCTGTACATGACCGTGGCGATGGGCCAGATCATCACGATGGCGCCGGACGGTCACGTCGGGCGCCTGCTCGCGGTCTACCAGGGCGTCATTCTCGCCGGCGTGTCGCTCGGTCCCACCGTGGGAGGGCTGGTCACCGAGGCTTGGGGGATCGCCGGCCCGTTCGTGCTCTACGCGTTGTTCGGTGTCGTCGGGGCGACGGTCGCGCTGCGGTGGATGCCCGCCCACAACCTCGAGGGGGCTCCTGGCACCGGCCCGGTCCTGTCTCGCTGGCCTCAGGTGCGGGGACTCCTGGGTGACCCGACGTTCCTGCTCATGCTGGCCGCCGCGTTCACGGTGTTCGGGGTGCGCGCCGGTCTGGGCAATACCCTGATACCACTGTTCGCCGCAGAGAGGTTCGGGTTCTCCCAGACCGCTATCGGCGTCCTGCTCACGGTGTCCGCGGCCGGTAACCTCCTGGTGCTGGCCCACGCGGGCCGCTCGGTTGACCGCTCGGGACGCCGCCGGACGCTGCGCATCGGTCTCTGGGCGGCCGTACCCGTCGCCGTGGGGTTGGCCCTCACCGCCTCCCCGTGGCTGCTCTTCGTCCTGGCGGCCGGACTGGGCGCGGCCAAGGGCTACGCCGGAGTGGTGCCGGGTGCGGTGCTGGCCGACCTGGCCACGCCCGGAATCCGTGCCACCGCCATCGGCATCCAGCGCATGACCACCGACCTCGGTCTGCTCGCCGGCCCCTTCCTCGCCGGAACCATGGCCGACCACCTCGGCTTCACCGGCGCGTTCCTGCTCACCGCGGCCTTCGTCGCCGTCATCGCGCTGGCAACGTGGTTCATGCGCGAAACCGCCCCAGCATCCGCTCGCGCGTGACCGGCCAACACCACGCCCCTCGTCGCTTGCTGCGCCGACCCGCCGCGATTGACGGGGCGCGAGGCGGAAGCGGGCTCGCCTCCGCTAGCCTGCGAGCGTGACTCCACCTGCGCAACCGACCGGATCCACGCTCGTCGAACTCGTGGGGTCGGCCTCGGGCGCCCGCTATCCGGCGGATGCGCTCACCGGGCTGGATCCAGCCGACGGACGCCCGCTGCTCGCCCGATACGACCTTGCGTCTGCGGCAGCCGCGCTGACCGCCGATGCGCTGTTGGGGCGGCGCAGCGGGGGGATGTGGCGATGGCGCGAGCTGCTGCCGGTCCGCGACGCCAGCTTCGTGACATCGCTCGGCGAAGGGTCGACCCCGCTCGTGCGCATGCCGCGGTTCGGCGCCGGCCTGGGCGCCCCCCGGCTGCTGGTGAAGGCCGAGGGTCTGAACCCGACGGGGTCGTTCAAGGCTCGCGGGATGGCCGCGGCCGTGTCGCGCGGCCGGGAATTGGGCGTGACGTCGTTCGTCGCGCCGTCGGCCGGGAACGCCGGAGGGGCCCTCGCCGCCTATGGAGCGGCGGCGGGTGCCGAGGTCACCGTCGTCATGCCGGTCGATGCGCCGGAAGATAACCAGGTCGAGGCGCGGATCCTCGGCGCTCGGCTCATCCTGGTCGAGGGGCTGCTGCCCGACTGCGGGCAGGTCGCCGCGGCCGTTGCCGACCGGTTGGGCGCGTTCGACCTCAGCACGCTGAAGGAGCCCTACCGGGTCGAGGGCAAGAAGACCATGGGCCTTGAACTCGCCGAGGATCTGGGGTGGCGCCTGCCCGACATGGTCATCTATCCCACTGGCGGTGGCACCGGCCTGGTCGGGATGTGGAAGGCGTTCGCGGAACTTGAGGCGATGGGGCTGATCGGCCCCGAGCGCCCGCGGATGGTGGGTGTCCAGGCGGCAGGCTGCGCGCCGATCGTCCGCGCGTTCGAGGAAGGCGCCGAGCACGCCACGCCCTGGGAGGACGCCCAGACCAGCGCTGCCGGGTTGCGCGTGCCCTCCGCCGTCGGTGACGCCCTGATCCTCGACGCCCTCAGAAGGTCGGGCGGCACCGCGGTCGCGGTCGACGAGGCGTCCATCATGCAGATGCAGCGCCTTGCGGGGCGGTTGGGCGGCACCTACGTCTCGCCGGAGTCCGCGGCGGCGCTGGCCGCCGTCCCCGAGTTGCTCGCCCGCGGCGACCTCAGCAGGGATGAGGAGGTCGTGGTCTTCGACTGCGGTATCGGTGTGAAGTACCCGGTCCCACCGGGCCTCCCCCCCGCCACTGTGGTCGACCCGGACGCCCTCGACGTGGAGGTCCTGGTCGCGGCGACGGGATGACGACAGCGTGCATTCCAGCCTGACGCGGGTGCAGCGGTCCCGCC
>WHTC01000204.1 GCA_009379795.1 Nitriliruptorales bacterium | reverse complement strand
TGTCGTCGCCCGCCGGCAAGGCGGCGAGCGACCGCGGCAGAGTCCAGGGCGCCGATCCAGACGGTCTTGGTTCGCGAGCGCTCCCCCACCGCGACATCGAGGTCCCGCGGTCGCAGCCCCAGCAGGCCGGCGAGGTAGTCCAGTAACGCGGCGTTGGCGCGGCCCTCGACTGGTGGAGCGGCGACGCGGATACGCACCGCGCCGTCATGCACACCGGCAATCTGACTGCGCGAGGCGCGCGGGACCAGGCGCACGCTCAGCAGCGTCCCGCCGTCGGCGGCACGGCAGCAGGCCCCGATCGACTCGGCGCTCGCCCTCGAACCTCCGGCTTCCATCAGCCTGAGGTTCTACCGCAGGTGCACGGGGCGGACCACGCCGGGAGGTCGCCGGCGCACCCGTCTGCGTCTGCGCCTGGGGTGAGGGTCGCCCGTGCTGCTCATCCACGACCGGGGCGATGCTGAGGTCGGCCACGAGGAGGTGGCCCGTCTGGCCGAGATCTGGCCAGCCGCGACGCTGCTCGCCACCGAGGGACTCGGCCATCACCGGATCCTGCGGCATGCGGATACCGTCGCTCAGGCGCTGGTGTTCCTCAGGGACGGCAGCTCGGGCTGATCACCTGGCTCACCTGCCGGTCAGCCGCCACGTTCGGGCCAGGTCGGCCTCCGATTGGTCCGTCCGTGCGGGCCCGGGCGGTGCGAGGGTGGCACGGGTGGGGGTGGGACGGGAATGCTCGCCCTGCGAGGTTGCCGCGGGTTTCCCCGCGGTCGCCTCGGCGGGGCGGCGGCCCTGCCGCGCCGCGTCCAGGAACCGCTCCAAGGTGTGGGATGGTTGGGCGCCGGTCAGCACCAGGCCGCCCTCGGCGACGAAGAACGGTACGCCGCTCACCCCATGCCTGGCGGCAGCGTCGAGGTCGCAGCGGACCACCGGCAGGGCGGCGTCGTGCTCGAGCATCACGCCGAGCGTCGCCCGGTGCAGCCCGACCTTGTGGCGCTCGACCAGATCCAGCACCTGCTCGAGATCACCGACATCGACCCCCTGCTCGAAGTGGCCGCGGAACAGGGCGTCCACCATCTGCTCCTGGCAGCCCAGCCCGCGGGCCATCACGATCGCCTGGTGGGCCAGCAGGGTGTTGGGAGCGCGCCGCATGCGGTCGAAGTCGAAGGCGATGCCCTCATCGGCGCCGATGGCGGTCACCTGCGCGAAGGCCCGGCGCATCTGCTGCTCACCGCCGAACTTGCGCAGGAAGAACGTGCGCGCGTCCACGCCCTCCCGCGGCAGGGTTGGACCCAGCTGGTAGGCGCGCCGGCGGACCTGCACGCTACCCTCCGGCTGCACGGCGAGCACCCGGTCAAGGCGGCGTTTGGCGATGAAGCACCACGGGCAGGCGACGTCGGCGAAGACATCGAGCCGCACCGTGCGCCGGTTGCTGAGCACGCCGCCTCCTTATCCGTGAGATTCCGACCCCTCGGTGACAGCCTCGCCCGCGATGCTGTGCCCAGGGTGTACTTCAGCCGATTCACGTGCAGGGCGCAACCTCCGAGGGAGCGGGACTTGCGGAGGTCAGGACAAGGTCACGGCGCATCCCGGTCGGTTCCCAGGTACTCGCGGAGGAAGCGCCCGACCCTGGCGACCTCCTCGTCGCCGACCAGCGACGGCTCGCCGATCACCCGCGCCCGGTAGTACAACGCCGAGAGCCACTCCAGCAGCAGGCTGCGGGAGTAGGCACGGACCAGCGATCCGGCGATGGTGATCGCCCCGTGGTTGGCCAACAGCACGGCGGCACGCCCCGCCAGGGCCACCTCCAGGTGCACGGCCAACTCCTGGCTGCCCGGAGTGGCATAGGGCGCGACCCGCACCCTGCCGCCCAGATCGGCGATCAGATAGTGGATCGGGGGCAACTCCGGGACCACCGTCCCCAGGACGGTGGCATACGGCGAATGGGTGTGGACGACGGCGGCGGTGTCGCTGCGAGCGTAGATCTGCAGGTGCAACGGCAGCTCGCTGGATGGCCGGCAGCGCCCCTGCGCCACCCGGCCCTCGAGGTCGACGACACAGATCGTGGCAGGGGTCAACTCGTCGTAGTCCAGCCCTGACGGGGTCACCGCGACCAGGTCGCCGCTGCGCACGCTGAGGTTCCCGGCGGTCCCGATGACCAGGCCGTCGGGGCGCAGGCGCCTGGCGAACTCGGCGATCAACTCGCGTTCCCGCTGCAGCTGCACCCTGCCCCCGTTTCCCATCCCGGCTGCGGTCAATCCGCCCGGGCGGTCCCGTTCCCGGTGCCCCGCAGTGCCGCGGCGATGGTCCGGGCAAGCGGCGGCCGCAGCACGCCGGCCTCGGTGATCAGAGCGGTGACCAGGGCGTGCGGGGTGACGTCGAAGGCCGGGTTCCACACCTCGACCGACGGCGGCGCCGTAGGCGCCCCCTGCACCGCCCGGAGCTCATCCGCGTCGCGCTCTTCGATGACGATCCCCGCACCCGAGGCGGTGCCCAGATCCACGGTCGACAGCGGCGCGGCGACATAGAAGGGGATCCCGGCGGCCTGCGCGGCGACGGCGTGGCCGTAGGTGCCGATCTTGTTGGCCGTGTCGCCGTTTGCGGCGATGCGGTCGGCGCCGACGACCACCGCGTCGACCATCCCCGCAGCGAGCGCCGAGGCAGCCGCGCCGTCGGCGAGCAGCCGCACCGGCACGCCCGCGTCGGCCAGTTCCCAGGCGGTGAGCCGAGCGCCCTGCAGCAGCGGCCGGGTCTCCGTGGCGAGGACCTCGACCGGGGCGCCGCCCGCGGCCAGGGTGTACACCACCGCGAGCGCGGTTCCCCAGCCGGTGGTTGCCAGGCGCCCGGTATTGCAGTGGGTGAGGATGCGGTGAACGTGTTCCAACTCGCGCGCGCCGTGCTCACCGATCAGCTGGCACGCCTGGCGATCCTCGGCGACGATCGCCAGGGCTTCGGCCAGCGCCAGGCGGCGGATTTCGGCGGTATCGCCGCCAGCGACGGCGGCATCGCGGACGCGACGGGCCGCCCAACCCAGATTGACGGCCGTCGGTCGCGCGCTGCCGATGCGCTGCGCAAGCCCGTCAAGCAGCGCCCGGGCTTCCTCGGCGGTGGCGGGGCGGTGCTCGTCGAGGCCAACCACGAGACCCAACGCCCCGCAGGCGCCGAGGGCCGGCGCGCCCCGCACGCGCAGCCGCTGGATCGCCTCGACGACGGCGGCGACCGTCTCCAGCCGGAGGGTCACCAGGTCGGTGGGCAGGCGGGTCTGGTCGATCACCTCGAGGTGATCATCGACCCAGTCGAGACTGACGCGCAACTCCGCCAGCTCCGGGATCTTCATGCTCTGCGCCTCCCGCCAGAGTGAGCGGTCTTGCGCACATGCGTGGTGGCCTGCTGCATTTCAGTCCAGGTGGCGCTCGGCCGCCCAGCGCGACAGTTGGTGGCGGTTGTCCAACTGCAGCTTGCGCAGCACCGAGGAGACGTGCGACTCGACGGTCTTGATCGAGATGAACAGTTGCTGGGCGATCTCACGGTAGGTGTAGCCGCGGGCGACGTGCTGCAGGACCTCCCGCTCCCTGGCGGTGAGCTGCGCCAGGTCGCTGTCGACGTCGGCGATCGGGATCGCGGCGAAGGCGTCGAGCACGTAACCGGCCAGCCGGGGGGAGAAGTAGGCGTCGCCGCCGGCGACCCGCCGGATCGCGTCCACCAGGCCGTCGGCGGTCACCGTCTTGGTCACGTACCCGCGCCCGCCCGCCCGGATGATGTCGATCACATCCTCGCCGGAGTCGGACACGGACAGGGCCAGAAAGCGCACGTCGGGCTGGTCGGGGGCGACCGCGCGGATCACCGCGCTGCCGCCGCCGTCGGGCAGGTGCACGTCGAGCAGGACGACTTCCGGCCGGTGGGCCTGGATGCCCTCGATCGCGCCGGTCACGTCGCTGGCCTCGCCGACGATCCAGACGCGGTCGGCGATCTCACTGCGGATGCCCGCGCGGAACAGTGAGTGATCGTCGACCAGGAAGACCTTCGTGCGTGTCCGCATACGGGGATGATCGCACGCCCCAACCGTCATGACGGGTCCCGCCCACCACTCGAGGGCGGATCGGCGGCAGGCGGTGCGACGGGCGCGCGGGCTGCAGTCCCGGGCGGGAGGCGCAGGACGACCTCGGTGCCGGCTCCCGGCGCCGAGCGGATTACTGCCGTCCCGCCGTGCCTGGTCAGTCGCCCAACGATGGACTCGCCGATCCCCCGCCGGTCCGGGCCCACCCCGTCCGGGTCGAAGCCGGCGCCACGGTCCCGGACGAAGATCTGCGCCGACTGGCCGGCGACCTCGGCGAACAGCGCGACCTCCGCGACCCCGGCGTGCTTGGCGGCGTTCACCAGGGCCTCCCCTGCGGCGGCCACGAGCGCGCCCGTGCGCTCGTCGAGGGGCGCGTCGCCCACGACCACCGGATCAACGGTGATCTGGTGATCACGTTCTACATCGGCGGCCACCCGATCGAGCGCCTGCCGCAGCGTGCGCGCCGGCTCTTCCGTGCCCCGGCCGTCGAGCCACCGCCGGAGCGCCTGCTCCTGCCGGCGGGCGAGGGCGGTCACCTCGCCCGCCTCGCCACTGCGTCGCTGGATCAGGGCCAGGGTCTGCAGCACCGAGTCGTGCAGGTGCGCGGCGGTCTCCGCCCGCTCCTGCGAGCGCCGCCGCTCAGCCCGCTCCTCGGCCAGCGCCGTCTCCGTCGCCAGGCGGCGGGTCTCCGCTCGGCGCAGCACCCCCAGCCCCCAGGCGAGGACGGCGGCGCCCAGCAGGTGGATCAGCACGGCGTTGCCGACTTCGAACAGCGCGGGCGCGCCTTCGACGCCCAGGCGGGCGACGGCGGCCAGCGACAGTCCCACCGCAGCGGTTATACCGCCAGCCAGCCCCCGCCCGTAGACCGCCAGGACCACGGCGGAGAAGGGATAGCCGCCGTAGTAGGGCTCCGAGCCGGCCAGGGTCGGCGACAGCAGCGCCCAGGCGGCCACCAGGGTGTCGGCCAGGATCCAGGCGGGGGTGGCGAACACCTGCGGCGCGCGGGCGGCGGCGGCGGTGGCCGCCGTGCTGACCGCGACCAGCACCACCGTGGCGGCCACGAATTCCGGGCGAGCCGCCTGGCTTCCGCCGAGCAGCACGAGCGCTGCGAGGAACCCCAGCCACAGCGCGCCGACCACCCGGTAGCCGACGACCACGCGCAGCAGGGCGACCTGGATGCCCACCGGCGCGGACCCAGCGACCTCCGAGCTTGTCTGCATCCTCACCGTTCCTTCCGGCGGAACCCCCTCACTGATTCGGTGCCCATCATGCGCCCGGAGACTGCGCGCTGGGACGAGCCAATGCGCCGAGCCGGGCGCCGGCCAGCGTCACCGCCAGCAATTCCGGGGCGGCGAACCCCACGCTGCCGGCGACGGCCCCGCGGCCGGGCATCCCGCCGGTGACGATCAGCGCGATGCCGGCCGAGGTAACGACCAGCGCCACGAGCGTGAGCGGTGCGGCGAACGGGGACACGGCCACCCGCCCGGAGGCCGGCGGCACGCGCTCCACGCGCCGGAAGGCGGCGACCAGCGGCGCCAGCGCCACGGCGAGCAGCAGCACCCACAGCGGACGCTCCACCCACCACGCCAGGCTCAGGGGCTCGGCGCCCAGGACCGCCTCCTGCACCGGCCCGCCAATGGTGTAGGCGAGCCCGATGACCC
>WHTC01000444.1 GCA_009379795.1 Nitriliruptorales bacterium | reverse complement strand
TCTCTATCTGCTTCGCCTTGACCGAACCGTCCGCGGGATCCGACGCCTCCGCGATCAAGACGACCGCGGTCAAGGACGGCGACGACTACGTGATCAACGGCGAGAAAGTGTTCATCTCCGGCTTCAAGGTGAGCGACTACGCCCTGGTCGTCACCAAGGCCACCAACGGCGAGGACCGCCACCACGGCTTCTCGGCGTTCTTCGTCGAGACCGACTCGCCCGGCTTGGTCGCCACGCCCCTCGAGATGCTGGGTCACTGGCCCCTCGGCACGTTCATGCTCCACTTCGACGATGTCCGGGTTCCCGCCGATCACCTGCTCGGTGAACTCGACCGCGCCTGGCCGGCGATGAGCGAGTATCTGATGTACGAGCGCCTGTGCCTGTCGGCGGCGCGCACCGGTGCCGCGCAGGCGGCGCTGGACGACTCGCTGGCCTACGCCAAGACACGCGAGCAGTTCGGGCGGCCCATCGGCAAGTTCCAGGCGGTGAGCCACAAGCTGGCCGACATGCAACTCCAGGTGCACCTCTCGCGCCTGCTCCTCCAGTGGTACACCTGGAAGTTCGAGTGCGGGACGAACACCCGCAGCGACGCCGCCATGCTGAAGCTGTACTCGTGCGAGATGTACAAGGAGGTCGCCGACCTCGGGCTTCAGGTCCTCGGCGGGTACGGCTACTCGATGGAGTACGACCTCCAGCGCCACTACCGGGAGGCCCGGCTCGGCGTCATCGGCGCCGGCACGTCCGAGGTCCAGCGCAACATCATCGCCAAAGCCCTCGGGCTGTAGCCTCCCCCGCTCGTCGATGGCGGCGACGCTGTTATCCGGGCACGTTCACCGCCGGTCCTTCCTGGCGGGTCCTGTGCCTGCGCAGCCGTTGGGGAACCGCGACGGCCAGGAGGAGCCCGAGCCCCAGCACGTTGGTCTGCCAGCCCGGCCAGTACAGCATCACGCAGGCGACTCCGAGCGCGGCGGACTCCCACAGCCGCAGGCTGGCGAAGAGGAAGCGCTCGGCCAGCGCGGCGAAGCAGACGAGCCCGAGCAGGCCACTGCCGACCGCGATCGACGTGGCCGCCACGTTGCCGTCGAGACCCAGCAGCGGCGTGTACACCATCAGGAACGGGATGATGTAGATCGGCTTGCCCAGCAGGACCGACTGCCAGGCCGTCTTCATCGGGTCCGCGCGGGCGATCCCGGCCGCGATATAGGAGCCCAGCGCGAACGGCGGAGTGAACGAGGAGTCCTGGCTGAACCAGATGATCACGAGATGCGCGACGATGACCGGTACGCCGAAGTCGACCAGGGCCGGCACGGCCACGATCGCGATGATGATGTAGGCCGCCGTCACGGTCATGCCCATGCCGAGCACGTAGCTCGCCACGAGGATGAACAGCAGGCCGATGAACAGGTTTCCACCGGACAGCTGCACGATCCACGACGACAGCATGAGCCCCGTGCCCGGCAACAGCAGGGCCGCCAGCAGCACGCCCATGACCCCCGCCGTCGCTCCCACCATG
>WHTC01000416.1 GCA_009379795.1 Nitriliruptorales bacterium | reverse complement strand
TCCACGCCTTCGGCGACAGTGTCAACGAGCAGGAAGGCGAGCAGCCCGAGGGTAAGGGCGAGGAAGAAGGTGACCGACCGGGGCCCGGCGCGGCGCAGCGCCGGATACCACAGCAGGCCGATCGCCACGGGAACGACACCCATGTAGATCCCGAGCAAGGTGTAGACGGCCAAGGTCGATCCGTCCACACCTGGCGTAAGAGCGGCTGCCTCGACCGTGTGGCTGGCCGTCAGGCCGGTCGAGGTCACCAGCACGATTTCGACGGGCAGACCCGGTTCCCATGGGTAGGAGACGGTCAGGGTGGCGGTCCCGAGGCGCGGCAGATTCGCGTCGCTGATCGCGTAGCTCCAGAAGGCGCCGTTGAGCTGAACCTGGGCGATCCGTACCGGGTCGGCGCCGTCGTTGCGCACGGTCAGCGTGATCAGGTCCGGCTGGAAGGTCACACGGTCAACGCTGAGGGCCTCGGCGGGTGGGACATCACGCAGCCCGCCCACGGGGTCGAAAGCGAGGAACAGGGCGACCATCACGACGATGAGCAAGAACGGCGCGAGGGCCCGCAGCAGGTTGATGGGCCGGGCTTCGGCGGCCTCGGTCGGAGCGGTGCGCTGCCCGACGCCCACCTAGATCACCTCGAAGAAGCTCATCCAGCCGAGTTCGACGAACTCCGCCTGATGGGCATGGAACATGAAGCGTCCCGGTTCCCGGTAGGCGAACTCAAGCATGTGTCTCTCGGCCTGCATGAACGAGATCACGTCGACGAATTCACTGGGTTCCAGCGAGGTGCCGCTGCGGTAGACGTTGAAGAAGTTGGCGTGCAAATGGATCGAGTTGATCGGGTCGAACTCGGTCACGTTGACGACGTGGGCTCGCTGAAGTTGCCCGGCTTGGATCTGGATGGGACGCTCGGCGTACGCAAAGGCCACGGTGTTGACTGCGTACACCTCGTTCTCGCCGTCGAAGTTCGTGTCGAAGCCGTTGAGGACCATGACCATCTCGTTGGCTTCAGGGCGTCCCTGAAGGGGGTCGACGATGAAGGCGCCGTACAGTCCTCGGTGAATGTGGTTTTTCAGCGGCAGCGAATGGCAGTGATACAGGTGCGTCCCGAAGGGCTCGGCGATGAAGTCGTAGGTGAACTCGTCTCCTGGGTACACCTCGCCGGCCCCCGGCACACCGTCCATCGATGCAGGGTGCATGCCATGGAAGTGGATAGTGTGAGGATGCTCGCTGCCGTTGGCGAAGTGGATGCGGATGCGGTCCCCCTCGGTCGCGCGGATCGTGGGGCCCGGGACGCGCTCGTTGTAGGTCCAGGCCGGAAAGAAGACGTCTGGTGCGACCTCAATCTCCTTGGCGACCGCCGTGAACCGGTACTCGCGCACGGTCCGACCCGAGCGGTCGGTTGACACCTCCCCGCCGTCGAAGTCGGTCAGCAGGCGCACGGGATCGAAGCCGTTGCGCGCGTGGTCGACACTGCCCACGGTCATGTTCGCGGCGTTGCCGCTGGCCGTTCGCAGACGGCAGTACAGTCCGGGATCGGGAAGCACGGGGGGCGCTGCGGCGGGGGGCGGGCCGCCGAGCGCCTCGCGGCCGCCGAGCATCACCGCTCCGCCGAGCGCTCCGGCTGCACCCGCGCGGGTGAGCAACCGGCGCCGGGTGAGCCCTGGCCACCGGGTAGGCGTGCTGTCCTCGCTCACGCTTCCTCCTTGATAGGGCCGGGGATGAGCCGAAGCAGTTCGGGCCCG
>WHTC01000467.1 GCA_009379795.1 Nitriliruptorales bacterium | reverse complement strand
ACCTGATGCAGATCCACAACCTGGCCGGGTGGCAGGACCATCTGCCGATGCTTGAAGCGGCACGCGAGGACGGTCGCGTCAGGCTGATCGGTGCTACGCACTACTCGGCCAGCGCTTTCCGTGAGCTGGCGCGCGTCATGGCGACGGGGCGGATCGACGCCATCCAGGTGCCCTACAACCCGCACGAGCGCGACGTGGAGCGGCGAGTGCTCCCGCTTGCCGACGAGCTTGGGCTGGGAGTGCTCGTCATGCGTCCCCTGGGACAAGGCGCACTGCTGCGCCGCATGCCCGGCGCTGCCGATCTGGAGCCGCTGCGCCCCTTCGGCGTGACCACCTGGGCGCAGGCACTGATCAAGTGGGGCCTCAGTGACCCCCGTTGCCACGTCAGCATCCCCGCCACGTCCCGTCCCGACCGTCTCGGCGAGAACGCCGCCGCGGGATCGCCGCCGTGGTTCGGCCGCCGTGAACGAGACCTTGTCAGCAGGCTCGCCGCATGACCCGGGGTGTGGTCCGCCAGCGCAGGAGGTGGCCGGGCCGGTTTCTGGTGGCCGTGCTGGTCTCGACGGCATCGACGGGCCTGTGGACCTCAACGTCGGTCACGTGGCCGCTCTCGAACGCTGACCCGAGAACGGTCGAGCTCCGTCGCGGAAGCCTGCTGCTTACAAGGCGTGCCTGTTTTCGCAGGTCAGGCGGTGTCGGAGTCCTTGGCGAGCCCCCGGCGAACCCCCCGAGCACGCGGATTCGACCGGCGATCTGTGGGCATTCTCGTCACGTTCTCGGCGCTGGCAAGGTCGCTGAGGGCGGCGGCAATCTCGGCGTCTCGACCTTCTACGGCGTGCATGTAGCGCAGCGCGGCAGCCGACGAGGCGTGACCGAGCCGTTTCTTAAGGTCCGCGAGCGATGCCCCGGCGAGGGCGGCGAGCGTCTGGCCGGTGTGGCGAAGGTCGTGGAAGGTCATGTCCTTGCCGACCTTCTCGCGAGCGCGGACGAACGCTTGGTAGACGGCGTTTCCGCGCATCCGGGCACCGTCGCGACCGATGAAGAAGTGTTGGTCTCCGGCCCATTCGGTGGCGTGCTCGACAAGGTAGGGCAGCACATGTGGAGGCACGTTGACCTCCCGGCGACCCGCTGCCGTCTTGGGGTCTTTGTCGAAGGCCACCGCCGAGTGCCGCATTTCGACCCGATTCGACCTGACGTACACGACGCCATCGTCCAGGTCGACGTCTTCGGTTCGGATCGCGCAAACCTCGCCGCGCCGTAGACCGCACCATGCCCCGAGGACCACGGCGACACTCAACGCATCTGGGT
>WHTC01000309.1 GCA_009379795.1 Nitriliruptorales bacterium | reverse complement strand
GGGTGACCGCTCATCTCACCCTCGATCTGGGCGTAGTCGAGGTCGATCAGCTCCGTGGCGGTGCGTGTGCCGGCGGCGGCCAGATGGGTGTCGGCCACCAGCGTGGTGGCCAGTTCCCGCAGCAGGTGCGCGGTGGTGGACGGCTCCATCCCCGCCGTGCCGCGCAGGTCCAACACCAGTTGCAACGGGTCGCTGGCGGGGCCGGCCCCGTCCGCGTCCCGGCGCTCGATGCCGTCGATGTCCACCAGCAGCCGGTCGAGCAGGCGCGGCCGCGCCGCGAAGGCGTAACTCACCCGGCCCGGCAGCCGGACCTCGAAGCGCCCCTTGCCGACCGGCACCGGCGCCAGCAGGCGCTCGTAGGAAAGTTCGGCGAGCAGCTTGGCGACCATGGCCCGGCCCGCACGCTCCCATCGGCCGTCGCCCAGCGCTGCGACCGCACTGCTGAACACATCCATTGCTGCTGGCGCCTTTCTGCTCGGATGGGAAGCGGCGGGGTCAGGCCACGCCGAACTGGGTGAAGACGGTGCGCTCGGGCAGCGGGTAGACCGTCCGCCCGGTCACAGCGTTGACGATCGTGGCGCCGCGGTGGGCGCCGAGCCCCAGATCCGGCGTGCCGATCCCGTGGGTGTGCAACTCGGCGTTCTGCACGAACAGCGCACCGTCCACGGAGGCGTCCAGCGTGACCCGGTAGTCCAGGTCGACCCGCAGCCGTCCGTGCGCATCGGCGTCGACCAGCGGCCGCAACTCGTCGAACCAGGGCGGCAGGCTCGCCTCGTAGCCGGTCGCCAGCACCACGGCGTCGGTCCGCAGCGCGACGCCCCGCCGCTGCTGTCGGTGGTGGCCCTCCAGTCGCAGCTCGTCGCCGTCCCGCGACAGCGCTCGCACCTCGGTGTTGGCCAGGAGTTGGACCGCGGGCTCGCGGCCGCCGACGGTGCGCTCGTACAGCAGGTCGTAGATCCCCGCGATCGTGTCGGCGTCGATCGCCTTGTAGAGCTGGTTCTGGGTGGGCAGCAGCCGGTCCCGCTCGGCTGCGGGCAGGGCGTGGAAGTAGCGCACGTACTCCGGCGAGAAGTGCTCCAGTCCCAGCTTGGAGTACTCCATTGGCAGGAACCCGGGCGACCGGGTCAGCCAGCTCAGCCGGTACCCGGTGACGTCCTGGTCCCGCAACAGCGCTTCGAACACCTCCGCACCGCTTTGGCCCGAGCCGATGACGGTGACGTGCCGGGCGGTGCGCAGGCGCTCGCGGTGGGCCAGGAACTGTGAGGAGTGGAACACGTCCTTGCCCAGAAGCCCCGCGAAGGGCGCCGGCACCCGAGGTGCCGTACCGATGCCGAGCACCACGTTGGCGGCCCGCAGCCGCTCCTGGCGACGGTTCGGCACGGCGGTGACGTCGACCTCGAAGCAGTGCTCGCCGGGCCGCCAGCGCAGGCCCGTCACGTTGCTGGAGAAGCGGCACGACGCCAGGTTTGCGGCGACCCACTGGCAGTAATGGTTGTACTCGCGGCGCAGCAGGTGGAAGCGCTCGCGGAAGTAGAACCGGTACAGCCGGTCGTGCTCCCGCAGGTAGGCCAGGAAGCTGTGCCGGCTGGTCGGATCCACCAGCGTGACCAGATCCGCCAGGAACGGCACCTGGATGGTCGCGTCCTCCAGCAGCAGGCCCGGATGCCAGTCGAAGCCGGGTTGGCGCTCCAGGAAGCATGCGCGCACGGCGGGCACGGGCTCGAGCAGCGCCGCCAGGCTGAGGTTGAACGGCCCGATGCCGATGCCGATCAGATCGAGCGGCTCCCACGCACGTGATGTCGCAGTCATCGCCGGCCGTCCCCGAGGCGGTCGCGGTCGCAGATCATCAGCAGGGCACGCTTGTCGGGCAGGTCGATCTCACCGCGCGCCTCGAAGCCGCAGGCGGCGAAGGTGCGGTGTACCCGCTCGTTGCGGATGTCGGGCTCAGCCACGACATGGGTGGTGCGCGCGTCGCGGGCGAACTGCCACGCGACCAGGCTCGACAGCAGTCGCCGGCCCAGGCCCCGTCCGGTCCGCTCGGGCGGTCCGATGAGCAGGTGCACGCCCTGGTCGTAGGGCTGGGCGTCGTAGTGCACCGCCAGCGGGTCCCGCTGCGCCCAGTAGACCTCCCAGTAGGAGACCGGCCAACCATGGACCGAGCCGATCAGCACGTCCTGATGGTCGTCGCCGGTGGCGCCGGTCAGGTAGGTCGCAAGCTCGGTCCGGGGCAGGTCCAGGCGCCAGAACGGGACGACGTGCGGCTGGTGCATCCAGCCGTGCACCAGGTCGAGGTCGGCCATGGGGTCCAGACGCCGGAAGGAGGCCGAACGGGAGCGGGGCAGCGGCGCGCCCAGGTCCGTGGTCACGAGGGGCGCTCCGCGTGACCGCGCGCGGCGACGAGGGGATTGATCAGGTCGGCGTAGACCGACTGGGTGGCCAGAGGGCCGACCAGTTCGTCCATGTCGTGCAGGCGCGTCAGCAGGTTGGCCTTGCTCCGCAGCCGCTCGGCGTGCCGCAGCGTGTCGACCAGCGGCGGGGGTGACGCCCACGTCTCGGCGATCGCGGTCAGGTGCTGGTCGAGGTCGCCCAGCAGGTGATGCTCGCTGACCAGCCCGGTGCCCCCGAGCGCGCCGATCAGCCCGAGGAGGTGATTGATGCCGAGGTAGTAGCCGAAGCGCTCGTCCGCGACCGCGTCATCGCAGATGGTGTCGCTCTCGGCGCTCAGATCCGGCAGCCAGCGGCGCAGGCGGTCGGCGTGAGAGGCTTTGAAGTAGTAGCCCTGGTTGTCGCGGTAGCGGAAGCCGGCGGGGTAGCCGCCCTCCAGTTCGACGACCCCGTTCTGCTGGTGGGCCTCCAAGGCGATGCCGTGCGTTCCCGCCAGCCACAGCAGCGG
>WHTC01000362.1 GCA_009379795.1 Nitriliruptorales bacterium | reverse complement strand
TTTAGCCCGCTTCGGAGCGGCACCCGCGAACCCCCTATCCCCGGGCCGGTGATGGCCGGGGCGACCCGGCCGGCACGGAAGCGGCAACCCCCGCGGTCGTGAACCGCAGGAGAGAAGAGCTGGAAATGGCAGAGCAGAAGATCAGGATTCGCCTTAAGGCGTATGATCATGAGATCATCGATCAGTCGGCGCGCAAGATCGTCGATACGGTCGAGCGTACTGGGGCGAGAATCACGGGGCCGGTGCCGCTGCCGACCGAGAAGAACGTCTACTGCGTGATCCGCTCGCCACATAAGTACAAGGATTCGCGCGAGCACTTCGAGATGCGTACGCACAAGCGGCTGATCGACATTCACGAGCCGACGCAGAAGACGGTGGACAGCTTGATGCGTCTCGACCTCCCCGCGGGAGTCGATATTGAGATCAAGCTTTGATTGCAGACCGGTCTGGGGGCTCCGACCGGGGCTCCGGGGACGGTAAGGACTTTTAGCCCGCTCCGCCCCGACCGAAGCCCCCAGACCTCCGCATCTCCCTTCCGGTGAACGGGAGGGTGAGGCGCATCAAGGGAGAGTTAGCAAGATGGCAACCAGAGGGATCTTGGGCATCAAGCTCGGGATGACCCAGGTCTTTGACGAC
Source organism: Nitriliruptorales bacterium (assembly GCA_009379795.1). Lineage (GTDB taxonomy): Bacteria > Actinomycetota > Nitriliruptoria > Euzebyales > Egibacteraceae > WHTC01. Next base: position 1,614 of record WHTC01000362.1, on the reverse strand, counting down.
GAAGCCCGGGTGGTCCCGGTTACCGTCGTGCGCGCTGGCCCGTGTCCGGTCACCCAGGTACGGACCTCTGAGCGTGACGGGTACGCGGCCGTGCAGCTCGGCTACGGAGCGGTCAAGCGTGTCAACAAGCCGCTGGCGGGGCACTTCGCCAAGGCGGGCGTCGAGCCTACCCGGCACCTCGTCGAGCTGCCGCTCGGCGGTGAATACTCGCCCGGGGACATCGTCACCGTCGCGGACTTCCGGCCCGGCGAGTTGGTCGATGTGACCGGCATCAGCAAGGGCAAGGGCTTCGCCGGCACGATGAAGCGTCACGGCTTCGGCGGCCTCGGGGCCTCGCACGGTGCGCATAAAGTGCACCGCGCCCCCGGCGCCATCGGTGCCTGCGCCACTCCGAGCCGGGTCTTCCCGGGTACCCGTATGGCGGGGCGTATGGGAGGTGCACGGGTCACGGTGCAGTCGCTGGAGTTGGTCACCGTCGACCCTGAGCGCAACCTGCTGCTCGTGAAGGGCGCGGTGCCCGGTTCCAACGGGTCGCTGCTGATCATCCGCGACGCCGCCAAGGCTCACGCCGACCAGGGGAGCGCCGCCTGATGCCGACGGTCGACCTCCGTACCCGCGACGGCGCCAGTGACGGCACCGTCGAGTTGGACGACGCCCTGTTCTCCGTACCGATCAACGTGCCGGCGATGCACCAGGTCGTCGTGGCGCAGCTTGCCGCCGCCCGGCGCGGCACTTCCAAGACCCGCAGCCGCCGCGAGGTGCGAGGCGGAGGGGCCAAGCCCTACCGTCAGAAGGGCACCGGCCGTGCCCGCCAGGGTTCCATCCGGTCGCCCCAGTGGTCCGGCGGCGGCGTCGCCCACGGCCCCAGCGGGGAACAGAACTACACCAAGCGGGTGTCCAAGAAACTGAAGCGGCTTGCACTGCGCTCGGCGCTGTCGGACCGGGTCGCCTCAGGTGATCTCATGGTCGTGCGCGACCTCTCCTTCGACGCGCCCCGGACCAAGGACGCGGTCGCCGCAATGGCGGCGCTTGAGCTGACCGGCCGGCGCGTGCTGGTGGTCCTGGCGCACCTGCACGAGCCCACGGCCCTCAGTTTCCGCAACCTCACCGATGTGCATGTCCTGACCGTGGACCAACTCAACACCTACGACGTGCTCGCCAGCGACGTCGTGGTGTTCGAGCAGGCGGCGCTGGAGCACATCGGTCTGGGCACCCGCGCGATCAGCGGAGACGACCAGGAGCACGACGCGGACGAGGAGGAGTCGTCGTGAGGAATCCCCGTGACGTCATCCTCGCGCCGGTCGTGAGTGAGAAGAGCTACGCGCTGCTCGATGAAGGCCGTTACACCTTCATCGTGCACCCGGACACCAATAAGACCGAGATCAAGCAGGCCGTGCAGGAGATCTTCGGCGTGCAGGTCGTGAGCGTGAACACGCTCAACCGTAAGGGCAAGACCAAGCGGTTCGGTCTGACCTATGGCAAGCGCAAGGACACCAAGCGCGCCGTGGTGACCCTCGCCGAGGGAGAGACCATCGACATCTTCGAGAGCGGGGTCTAGGAGCAGGGTGAGGAGATTGCGGAGTTTACGGAGCATTCGACGGAGGGTGGGGATCT
>WHTC01000434.1 GCA_009379795.1 Nitriliruptorales bacterium | reverse complement strand
CCCAGGGTTACCGTCCTGTGGATGTATGGCTTCCGCGAGTACGGTGTAGCGGCGGGTGGATTCGAACCACCGACAACTCGATTATGAGCCGAGTGCTCTAACCCCTGAGCTACGCCGCCGTGTGGGGAGCCCCCCAACGGAATCGAACCGTTGACCTTCTCCTTACCATGGAGACGCTCTGCCGACTGAGCTAGAGGGGCGAAGCGGAGCACAAGTATGCGTGCCGCCTACCTGCCCCGCAACCTGCTGCGGCCCGAGGAGCACGGGTACGTTCGGGCACCATTCTACGCCGAGGAGGGGGTCGGCTTCTACGCTGGACGACATGGAAGCCCTGCAGCCGACCAGTGACGAGGACGTCGCCTCGAGGCCGGTCACCCTCATCCCATTGAACAAGCGCGTGCGCCTGCTGTGGTGGGCTCAGGGGGCACTCGTGACCGTGCAGGTGACCGTGCTGGCTGTTGTCGTGGACGTCGTGGCGCCGCTTCCGCTGCCCAACGGGCTGATACCTGGCGCGGCCTTCGTGGTGGGCGCCATGCTGGCGGCGATCCTGCCCGTGCTGCGCTACCGCAGGTGGCGCTACGCCATCCGGGAGCGCGATCTGTGGATCCGCCGCGGGGTCTTCTGGGTGACCGTCAGCGTCATCCCATTCTCCCGGCTGCAGTTCGTGGACACCCAGCAGGGCCCGCTGGACCGGCTGTTCGGCCTGTCGCAGCTGGTCGTCCACACGGCCGCGCTGGGGACCTCCGGGCAACTGCCGGGCCTGGAGACCGGCCAGGCCGAGCAGTTGCGTGACCGGCTTGCGCAGGTGGACGTTGATGTCAGCGGACTCTGACCCGCAGGGACCGCCACCGCCGCCGACTTGGCCGGCGCCGGCCGTGGGCGGGACCCAGGCCGGGGACCGGACTGGCGGGGCCGTCGCTCCGCCTCCGCGCCTCGGCGGAAGGCTGCACCCCGCCGTGATGGTGATCTGGCCCTTCAACCAGATCTTCCCCATCGCCGTCCTGCTGATTGCCGGCAACGTGACCGGCATGATCGCACTCGCCGTGCTCGCCGTGAGCGCCGTCACCGGCCTGATCCGCTATCAGCGGTTCTCCTGGCGGCTGGACGAGCGCTCGCTGGTGATCGAGCAGGGCCTCATCCAGCGCCGCCGGCGGGTCATTCCTCTCGAACGGGTGCAGAGCGTGGACCTGGTCCGTAAGGTGCGACACCGCATGTTCGGCGTCGTCGAGGTGCGGGTCGAGGCTGTCGGCGGCGCCGCCCCGGAAGGCAAGCTCGACGCGCTGGCGCAGGACGAGGCGGTGCGACTCCGCGCCGCGCTTCTGGCGGCCCGTGACAGCGGTTCGGTCGCGGAGGCGGCGACGGCGGTGGAGCCCACAGCCGAACAGCAGGAACGGCCTCCACGTGAGCAGTTGGTTCACCTGCGCCCCAGCCGCCTCGTGCTCGCGGGACTCACCGGCGGTCGGGTGGGAGTCGTCGCCGCGATGCTCGGCGTCGCGGAGCAACTGCTGGGCAACCGCATCACCCAACTGTTCAGCCGCCTGCCGACCGTTTTGGACCCGACCGGGCTCGTGGGGCTGGCGGTGGTGATCGCAGTCCTGGCCTTCCTGCTGTCGGTGCTGGCCACCACCGTCGCCTACTGGGATTT
>WHTC01000460.1 GCA_009379795.1 Nitriliruptorales bacterium | reverse complement strand
GACCAGCGTCCCCCAGAACGGCGTCGCGCGAAGCGACGCCACGGAATCCGACGGCGAGTTGATGCAGCGGATCGCCGCCTACGTCACCGATGTGGGCCACCGCCCCACGCAGCGAGAGATCGCCGAAGCCCTGGGGCTCACTCGCGCCAATGTGCGTCGCGCGATCAACGCCGAACCCGAGGTCTGGCACCGCCTGGGACGCTTGGCAACCGCCGGCAACGGCCAGGGGACACCCACAGATCCATAGATCCCGGGCGCGCCAGGAACGCGCAGGGTGGCCCAGGCACGACGGAGCGGGTAGAACAGCAGGCAAGGCAGGCCGGCCACACACCGCTCGGCCGCCGGCTCGTGTGACGCTGTCCCTCACCTGCCTCTGCTACCCGAGGAGAATGTCCTGTCCGCTGAGCTTCCTGCTGATCCAGTCTTCCTGATCGCTGCCGGGCTGTTGGCCGCCGGTGCCCTTTCGGCTGCCTTCACCGACAAGGTCCGGATTCCGGGGCTGCTGATCTTCCTCGCCCTCGGGATGCTCTTCGGCGACGACGGGCTGAATCTGATCAGCCTGAGCGATCCCCGCGTCGCGCAGACATTCGGCGTGCTGGCGCTGCTGGTGATCCTGTTCCAGGGTGGCCTGACGACCAAGCCGAGCGACCTGCGCCTCGCGGCGCTGCCGGGGCTGGGGCTGGCGACCTTCGGTGTGGTGCTCACCGCCGCGGTGGTGGCCGCCGGCGCGATGCTGCTGGCCGGCGTCGATCTCATCACGGCCGCGCTGATTGGTGCGGTGGTGTCCTCGACCGACGCCGTCGCGGTGTTCGGACTGCTGCGCAAGGCGCCGCTGCCACGGCGGATCACCGCGTTGCTGGAAGTCGAGTCCGGCGCCAACGACCCCATGGCGATCCTGCTGACCGTGGCGGTGCTCGAGGCCTGGAGCTCCACCCTTTCGGCGGGGGACTGGTTGCTGTTCGGCCTGGCGCAACTGGGCGGCGGACTGCTGATCGGGGCGCTGGTCGGGTGGGCCGGCAGCTGGCTGTTGCGCCGGGTGCACCTGGGCGCCGCCGGACTGTATCCCGTGCTCGCCCTCGGGGTGGCGGGGCTGTCCTACGGCACGGGAGCCGCGCTGGGCGCCTCCGGGTTCCTGGCGGTGTACATCACGGGGTTGATCGTCGGCGCGCAGGTGCCGCGGCATCGGCGCGGGATCCGTGAGTTCCATGATGTGCTCGCCAACACGGCGGAGATCGGGCTGTTCCTGATGCTCGGGCTGCTGGTGTTCCCCAGCCGACTCCCGCCCGTGATCCTGACCGGGGTGACGGTCACCGCGGTCCTGGTGTTCATCGCCCGGCCACTGGCCGTGTTCTCCGTCCTCGGCGTCCCGCT
>WHTC01000503.1 GCA_009379795.1 Nitriliruptorales bacterium | reverse complement strand
TCGCCGCGGCGACGCTCGTCTCAGGGAGGGACGCCGTCTCGCTGGCCGGCCAGCCGAGCAGGTCGCGGACGATCAACGCCGCGCGCGTCCTCGGCTTCGTCGAACGAGGCGAGCATCCGGTAGCAGTGGACGTGCAGCTCGCGCCGGTGGCGCTCGGTGAGCGCCGCGAAGGCGGACTCCTCACCGGCGATCGCGGCGGCAAGGATCTCGGTCACGCCCCGGCCTTGCTGTAGCCGAACTCCTGCAGGACCCAGGTGTTGCCGTCCGGGTCGCTGAGGTCGGCGAACGAGTTATAGTTGCTGCGATCGGGATCCGGGCCCGGCTTCCACGTGCCCGATCCACGGTCGAAATGCCGGACCTCACTCACGTCCACGCCACGTCCGATCAGCTCGGCACGCGCGGCGTCGATGTCGGAGACGACCAGATGCGTGCCGCGGTAGGAGCCCGGCGTCGCGTCCGTCATCCCTCTCCCGATTGTGATCGAACACGCCGAGCCAGGCGGCGTCATCTGGACGACGCGAAACTCCTCGTTCACTTCGTGGTCGACGTCCAGCGCGAAGCCCATCCTGTCGGTGTAGAACGTCTTGGCACGGTCCACGTCCGAGACGGGAACCAGCACGAGTTCGAGCTTGAGATCCACGGTGCTTCCTCCTCCGTTGTGGTCGGTTCTGCTGTTCACCTGAGCACGAGCCCAGAGGTCACGTTGGTCATCGTCCCGGTCAGCCCGCGGCCCGGTCGGACGCGAGGAACGCCGCCACCTCGGCGACGTCGACCAGCCTCGGCGCGCGCCGCAACGCGGCCATGCCGGCGATCATCTCCTCGACGCTCTGAGCGGTCGGAGCGCCGTCTCCGCCAACCGCCGCGATCTTCTCGTCCGACAGGGCCTCGTGCACGACGGGTCGCCCTCGACCGGTGTACCGGGCATCCGGGATGGGGCCGGCCAGTGACGCCGGGCGTCTCGGCAAGCGGATGCCGTGGAATCGCAGCACCGGCGTTGGGCCGACCTTCCACCCGGACGTTTTGA
>WHTC01000267.1 GCA_009379795.1 Nitriliruptorales bacterium | reverse complement strand
TCAAGGGTGAACCACTCCGCGAGCAGTTGCGCGTTGTGGCTCATATTGTCGTGGGTGTTCATCGCCCCCTTGGGCGGGCCGGTCGTACCGGAGGTGTAGGTGAGGATCGCCACGTCCGGGGCGGCAACCTCGACCCGCTGGTGGGACTGCCCCGCGTAGCGCTCAACCAGACCTCGCAGGTCCTCGGTCGCCTGGGACTCGGCCTTCTCCCCTACCTGGTCACGCACCAACGCGGGCATCGGCCCGTCGAGCCAGTCCGCGGGGTGGGTGGTGATCACGCGCGCCACGTCGACCCGCGGCAGGACGTCCCGCACGACCTCGTCGTACAGCGCTTCGAGGCAGACGAGCACCGTGGCGCCCGAGTCCTTCAAGTGGTAGGCCAGTTCGCGGGCTTTCAGCATCGGGTTGAGCGCGACGGCGATGCCACCGGCCTTCCAGGTCGCGATCAGCACGATCGGCCACTGGGGGTCGTTCTGCAGGTAGATGCCCACGCGATCGCCCCGGCGCAATCCGCCGTCCTGCAGGGCGGCCGCCAGCGCGTCAGCCGCGTCGTCCACGTCCCGGAACGTGAGGGTGGTGTCGAAGGCGTGCATGCACGCCTCGTCCGCGCGAGCGGCGACCGCCGCGTCCCACACCGACACCATGGTGTCATGGCGCCGCGCCAGGGTGGGGCCGATTCCGTCGGGATACCGGCGCAGCCATGGCCGCTCATCGTAGGAGCTCATCAGTACATCGCGATCCCGGCGTTGACGTTCATGTCCTCTCCGGTGATCGACGCCGCCCGCGAGGAGGCGAGGAAGGCCGCGGCGTGGGCGATGTCGTCGGCGGCAACCAGTTGCCGCAGCGGCGAGGCCGATGCGAACCGCTCGCGCGCTTGCTCCCGGGAGATCCCCTCGGCCTGCGCCTGCCGGTCCAGGACCCAGTTCAGGCGCTCGCCCTCCACACCGCCGGGCGAGATGAGGTTGACCCGCACCCCAAGCGGACCGACCTCATGCGCCAGAGTCCGCACGAGCCCGACCAGCGCCATCTTCGAGGCGGCGTACGGCGTGCGATCGACCAGCGGCCGCTTCCCGGTCACCGACCCGATCATCACGACCGACCCTTGGCCGCGTTCAATCATCGCGGGGAGGAACGCCCGGCAGCACAGGTAGGTGCCGGTGACGTTCACGCGGAACGTCTCCTCCCAGTCTTCGGGTTGGATCTCCCATAACGGCGCGCTCGGGCCGCCAACCCCACTGTTGTTGACCAGCGCGTCGACGCGACCGAAGGTCCGCAGGGTGCGGTCGGCGGCCTCAGCGATCGCGCCGGGATCCCGCAGGTCCGTGGGAACGACCAGCGCCTCGCGTCCCGCCTCGCGGATCGAGGCGGCCACCTGTTCCAACGCGCCGGCGGAGCGGGCGAGCAGCGCGACGTGCGCCCCCTCGGCGGCGAAGCACAGGGCGATCTGACGACCGATCGCCCTGCCGGCCCCAGTGACGACCGCGACCTTGCCGTCTAACAACATCCCGCTTCCCTCTCGTGGCCGCGCGCCGGGCTCCGGGCTCCGGAGCGCATCCTGCCGTCGTTCCCACCGGCGCAGCTTGTGCCCGCCGACAACCGGACCGCGGTTTCGCTGTGGCCCGACATGGTGTGTGGAGCACCCTGGAGACCGTAGCGTCTTCGTGAGCCCGATCGATGGGCACCAGTCCCGACGACGTGAGGACGAGCGAGCGATGGTCAAGGTGATCCTGCAGTTGTACCCGGTCATCCCCGCGACCCGTGAAGAGCGCATCGACCAACGCCCGATAGGCCGCAACGTCGAGCGCTACCAGCGACTGCTCGGCGAATGGCACGACATCGTTCGTGCCGCGGACCGGCTCGGTTTCTGGGGTGTCTCAACCATCGAGCACCACTTCCACTCGGAGGGGTATGAGGTCGGACCGAACCCGGGGCCGCTCAACGCCTACTGGGCCGCGATCACCGAGAACGTCCGCATCGGCCAGCTCGGCTACGTCATGAGTGCGCAGAACCCCTTCCGTGTCGCCGAGGACGCCGCGATCATCGACCACCTGACGCAGGGCCGGTCCTTCGTCGGGTTCGCCCGCGGCTACCAGGCGCGATGGACCAACATCCTCGGCCAGCATCTGGGCTCGCGAGCGACACTGTCGCCGTCCGGTCTGCCCCAGGAGAAGCTCGCCGAGCTTGACGAGCGCCAGCTCAAGGCCCGGTTCGCCGACGACCGCCGCAACCGCGAGGTGTTCGAAGAGCAGGTCGACCTGGTGCTGCAGGCCTGGACTCAGGAGACCGTCGAGGCCAACGGCCGCTGGCAGGTGCCCTACCCCCATGACGACGGCGTCGAGTGGACGATGACGGCGACCCGGGAGATGGGCGCGCCCGGCGAGATGGACGAGGAGGGCAGGATCCGCCGCGTCAGCGTCGTGCCGGCGCCGCTCACCAAGCCGCACCCGCCGATCTTCCTGTCGAGCAATGCGAGCAAGGAGACGGTCGAGTACTGCGGCCCCCGAGGGTTCATCCCCACCTACTTCTCAAAGATCGAGCGGGCCGCCGAGTTCGGCCACGCCTACGTCGAGGCGGCGGCCCGCGGCGGGCGGCGCTACGCCCTGGGGCAGAACCAGGCGCTGGTGCGCTGGGGGCAGATCGCCGACACCGAACAGGAGGCGCGCCAGGCCGTTGCCGACTATGACGTGGACATCTTCCGTGACCTGTACGCGGGCACCACGCCAATGCAGTTCGACGCAGGCCACCCGGTTGACTCGGTGCTGAACTCAGGGCTCTGGGTGACCGGCACGCCCGAGCAGGCCCGCGACGACTACGTCAAGCTCTGGCAGCAGTTGCCCGCCGAGTACATCGTGCTGATCTACCACTTCGCTCAGCAGCCCAAGGCCAGTGTGATCCGCCAGATGGAGTTGTTCATGCGGCACGTGAAGCCGGCGCTGGACGAGTTGACGGCCGACGACGAGTCCTGACGTGGCGGCACGCGTCGATCCGGGGGATGACTTCCGGCGGGTTCTCGGGCGCTTCCCCACCGGCGTGACGATCGTCACCGCCCAGGCGGCGGACCGCCCCGTCGGGATGGCGGTCAACTCGTTCACCTCGGTGTCGCTGGACCCGCCGCTGATCCTGTTCTGCGCCGCGCGCTCGTCGACCACCTGGCCCCACATCCGCTCGGCCGGAGCGTTCACGGTGAACGTGCTCGGCGAGGACCACGGTGCGTTGTGCCGGGTGTTCGCCCACAAGGGAACGGACCGCTTCAACGGGGTGCGATACCGCACTGGAGCGACGGGGGCTCCCGTCCTCGACGGCGTCGCGGCGCACCTGGACTGCCGGATCGACGCCTTGCACACCGCGGGCGACCACGTGATCGTGGTCGGCCGCGTCGAGGACCACCACGCCGATGACCGGGTACGGCCGCTCGTCTTCCACGGCGGCACCTACGCGGGGCTGCAACCCGAGCCGACGCACCGCACCGAGGGAGAGGAGCACTGATGGGCCAGTCCCCCACCGCCGACGTCCCGTTCGAAGGCGACGGGATCATCCGCGACTACATCGAGAAATTCTCCAACTGGGGCCGCTGGGGAGCCGGCGACGAACGCGGTGCGATGAACCTTGTCGGGCCTGAGCAGATCACTGCCGCCGCCACGCTCGTGCGGCAGGGCAAAGTCATCTCGATGACCCTGCCCTACGACCTTCGGGGTCCGCAGTCCGGTGGCTTCCGGGC
>WHTC01000209.1 GCA_009379795.1 Nitriliruptorales bacterium | reverse complement strand
GTCGCCACCCAGGCCGAGGTCGCCACTCACGCCGGGGCCGCCACGCGAGCCGAGGCCTCCAGCGCCGCCCGCGCGCTGGAGGGGGCACCCGCCGAGGAGGTCGTCGCCTGGGCGCGGGACCGGTTCGGTGCGGGACTCGTGCTGGCCGCGTCCTTCCAGGACTGCGTGCTCATCGACCTTGCCACCCGCGTTGTCCCCGACATCGAGGTGGTGTTCCTCGACACTGGCGCGCACTTCCCGGAGACACTCGCCTTCGTTCAGCAGGTCCGGCGCCGGTACCAGCTGCGGTTGCAGGTGCGCCGGCCAGTGGTGCGACCCGACGAAGATCCCTGCGGCAGCGCACGTTGCTGCGAGCTGCGCAAGGTCGCTCTGCTGGACCGCGCGTTGCAGGGCCGAACCGCATGGATGACGGGGCTGCGCCGGGTGGAGGCCACGACTCGCTCCTCAACGCCGGTGGTCGGCTGGGACGAACGGCGGGGGCTCTCCAAGATCAGCCCGCTGGCGGCCTGGACGGACGCTGACGTGGAGGCCTTCGCCCGCGCCCGCAACCTGCCGGTACACCCACTCGCAGCCCGCGGCTACACCTCGATCGGCTGCCAGCCCACCACCCGCCCGGTGGCGGACGGCGAGCATCAGCGGGCCGGCCGCTGGGCGGGGACGACCAAGACCGAGTGCGGGCTGCACGCCTGAGGTCATGAGCGGAGTGGCCCCCGCCCGGTCACCGTCCTTTGGCGGCGCTTGAGATCTCCATCACCAGGGCAGCACCCAACCCGGCAGGTCGTGGACCGCGTCATGCGGGGGCAGCCGAGGCCCGGGCAGGATGTCCACCGGCTCGTCGCCGACCGTGAGGATGGCCGCTGGCGTTCCCGGCAGCGCGCAGATGCTCAAGCCCACCTCCACCAACGCACCCCGCCGGACCAGCTCGATCAGGCGCCGGCGCAGGGCACGGGTCGGCACGCCCAGTTCGCCTGCCAGTTCACGCCACCGCGGGCAGACCAGCCCGTCCTCGCCGGCACCGGCGCGCAGGATCTCCAGCAGAGGCGCCAGTTCCGGGCCGAGCGTACCGGCGGCACCGCCGGCGGAGGGGTTCGCAGGCGAGCAGGGGCCGCTGCCCTCGCGCTCGTTGAGCTCCGAGTCGCCGTGGGCTCCGGGTCGTCGGTTGGGGTGGGGCTGCGCGTTGCCGGTCGAGGTCAATGCGGCGCCTTCCGGTCGAGCCGCCCGCCGTCGTGCGGCGGTCCGGCTTTGGTGGGCTCCGTGTCGCGGGGCATGGCCGTGCCGGTGGTTCGCATCCGGCCCGGGCCACGCCAGCCCGCGCCCGCCAGCTTACGCTCACCGACCCCCCGGAGACACGGAGTCGCGCGCAGCACCCCGGCAGCCGGCTTGCCCCCGGAATGCTCGGGTGCAAGCTCGCCATTTCTCGGCAGACTTGGGTGTCGCACCCGCAACCACCGAGGGACCCGTGAGCCAGACCACCATCGTCAAGGACGTCACCGAGGCCGAGTTCGCCGTTCAGGTGCTCGAGGCCAGCCGCACCCGCCCCGTCGTTGTCGATTTCTGGGCTCCCTGGTGCGGACCCTGCCATCAGCTGTCCCCCCTGCTGGAACAGGCCGCCGCGCGCTACGCGGGCGAGGTCGACGTGGTCAAAGTCGACGTCGACCAGGCCCCCAACCTCGCTCGGTCACTGCGCATCCAGGGCATCCCCGCGGTCAAGGCGTTCCGCAACGGGGCGGTCGCGGCGGAATTCACGGGGGTGCAGCCGCCCGCGGTCATCGAGCAGATGTTCTCCGGTCTGGCGCCCTCCCAGGCCGATCGGCTGGCCGAGCGGGCCACCGCGGCCACCGGCGAGGAGCGCGAGGCCCTGTACCGGGCGGCGCTGGAGGAGCAGGCCGACCAGCCACGCGCGGTCGTCGGCCTGGCCCGGATCCTGTCGGACCGTGGCGAGGTCGAGGAAGCCAGGGCCCTGCTTGCCCGCGTGCCCGCGGACCCGGAGGCACGCCGCCTCACGGCCGAGCTCGATCTGCGGAGCCAGGGCAGCGACCAAAGCACCATCGAGGCGCTGCGCCGGCGCGTGGACGAGGGCGACGGCGCCGCACGCCTCGACCTGGGACGGGCGCTGGCCGCGGCGGGGGAGTACGACGAGGCCCTGCCGCTGCTGGTCAGCGCCGTGCGCGACCCCGCGTTGCGCGAGGAGGCCCGGACTGCCACGGTCGATGTGTTCCAGTTGCTCGGCGAGCAGGACGACCGCGTCCGCGCCTGGCGTCCCAGGCTCGCCGCCGCGCTCTTCTGAAGATCTTGCCCGTTCCGTCGTATACCTCGGCTCCGGGGAAGACTGGGTACGGTCCCGGGCGGGGCCGCCGATGCCGCACTGGAGATGACATGGCAGACAACGTGGAGGTCGTGACTGGCCAGCAGCAGGAGCAGGACGGCCGCCAGTCGCAGATCGAGGAACCCGGCAAGCTGCTGCGGATCGCGGTCATGCTCCGGGAGATGCAGGAGGAGGCGCGGCGCGCGCCCACCGACCAGGGTGGCCGCGAGCGGCTGCGCCGTGTGCACGACCAGGCAGTCGCCCAGCTCTGCGAGGCGCTGTCGGGTGACCTGCGCGAGGAGCTGAACACGCTGGCGCTGCCGTTCGACGACGAGGAGCCCAGCGAGTCGGAGATCCTCATCGCTCAGGCCCAGCTGATCGGATGGCTGGAAGGGCTGTTCCAGGGAATCCAGGCGGCGATCGTCAACCAGCAGATGCAGGCCCGCCAGCAGCTGGAGCAGATGCGCCAGCGGCAACTGCCGGGCGGCCGCATCGTCCCGGGGCAGCCGGGGCAGACGGGGCAGCAATCCGAGGGGATGACTCCGCCTACCGGCCAGTACCTGTAGGTTGCGCTCCCGCCGGGGGCCGAGCGAGCCAGACGGGCATTTCTCGTCCTGGCCTTCCGGCGGTTATCGTGCGTGCGCGGGATTATCGCCGATCCCGCACGCCGAGAACCGCGGAGGGGTGCATGGCCCGGGCACGTGACCTGTGGGAGAGCTTGAGTGTCGCGCTGGAGAAGCAGGATGTCGCCAGCCTGATTGACCTCTACGCGTCGGATGCGATCTATCTCGAGCCACACAACCCGCCGCATGAGACTGACCTGCTGATCCAGGCTTACCTCAACTCCTGGCTGCAGGCGCGCGAGAACATCGACATCAACACCAAGCGCTTGGTGGAGTCGGCCGACGGGAGCACCCTCGCGGTGGAGTGGACGATCAGCTACTCCGCCGCCGGCCGGCGCTGGAACGATCTGCCCCGCTCGAGCTGGTTCGAGGTCGAGGATGATCTCATCCGCTACCACCGCGACTACTGATCAGCCCGGTCCGCGTCCCCAAGCGGCATCCAGGGGGACGCCGGATGGCCCGGGCAAGGTCGAAACCACGCCGAGGTACTCGGCCAGAGGGCGCACGACCTCAACGCCTGACGAGGAGACCAGGTAGAGGTCCAGCCCCGCTGGCGGTGTTCCTCGAAGAGATCCAGGGCCTCGGCGTAGATGAGCGGGTCGGGGACCTCCTGCAGCGTCTCGCGTACCAGTCGCTGGACCCGTTCGGCCTCCCAACCCCGGGTCAGCTCCAGGATGGCGACGCGGCTGCGCTCCATTCGCGCTTCGTTCGCGAGCAACTGGTAGATCAACACCGCGTACGCGCCCTTCAAACATGACCGCAGGCGACAGCAGACCCTCGCGATACATGTCCCAGCCTGCGCTTGGCCGCGCTTCTGCACGATATCGGTAAGCCGGCTGGGAACGCGGGGGCGGACCGGGACGTCCTACGGTCATGCGCGTGTTGACGTTCGTCCCCCTCGCGGTGTGCTGCTGCGCCTTGGTCGCCTGTGCCGACGGCCCGGTCTCCGGCGCGAGTGAGCCGCCAGACGATGCTCCCTACATGATCGGCACGATCACGTCGGTCGCTCCCTTCGAGGCGGTGACCGAGGATTGCGTCGATCCGGACGAGGCCGGTGGCCCCAACACGACGGTGTCATCCGACGATCCGCCTTTCTGCACAAGGCCGGACAATAACCGGCTTGGGAGCGTGGTTATCGAGGAGGAGCCGGATCAGGTGACCGGCGATCAGAAGATGGTCGCTTCGGTCAGCGCCGGGACGGCCATCCTGCGGGAGACCCCCGAGGGCTACGAGCCTGCCGCGTTCGCCGATCTGCGCGAGGGCGCCGTGGTCGCTGTCTGGACCACCGGCCCGATCGCCGAGTCCTATCCCGTCCAGGGAGCCGGCGACGCGATCAGCATCATCACGGACGGCGCTGGCGCATCCTGATCCGGTCGCCGGCCCGCTGACCTTCACGTGAAGTTCAGCGGACGCCCGGCGACCGGTCGTCTTCACGTGGCGTTGCCGGTCACCTCCACGTGAAGGAGAACGGACTCTCCATAGCTGGCGAGCTACACGTGGAGGTGACCGGCGGGGCGGGCCACGGTGCCGGGCATGGAGCGGGCGGGGGCGGGGTGTGGTGCCGGGCGGCGGACCGGCGGGGCGGGGCAGGCGCCGTGGTTGGGCTGGCAGGGCGGCGGGCGCTCGGCCGGGCCGCGCTCGGTTATCCACAGGCTGGAGGGTGCTCGATGGGCGTCCGCCCGGCTGTCTTCGTAACGTCACGACCGTCGAGACCGCGGCGGACGCGGGACAGAGGACGGAGCGGCGATGCAGCGGGTGGTGGACCTTCCGGTCAGCGTGGAACTGCCGGGCGCGCTGGGGCAGGAGGTCAGCGGCTATGTGGAGGTGGAGGCCGGCTGGCAGGTGGTCGCCCCCGAGGGCCCGCCGGCGCCCGCTCTGGCGCTGCGCGCGGAGCCGGCTCCGGGACCACCCTGCATTGTGATCGTCGAGGGCGCCCCCTCGGCTCAGCAGGTGCGGGAGGGACTCCTCGCCGGGGCGCTCGACGTCCTGGGCTGGCCTGACGACCGCGATCGCCTTCTGGAGGCGCCACCCCGTCTGCGCGCCGTCGATCCCGTCAAGCGCACAGGGCACGGGCCACGCCTGCTGCGTATCGGCGGCGTCGCTGGCGGTGCCGGCGCCTCGACGCTGTCGCTGGCCATCGGCGGGCTGCTGGCCTGGTCGGGACAGCTCACCGTCGTGGTCGGCGAGGAGGACATGCTGGAACTGTGCGGGCTCGGCGGCTGGACGGGTCCGGGAGCGGCTGAACTGGCTGCGCTTGACGCTGCCGCGGCCGCGGCGGAGGTCCCCGGGCTGCTCCGGCCGGTCGCCGGGGTCGATCGACTCTCGGTGCTGGGCGGCAGTGGCCGCAGCGTGCGGACCTGCGCCGGCTGGCCCGTCGACGCAGTGGTTGCCGACCTGCGTGCCGAGGCGTTGCCCGAAGCTGCGGTCCTTGACGCCCGCGAGGCGGCACGGCTGTTGGTGGCTCGGCCCGACGGATCGCTGCGCCGAGCGTCCGGCGTGCCGGTGCCGGTGATCCTGATGGGATCCGGACCGCTCGACGGAGCGGGTGCGCACCGCCTGCTC
>WHTC01000091.1 GCA_009379795.1 Nitriliruptorales bacterium | reverse complement strand
CCCGTGGTCACGAGCCCGAGCTGCGTTGCGGACATCCCAAGGTCGATGCCGATCATCGGCAGGAGCGGCACGCGGAAGAAGGCGGCGATGGAGATGGCCAGCACGCCACCACCCACGAGGAGCATCGAGCGCCGAGTGCTCGGAGGGTGGGTCCGGTGCACGATGGCGCTCAGCCGCACGGACATCCGGCCCGCCGGACCTCACCCACGGGCGGCCACGGCGTCCGGCCCGGTGGGCGCGAGTTGCTCGGCCATCCAGTCGGCGCTTTGGGAGCGGTAGACGTACGGCCGGTTGTTCGCGATGTGGCCGCCGTCGGGCACCAGCAGCAGGGTGGTCGGCCCGGACGCTTCCGCCGCGAGTCGCTCCGCCGCCTGGTAGGGGATCAGCCGGTCCTGCTTGCCGAACACCACGAAGAGCGGGCAGGTGATCCGCTCCGCCACCCCTTCCAGCGAGAGCGTCGCCGCGTGTTCGCGCGCCTGCTCGTCGGTCTCCAGGTGCGAGCGGACGCGGAAGGCCTCGCGGGTCAGGGAGGGGACCTGATCCCAGCTGTCGGCGAATGTGTAGGGACCGCCGAGCGCCAGGCAGGCCCGCACCCGCGGCTCGAAGGCTGCGGCGCGGGGCGCGTAGTAGCCGCCGAGGCTCACGCCCCACAGGCCGATGCGCCCGGTGTCCAGGTCGTCCCGATCCTCCAGCCAGTCACACGCGGCCGTGACCGGGACCTCGTAGTCGCCCCGGATCGGCAGGTCGTACTCGGCCTCGCCCTGACCCGGCCCGTCCACCGCCAGCGTGGCTATCCCGCGCGCGAGAAACGGCGCCTGGTTCGTCGTGAACTCCTCCTTCGCCGAGTCAAGCCCCGGGATCATCAGCATCACGGGAGGGCGCCCCACGCCGGGAGGACGGCGCAGCACGCCCGCCAGCAGCGTGCCCTGATAGGGGATCTCGACGCGCTCGCCCGGAGGATCCAGGCGGGACAGCGCTTCGGTGTGGCAGTCGACGGCCCTGCGGTGGGCGGCCCGCTGCTGGTCGAGGTCGGATACGAACAGGAACTTCGCGAAGTGGTAGCAGACTGCAGCCGTGGTCAGCAGTTCCCCGGCGGTGAGGCCGTGACCCGACGCCAGCGCCTCCCGCCCGAGCCGCTCGTGCACGGCCGCGCGCGCCGACCACGCCGAGCACCAGTCCTCCCAGCGATCCAGGGCGCTCGTGACCTCGACGAAGTCGGCCATCGGCACCCCGTTCGCCACGAAGCGCGGGGCCCAATGGTCGATGGCGGCCTGCACCTTGGCATCCGGCACGTCGCGTCCTCCCGTGTCAGTCGATCTCTGCTGCCCAGTCGGTGCCCTCGATGCGGTCACGCAGAGCGGCCAGGAAACGGGCCGCCTCCACGCCGCCCAGCGCGCGGTGGTCCCACGACAGGCCGAGCACCCCGGTGTGGCGAGCGACCACGAGGTCCTGACCTTCGTGCTCGATGACCACGGGGCGCTTGCGGATGCCGTCCACGGACAGGATCGCGACCTGCGGCTGGTTGATGATCGCGCCCGTCAGCAGCGTCCCGTACGGGCCCTGGCTCGAGATGGTGAACGTACCGCCGGTGACGTCGTCGGGGCGCAGGTCCCCGGCCCGCGCCCGCGCCGCCCGCTCTGCGATAGCGGACGCGATCGCCGGCAACCGCAGCCGGTCGGCCTCGCGGATGACCGGGACGATCAGTCCCTCGGCGTCGAGGTCCACCGCGATGCCCAGATGCACGTCGCGGTGCAGGCGCACGCCGCCGTCGGCGACCTGCGCGTTCAACCTGGGAGCGTCCCGCAGCGTGCGCGCCGTCGCGGTGGCGACGAAGGCCAGGAACGTGAGCGGGGCGCCGTGGCGGCGGGCGAACTCCTCCTTGCGCTCCCGCCGCAGGCGCGCCACACGCTCGAAGTCCACCTCGATCACCGTCAGCACGTGCGGCGAGGTGTGCGCCGAGCGGACCATGTGCTCGGCGGTACGCGCGCGGATGCGCGTGTACGGCACGAACTCGCCGCTGGCCTCCACCGGCGCGGCTGCCTCGACCGGCGCGGCGGCCTCGACCGGAGCGGCGGCCTCGACCGGAGCGCGGTCGGCCTCGGCGGGAACGGGAGCCGGAGCCGGGGTCGTGGGGCGTTCCGCCAGGAAGCGTTCGATCACCTTGCGCGACAGGCGCTCGCCGCCCGCGTAGGCCTTCAGCTCCTCCAGGTCCAGGCCATGCTCGGCCACGAGCCGCCGCACGAGCGGCGACACGAGCTCCGAGGGCGCGCGCGACGCCCGCAACTCCGCCGAGCCGTTGCCCGCAGGCGCCGGGGTCGCGCCGACAGCCGTCTCGATCTCGGCCAGCACCGTGCCGATGCCGACCGTCTGCCCCTCGTCGACCAGCAGCCGCTTGACCACACCAGCAATCGTGCTCGGCACCTCGGTGTCGACCTTGTCGCTGGACACCTCAAGCAGCGGCTCCTGGACCGCCACCTCGTCACCCGGCCGCTTCAGCCACGCCACCACCGTCGCCTCGGCGACGGTCTCCCCGAGTTGGGGCATCTGGACCTCGTGCACTGCCATGTCAGCCGCTCTTCCCGCGCGTTACCACGACACGGCGATGTACTTGCTCTCGGTGAACTCGAGCAGCCCCTCGTGCCCGCCCTCGCGGCCCACGCCGCTCTGCTTCACGCCACCGAACGGCGCCGCGGGGTCCGACACGAGCCCCCGGTTGAGGCCCACCATCCCGGACTCGAGCGCCTCGGAGACGGCCAGGCCCCGGCCCAGGTCCCGGGTGTACACGTAGGCCACCAGCCCGAACTCAGTGTCGTTGGCCATCGCCACCGCCTCCTCGGTGCCCTCGAACGTCACCATCGGCGCGACCGGCCCGAAGATCTCCTCGCGCAGGATCGGCGCCTCGGGCGGCACGTCGCCCAGCACCGTCGGCAGGTAGAAGTAGCCGGGCCGCTCCGGCGCCGTCCCCCCGGTGAGGACCGTGGCCCCGGCGTCGCTGGCGCCGGCGACGAGCGCCGCCACCTTGTCCCGCGCCGGCTGGTTGATGAGCGGGCCGACATCGCTGCCGGGATCGCTGCCGGGGCCGACGCGCAGGCCCGCCATCGCCTCGGCCAGCCGGGCGTTGAACTCGGCGGCGACCGGTGCCTCCACGTAGAAGCGGTTGGCAGCCGTGCAGGCCTCACCGCCGTTGCGCATCTTGGCCACCATCGCCCCCTCGATCGCGGCGTCGAGGTCGGCGTCGGCGAAGACGACGAACGGTGCGTTGCCGCCGAGCTCCATCGAACAGTCGACGACACTGTCCCCGGCCTGGGCTAGCAGGACCCGTCCGACCTCGGTGGACCCGGTGAACGACAGCTTGCGCACGCGCGGGTCGTCGAGCATCGCCTTCACGACCACCGAGGAGCGCGACGACGGCAGCACATTCACCACGCCCGGGGGCACGCCCGCCTCCTCCAGGAGCTCGCCGATGGCCAACGCGGTCAGTGGCGTGTCCGAGGCGGGCTTCAGGATCGTGGTGCAGCCCGCCGCGAGCGCCGGGCCGAGCTTGCGTGTGGCCATCGCCGCGGGGAAGTTCCAGGGTGTGACCAGCACCGACACCCCGATCGGCTGGTGCACGACCAGGATGCGGTTCGCCCCGCCGGGCGCGGTCGTCAGCGATCCCGTGTTGCGCACGGCCTCCTCGGCGTACCAGCGGAAGAACTCGGCGGCGTAGGTCGCCTCGCCCCGTGCGTCGGCGAGCGCCTTGCCGTTCTCCCGGACGATGAGCTGGGCGAAGTCCTCCGTGCGCTCCGTCATCAGCTCGAAGGCCCGCCGGAGGATCTCGCCGCGCTGTCGCGGGGCCCGCCCGGCCCAGTCCGCGCCTGCCCCGGCCGCCGCGTCCACCGCCCGCAGTCCGTCGGCGACGGTGGCGTTCGCCACGGTTGCGACCACCTCGCCAGTGGCCGGATCCTGGACCGGGATGCGCTCGCCGTCGGAGGACGCGACGCGTTCCCCTCCGAGCAGCAGGTCGGTGCCCACCCCGCTGGTCTCCGTGGCTGTCGCGGTCACCGTGACTCCTTCCTGATCGTCTCCACGATCCGGTTCGTGGATGGGATCGTGAGATCCTCCAGCCCCGCGGCGGCCGGAAGCGGCACGTGGGGTGTGGTGATGCGGACGATGGGGCCGTCGAGGTCCCAGAAGCACTCCTCGGCGGCCAGCGAGGTGATCTCCGCGCCCCAACCGCACAGGCGCGGGTTCTCCTCGACGGTGAACAGCCGGCTGGTGCGCGACACCGAGGAGAGAATCGTGCGGGTGTCCAGCGGCACGAGCGAGCGCACGTCGACCACCTCGGCCGACACGCCCTCGGCGGCGAGTCGCTCGGCGGCCTCCAGTGCCCGGGGCACCATCGCGGCCAGTGCCGCGATCGTGAGGTCCTCGCCGCTGCGGACGACCTTCGCCACGCCCAACTCGTCGACCAGGTCGCCCTCGGGGACCTCCCCCTTCGTGGGGTACAGGGCCTTGTGCTCGAAGAACACCACCGGGTCGGGGTCACGGACGCTTGCGGCGAGCAGGCCGATCACATCCGCGGGCGCCGACGGGGCCACCACCTTCAGGCCGGGGACCGCCATCGCCCAGTTCTCCACGCTCTGCGAGTGCTGGGCGCCGAAGCGCATCCCGCCGCCGTTGGCGGTGCGGATCACGAGCGGGATCGACAACTGCCCGTCGGTCATGTAGCGCGTCTTGGCGATCTGGTTGGCGACGATGTCCCAGCAGGTCGCGAGAAAGTCCGAGAACATGATCTCGGCGATCGGGCGTAGGCCGGTCATGGCAGCCCCCATGGCGGCCCCGATGATCGCCTCCTCCGAGATCGGCGTGTCGCGGACCCGGCGCGGGCCGAAGCGGTCGAGCAGGCCACCCGTGCTCTTGAACACGCCACCGGCGGCGGCGACGTCCTCGCCGATGAAGTAGACGGACGGGTCGCGTTCCATCTCCTGGGCGATGCCGCGGGCCACCGCCTCGCGGTAGGTCAGTTCCGCCACGCCGAGCCTCCGTCGTGCCACACGTTCGTCGAGATCGAGTCGGGGTCCGGCTCGGGGCCGGCCTTCGCCTCCTCGGTCGCGCGATCCACCGCCGCCTGCGCCTCCCCGTCGATTCGCTCCAGGGTCGCCTCGTCGATTCCGGACCCGGACTCGAGGAGCCGCGCGCGGTAGCGGTCGATCGGGTCGCGCGCCAGCCACTCGGCCACCTCGTTCTTGGGCCGGTACGTGCCCGGATCGGCGCGAGAGTGCCCGCCCTTGCGGTAGGTCTTCGCCTCGATCAGCGAGGGCCCGGCACCCTCGCGGGCACGCTCGTAGGCGCGGGTGGCGACCTCGTAGACGGCATCGGCGTCGTTGCCGTCGATGGTGAGCGGTTCCAGCCCGTAGGCGGCCGCCCGGTCGGCCGCGGGGTTGGGCACCGCGGTGACGCTGGCGATCGGCGTGTACTCCATATACAGATTGTTCTCGCAGACGAACACCACGGGCAGGCGCCACACCGCCGCCAGGTTGAGCGCCTCGTGGAAGGCGCCGATGTTGGTGGTCCCGTCGCCGAAGAAGCAGGCGACGATCTGGCCGCTGGCCCGCTCCGCGGCCGACCAGGCGGCTCCGGCGGCGATCGGCAGGTGGGCCCCGACGATCGCGTATGACCCCATCGCGCCATGCTCGGCGCTGGTGAGGTGCATCGAGCCGCCCTTGCCGCCGAGGATGCCGTTCGCCCGGCCCAGCAGTTCCGCCATGACGCCGGTCATGGACGCCCCCCGCGCCAGGGTGTGCGCATGCCCCCGGTACGTGCAGAACGTCAGGTCGCCGGGTCGCATGGCGACGGCGAAGCCGGCCGCGACCGCCTCCTGACCGAGCGACAGGTGGCTGGTGCCCTTCACGAGGTTCTCGAGGAACAGGTCGTAGGCGCGCTCCTCGAATCGCCGCAGCTCGACCTGGAGCCGGTAGAGCCGCAGGCGGGTCTGCTGGTCAACCTCGACGGCGGTGTCGGTCATCCCGCTGCGCTCCCCTAGTAGGCGTTCGTCACGACGAGTTCGTCAGCAGGGTAGAGCGTGATCACCTTCGTGCCGTCGGCGGTGACCACGACCTCCTCCTCGATGCGTGCGGCCGACACGCCGTCGTCGGCGGGACAGTAGGTCTCCAGGGCGAAGACCATGCCCGCCTCGATCGGCTCGGGATGCTCGAGGGAGTTCAGCCGGCTGATGATCGGCCGCTCGTGCAGCGCAAGCCCCAACCCGTGGCCGAACTGCAGCGCGAAGGCCTCCATCTCGCTGTCGAATCCGAACTCCTGGGCCTTCGGCCAGGCGCGGGCGATCTCGTCGGTCGTGACCCCGGGCTTGACCAGGGCGATGGCCGCGTCCATCCACTCGCGGGCCTTCGCGTAGGCGTCGCGCTGGCTCGGGGATGCCCTGCCGACGGAGAAGGTGCGGTAGTAGCAGGTCCGATAGCCGTTGTAGGCGTGGATGATGTCGAAGAACGCCTGATCGCCGGGGCGGATGATGCGGTCGGCGAAGACATGCGGGTGTGGATTGCAGCGCTCGCCGGAGACCGCGTTGATGCACTCGACGTCGTCGGAGCCCATGCGGTAGAGCATGTCGCTGGCGAGCGCGACCACGTCGTTCTCGCGGATGCCCGGCTTCAGCTGCTCGGCGATGGTCTGGTACACGCCGTCGACCATGGCCGCCGCGGTGGACAGCAGCATGAGCTCGTCGGGGGACTTGATCCGGCGCGCCTCGAGCATCGCCTGCTGGCCGTCCGCCACCCGGATGCCTTCGTCTTGCAGCGCGAACACCATCGGCAGTTCGGTGAGGTCCATGCCCAGCGGCAGGTCGGCGACGCCGTGCTCGCGCAGGATCGAGGCGAGCATGCTCGCGGTGTCCGCGAACAGTCCGGCATCGGGCGCCACCGACCCGCGCATCCCCGTCATGCCGGCGCGCAGGTCCTCGGGCGGCAGCCAGGGCGAGTGCAGCCGGTGGGCCTTCGCCGCCGACCCGAAGTCCCACAGGATCGGCCCGCCCGTCCGCGTCAGCAGGGCGAAACGGCAGAGCTTGTCGCGTGCCCACTCACCGATGTGCGTGCTGGTGAGGTAGCGGATGTTGTTCATGTCGAACACCAGAAGCGCACCGAGATCCGAGGCCTCCAGCGCGGCGCGGGCGCGCGACAGCCGGTAGTCGCGCAGGCGCGTCCAATCGACCCGAGCCTCGAAGTCCAGGTTGGCCGTCCCCAGCGCGGCGGCAGGTCGGGCCTGCGGTTGCTGGCTGCTCACTCTTCACCCCCCAAGGAGTCGACCGGCTCCAGGCCGTCGGAGACGTCCCGGCCTTCAGGCACCAGCCGCAGGCCCGCACCCCGCGCCACCATCTCGAGCAGGGCCATGAAGTCGTTGTCTCCAAGTCCCTGCCCGTTCATGTGCATCACGAGTTGGTGGACGAGTGCGGCGGTCGGGAGCGGCACGTCGAGCTCTCGGGCGGCGGCCAACCCCAACTCGAAGTCCTTGCGCAGCAGTTCCCCGGTGAAGGTCGGCGAGTAGTCGAGGTTGACGATCGCGGGGCTCTTGTAGCGCGTGAAGACCGAGCCCATGACGCTCGCGTTCAGGAACTCGAGGAAATCTGCCCGGCTGACGCCGCCGCGTTCGGCGAGCACGGTGATCTCGGCGAGGGTTTCCGCCACGACGCCGAGCATCAGGTTGTGGCAGATCTTGACCAGCCGCGCCGCGTCGTCCTCCCCGACGTAGGTCACCTTGCGACCGAAGCGCCGCAGCACGGGCTCAGCGAACTGGTAGGCCTCGGGCGGGCCCGACACCACCACGGTCAGCCGTCCCGAGCGCACGACGCTGGGGTTGCCGCTCACCGGAGCGGCGAGCAGCGCGGTGCCGGCCTTGGCGGCCTCCGCCCGGACGTGCTCGGACGCCGCCTTCGAGACGGTGGAGGAGTCCACGAGCACACGCGGGGCGACACCCGGCCGGGACAGCAGCCCCTGCTCCCCGAGGGTGACATCCTCGAACACGTCCGACGAGGACACCATCGTCACCACGAGGTCGTGTTCGGCGAGATCGGCGGGGGTGCCGGCCTCGCGGGCACCCAGTTCGATCAGCGGTGCGATCTTTGCGCGCGTGCGGTTCCACACGGTCACTCCGCATCCACTGCGCAGGAGGCGCGCCGCCAGTTCGAGGCCCATGCGGCCGGCTCCGATCCAGCCGACCGTCCGCCCCTCGTGGGGCAACCCCGCTGCGCTCATCGTCTGCTCCCTCCGGTATCTGGGCACCTCCGCGACCGGACCTCGCGGTGGCGCGGGTTGGCGTGCAAACGATTGTACAATCTCGCGAAATCGCCTGAGGAGACAACCGTCGGCCAGGGCAACCGTACCGGCCCGAGCGGCCGGAAACAATCGATTGGCACTTGCGTGCCCGGGGGCGAATTGGATCGTGGCCCGGAGCGCGAGTTCACGCGCTCCGGGCCACGAAGGCTGATCTCAGCGCGGCACCGATGCCGCCCGGTGGCCGGCCCGTTTCACACCTGGATCCAGGCCATGTCGACCTCCACCCGCGCATCCCTGATCAGGTTGAACACCGGGCAGCGGGCCTCCGTCTCCTCGACGACCGCGGCGAGGCGTTCGGTGGACTCGTCGGTCCGCACCCTCGCTTCGACCCGGACTCGCTGGAAGTGCGGCCGCACACTGCGGTCCCCCATGCGCCCCCGGACGTCGATGGTGAAGTCAGCGTCGAAGTCGATCCCCTCGTAGACGAACCCGAGCTCCGCAGCCGTACGGTGGAAGGTGACCGCCTCGCAACCGCACAGGGCACCGAGCACCGCCTGGAGGGGGGACGGGCCGCCGCCCCCTCCCCCGTGCTGGGTCGGCTCGTCGGTGGTGAACGTGCCGAACTCCCCGGCATCGACCACCGTGCGCATGCTCCCGTCGTTTCGGGCGCTCATGCGCTTACGGCGCACGATCGGCTTCGAGAAGTCCTTCTCGGTCGTCACGGTCGTTCCCATGGCACCTCGCCCCATCGCGCCCCGGCTTCCCGACCTGGAGGGGACAGCAATCGATTGCAGACCACCCTACGATGGTCCTCCGGGAGTGTCAAGCCCTGTCGAGCCCCGCCTCGTCCCCCGCTCGATGCGCGTGTCGTAGTTCGGCGGCAGGTGGCGGTACTCGCTGGTCATCAGCGGCGAGGAGATCATGAAGTCGGCGGTCGCGCGGTTGCAGGCGACCGGGATGTTCCAGACCACAGGGATGCGCAGCAGCGCCTTCACGTCGGGGTCGTGGGGCTGCGGCTCGAGCGGGTCCCAGAAGAAGATGAGCAGGTCGAGCTCACCTTCGGCGATCTTGGCGCCGATCTGCTGGTCGCCGCCCAGCGGGCCGCTCATGAGTTTGTTGATCGACGAGCCTGGGTGCTGCTCAAGCAGCCTGCCAGTGGTGCCGGTCGCGTAGAGCCGATGCCGCCCGAGCGTTCCACGGTTGAAGGCGGCCCACTGATGCAGGTCTTCCTTCTTGTGGTCGTGCGCGACCAGCCCGATGCGCTTCGTGGGTTCAGTGTTTGATCTGTCACGCCGACCAGCATGCACCCGTCCGGCCGGTCTGGGCCCCTCGCGGTCGCTCAGACCGTGAGACCGGCCACGGCGATCGCGGCGACCAGGCAGATCACGCCGAGGAAATCCATCGTGGCGGTGACGATCGGGATGCCGTAGTTGTCCGGGTCCAGGCCGAACCGATAGGTCGCGGTCGCGGCGTAGTAGGCGACGGCGAACATGAAGCCGATGGCCAGCAGTCCGCCGCCAAGCGTGATCCCGGCCATCGTCAGCACGCCGGGCGATTCCAGTCCGGCAGCCTGCGCCGCGAGGTGCCCGATCAGCCCCACCCCGCTGAAGGCCGCGAGGCTGAACAGCACGATCACCGAGGCCTCCAGCCCGGCGAGCGCCTCAGGCCAGCGGCGGGGTCGAAGCAGGCCGAGGTGTAGGTCGCTGCCCAGGCGCGCGGACAGGATCCCGCCCAGCGAGCCGCACGTGGCGATGAACGGTGGGATCAGCACCAGCAGCGCCGGGCTGACCAGCAGCGTCTCCAGCCTGGCCTCCAGCACGGTGCCGGCGAAGATGTCCATGATCGCCGCGTAGGCCAGCACGGGCAGGCTCTCCGCCGCGATGCGCCGCGTGATCGCTGCCGGGCTCCGCAGGTTCCGCCACACCGCGACCACCGCCAGCAGCGCCAGCACCATCCCGAGCACGATGCTGATCTGCCCCAGGCCAACCAGGAACGTGGCGGCGACCAGCGCCGGGAGCGTGACGATGTCCCCGGTGGCCGTGATCAGCGGGGAGCCGATCGCGTCCATGTCCCAACTGCGGCGCAGGGCCGTGCGCGCCAGGAACAGCACCCCGACCAGCACGAACGCGCTGGACAGGATCCCGCCCACGACCGAGACCACCATCAGTTCCCAGACACTGATGCTGGGCAGACCGAAGATCGCAGCCATCGCCCGGGCAGCGACCGCGGCGAAGGCTGAGCTCGACACGCTGAGCAGGGCCGCGGCCGCGACGTTCTGCGAGCCGAAATCGCCGCGGGTCAGCCGCCCCGAGAACTGGCCGGTCAGCATGCCGGTGCCCAGCCGGGCGCCCAGCGCCCCGAAGATCGCGCCGCGCATGCCGATCGCGGCGGGCACCAGCACCATCAGGCCGGGAAGCTGAGCCAGAAGCCCTTCCATCCGCCCGAGCACGATGCCGGCGGCCATGCCCACCCCGGTCGAGATCGCCAGGGCGGTGAAGCCCTGTCGGACGGTGCTGCGTTCGCGAGACCAGAAGGCGAGCACCTCTTGGCCCGTCGTCTTCAGCGCCCGGGCCGTCTCGCCGGGGGAGACCAGGCGGAGGCGGCGCTGCTGTCGTGCCGCCTCCGGGCCGCGTCCGAGGCCACGGACCCCCGGCCGCCCGGCGGCGCCGGACCGCCCGGGCCGTCGGGGGCGCCCTGGCCTCATCACACCTCCTCGTTGGCGCGGGGCCCTGCGTCAACGGGCCGGATTCCCGCCCGCGCTCGCGTGGCCCGTGCCGGGTTCGTGATCGCGTGATTGCCCGAGCCGGTCCAGTCAAGCCGACGAGGGGAGCCTCCGGCGGCCTGGTACAGGAGCGCCGGCGAGGCAAGCATCTCCCCAACGGACTCCGGGCGACTCAGAGACAATACCGCTCGCCGCCGTCGCGGTCCTCGCGCCCAATCGTGTACCTGAAAGGGGCCCTTCGCGTGGGGAGGGGCGATCCTCCGGGAGCGCGGGCGTCACATCAGTCGAAGAACTCGCGGATCTGGTCGACAGCCCGCTCCAGGAGGTTGCGGGTCTCCTCGGTGGGGAGTCCGATATCAGGGAGGTCCACGTCCGGCAGCTCCACGTCCGGCAGTTCCACGTCGGGAAGGGGGTCGTCGCTGTCGGCCGCCTGCTCGCGCTCGTTCAGTGCCTGCTCTCGGGTATCGAGCGCCTCCTGGCGTTCGTCGAGCGCTACTTGACGCTCGTCGAGTGCGGCCCGGCGCTCCTCCAGCGCGGCCTCCTGGCCGGACCCCGCAGTGTCCCGGTCCTGCTGGATCTGATCCAGCCGACCCTGCAGTTCGGCGATCTGGGCGTCCCGCTCCGCGGTCTGAGCCTGCTGCTCCTCCAGTGTCGCGCGCGACACGACCTCGTCCCCGGTCGGTGCCTGCGCAGGGCGTGTCAACAGGCCGCCGACCAGGATCCCGGCGATGAGCGCGATGAGCGCCAGGATGATGAGGACGCCGGTGCCCCAGCGCCCTCTCTGCCCCTGATACCGCTCGTGCTCGGGGTCATAGCCGTAGGTCGGCTCGTCTTCAGGAAGTGTGCGGTCGTCAGCCCTGGCGGTCTGCCCGTAGTCGTGGACCGCCTCCGGCTCGAGCATCACGGTGCGGTCGTGCACTTCCCGGGCGGTCTCCTCCTGATCGAGTGGCCGGTCAAGGCGCTGGGTCTCGTCCGTCCAGTCCGTCTTGCGCTCAGTGGGGTCGCTGGCCATGGGATCTCCGCATGATCGTCGTGGCTCCATAGTAGGAATTGCGCAACTCGACCAACAGACCTGAGCGTGGCCGTCCGATCACTCACGGTCAGAGGATGAGGGGGATCCTATATTGG
>WHTC01000045.1 GCA_009379795.1 Nitriliruptorales bacterium | reverse complement strand
GAGCGCGAGCAGGCCGAACGGGCCGCCGCGGCCGCGGCGGCCCAGCAGGGTGACCAGGAGCCGCCGGAGGCAATGGACCGTCGCCCGCCGTCCGGTCAGAGCTAGCGGAGCCAGGAGGAGACCATGGAACTCGCGGACCGGCTGATGGTCGCGGAGATCGCGTTCATTGTGGTCTGGCTGGTCATCCTCGGGACAGTGCTGTAGTGCGTCGGCGGGCCCGTGCCGGACTTCGCAAGCGGGTTTCGCGCGTTCTGCCCGGCACGCGTCGCCTTCCTGACATAGGATCGGATCGGAGAGGGAGGAGGTGAAGGTGATGCCCACAGCGCTCCTCGAGCGTCCACACGCACCACCGGAGCCCGCACCGCCCACCCGGCACGACGCCACGCCCTCGTCGTCCGGCGCCGGCCGCCCGCCCCGGCGAGGCGAGGGCGGAGGAGACGGTGGTGGCCGTGGCCCGCGCGGCCGCTCGGATCAGTGGAGCATCCCGCTCGCGGCGTTCGTGACGGCGCTCATCGGCGCCCTGTTCACGTTCCTGGGGATCCTCACGCAGATCTGGGCGAACATGATCGGCTCGCAACTGCCGGGCGCCTGAGCCGCCTCCGGAGGGCGTCCGCTCAGAGACGCCGCTCGCGACCGTCGCCGAGGTGCTCGCGGCACGCGCGGGCGGTGCGAGACGCGCGCACGGCGATGGCAGTGAACACGACGCCGCCGAAGACGCCCCCGATGATCAGCATGTGCTCCAGCGACAGAGGTGTCGGTGAGGGCGAGGGCCCTCGCTCGGCAAGGATGACGAACATCAGGAGGGCCACCCCGAAGCCGAGGGCGCCGAGCATGCTGGAGCGCGCCGCCGCCTTCGTGGCCTGCCGGTACGCCGCTTCGAACTCCTCCGGGGACGCCGGCGGACGGGCTGGCTCGGGTGGTCCCGGTCCGTGGTCGGCTCGTGGCACGAGCGGTCACCTGCCTGGGAGCGGGGTCCGCTCCGCGTCGCGGACCCGTTCGCACGATGGAGGGGGCTAGCATACTGCCGTGCGGCCCCGAGGCACCCAAGAGAACCCTGCCGACGATCGAGCCCGGCGCGCAGGGTCGGTGACCTCCGCCGACTCCTGGGCAGACCGCCACCTCGCCGAAGGCGACACGCCCGCCGAGGTCGATGCGACCTTCCGTACGCAGCGGCGGATCGCCGTCGGCTACTTCCTCGTGTTCCTCGTCGTCACGCTCACGGTCCCGCTGCTGGCGCTCGTGCTGGACTGGTGGTCCGAGGGCCAGTTGCTCGGAACGCTGAGCCCAAACTTCCTCATGGTCGCTCTAGGGCTGTACGTGTTCTTCTTTGCGATCGGCCTCGCCGCCGCGAGCCTGTCGACGGCCGTTGAGGAGCGCATGCTCGGCGGGCCAGCGTGGCCGGACGACGTCGAGGAGGAGCGCGCAAACCTGCCGGCGCGTGGGGAGGCGCCACCCTCGTGACCCCACGCGCCGCGACCAGCCTGGTCCTGATCATCGCGATCGTCGCGCTTCTCGCGGTGGCCGTGCGCCCGCGGCGTGCCTCGACGCTTGACTTCTATCTCGCCGGCCAGCGGATCGGCGTCGTCACCAACGCCTGCGCGATCTGCGGCGACTACTTCTCAGCCGCGTCGTTTCTCGGGGTTGCGGCGGCGGTGTACGCCTCGGGTCTTGACGGCATGTGGTACGCGACCGGGTTCGCGGCGGGTTTCGTGCCGGTCGTTCTGTTCATCGCGGCGCCGCTGCGACGCTTCGGGGAGTTCTCAATCCCCGACTTCCTGGGACGCCGCCTCGAGTCGAGCGCGGTTCGCCTCACCGCGGTCGGCGTCGTGCAGCTTGTCATCCTCTCCTACCTCGTCCCCCAGGCGGTCGGGAGCGGCATCACCTGGGAACTGCTGGTGGGGCACGGCGCCGCGGGCATGGACGCGTACACGACGGGGGTGGTCGTCTCCACCACGGTGATCACCACGCTCGTGGTTCTGGGAGGCATGCGCGGCACGACCTGGACGCAGGCTGTGCAGTTCCTGTTCCTGCTGGCCGTGCTGTTGTGGCTCACGGTCGCCACCGTCGGCTCCGGATTCTCCTACCCGTCAGCGGCCGACGGGATCCGCCAGGAGCCCTTCCACAACCCCGTGCTGCACGAGGACGGCTGGCGACTCGTCCCCCAGGACAACGCCCTCGACCCGACCCGGGCCGCCCGCTTCGACGAGCCCGGGGCGCGCTACGACCGCTTGAGCCAGTTCGCGCTCGTCATCACGCTCGTGCTCGGCACCGCCGGCCTCCCCCACGTCATGAACCGCTACTTCACGAGCCCGAGCGGCTGGGCCGCCCGTCTCACGACCGTCTGGGTTCTCGGGCTGGCCGGGCTGTTCTATGCGCTCGCTGTGGCGCTCGGCACCGCGGCCCGTGCGCTGCTGGCCGACGCGGCCGACGATCACGATTGGCTCGGCGAGCTCACCGTGGAGGGGGTCCTGCACGTGCCCGAGCACGCGCTGCTCGCGCTCGGACGCCTCTACGGGGGCTTCGCCGGGCTTGGGCTGATCGCCACCGGGGCGCTCGTCGCGGTGATGTCGACCATCGCCGGCCTCCTGCTGGCAGCGGCGGCATCCTGGGGCCACGACGTCTACGAGCGGCACCTGCGGCCACGCGCGACGCAGGAGCAGGCGGTGCGGGCTGGGCGGCTCGCCGTCGTGGCGGTGGCGACGCTGTCAGCCACGCTCGCGCTCGCCCTGCGGCCCGAGTCGCTGACCGCGCTGTTCCCCTCGGTCGTGGCGCAGATGGTGACGTGGGCGTTTGCGGTTGCCGGGTCGGGGCTGACCCCGGTGTTCGTCCTGGCGATCTGGTGGCCTCGGACGACGGCGAGTGGGGCGGTGACCGGCATGGCGGTGGGCTCATCCGTCGCGGTGGCGACCGTTGCGGCGGGCCTGTGGACCGGGGGTGGCGTGCTGCTGCTCGCCCCGGCGCTGCTGGCAGCGCCGGCGGCAACCATCGCGTGCCTCGCCGTGTCGGCCGTCACCAGTCCCCCGCCCGGCGTGGAAGCGGCCTGGGTCCGGCTGCACGGCACCGCCGCGGACCGCCAGGCAGAGCGCCTCGCCCGGCTCACGATCCGGGGTGTCGACGGCGAGCGCTCACGACGCAGCCCCGCTCGGAGGCGCCGGTGACCGGCGGCGGCTCCGCCCTGCTCGCCGCGACAGTCGGCGCGCTGTGGGCGCTGGTGTACCTGGTGACGCAGGTACTCACCCGGCCGGCACTTGCCACCGGATGGACGATCACGGTCGGGGTCGTGCTCGCCACGCTGGTGATCCTCGGCTACCCGTCGGCCCTGCGGGGGCCACGTCAGCTCCGCCGCTCTGACAGCGGCCCGAGCCGGCGCGGCGACGTCGGCATCGCGATGGTCGGCCAGCACATGCCGCTGCGACGGGGGCTCACGACCGACGCGGCGCGCCGTACCGTCGAACTCCTTCGCCCGATCCTCGGCGGCGATACGGTGGCCATCGCTGACCTCGAGAAGGTGCTCGCGTTCTCCGGACCGGGCTCCGACCACCACGGCGTCGGCACCAGGTTGCAGACCGGCGCGACCAAGAAGGCGCTGGCAAGCGGGCGCACGACGGTGCTCACCCGTCCCGCGCAGATCAGCTGTCCCGTTGACGCCTGCCCGCTGCGCTCCGGCGTCATCGCGCCGCTCACCATCGGCCGCCGCGTCGTCGGTGCCCTCAAGGTGTACCGGTTGAGCGACGGCCCACCACCGCTCGGCCTCGTCAAGGGCGTGGCGGGCATCCTGTCGCTGCACCTGGAGCTTGCCGAGCTCGACCGTGAGCGCCAACTCGCCGCCGATGCTCGCCTGGACGCCCTCCGCGCGCAGATCAACCCGCACTTCCTGTTCAACACCCTGAACACGATCGCATCGCGCGCCCGGACCGATCCCGAGGAGGCTCGCCAGCTGCTGCTTCGGCTGTCGGATTTCTTCCGCTACTCGATCCGGCAGCACGGCCATTTCGCCGACTTCGGACAGGAGTACTTCTTCGTCCGCACCTACCTGGCGCTGGAGCAGGCCCGCTACGGCGAAGACCGCCTGCGCGTCCGCTATGACGTCGACCCCCAGGTCCTCGGCGTCCAGGTGCCGGTACTGACGATCCAGCCGCTCGTCGAGAACGCGGTCAAGCACGGGCTCGCCGACAAAGTCGGCGGCGGTACGGTCACGCTGAAGGCGCGGGTGGATCCGCTCGCCCGCACGACCATCATCCAGGTACGCGATGACGGCGTGGGGATGGATTCCGGGCGGCTCGAGAAGATCCTGAGCGGCAACGGCTCCGACGGCGGCATCGGCCTGCGCAACATCAGCGAACGGATGCACACGCTGTTCGGCGACCGCTACCTGCTCGACGTCCGCTCCCGCCCCGGCGACGGCACCGCGGTGGACCTGCGGATCCCCCTGCGGTAAGGAAGACCCATGAACGACCGCCGGCTGCGCCAACGAGACACAAGCTCGCCCGCACGAGCGCGCTGCCTGATCGTCGACGACGAGGCGCCGGCCAGGGAGGAACTGCGCTACCTGCTGCGGGACTTCCCCGACGTGCAGGTTGTCGGGGAGGCGACCAACGCGGAGGAGGCGCTGATGCTCCTGCGCTCCCTTGACTATGACGTGGTGCTGCTCGATATCCGCATGCCGGGCGGGACGGGGCTGGAGGTCGCCGCAGCGCTGGCCGGGCTGCCGCGACCTCCGGCCGTGGTGTTCACCACCGCCTACCCTGACCATGCGGTCGAGGCGTTCGACCTGGCGGCTGCGGACTACCTGCTTAAGCCCTTCGATCGCGCGCGGTTGCGCCGAGCCCTCGATCGCGCGCTTTCCGACGCGCCCGACGACGACGAACCCCGCGCTGGGGGGCCTTCACCGGCCAGCGGCGGGGATGAGCTGCCGCCGCTCCGGCGTGTTCCGGCACAACGCGGGGACCGGACCGTGCTGATCGACGAGGCTGAGGTTGTCTACGCCAGCGCCGCCCGCGGCTATTCCTACCTGAAGCTGGCCGACGATCGGGTGCTGGTGAACTTCAGCCTGGCCGAGCTGGAACGCCGCCTCACCCGGCGTTTCTTCCGTGCCCACCGGTCGCACCTGGTCAACCTCGACCACGTCCGCGAACTGGTGCCCGACCACCGCGGCGCCCTGGTCCTGGTCATGGACGACCGTGAAGCCAGTCGCATCGAGGTCTCCCGCCGCCAGGCCCGCGAACTCCGCCGCTTCCTCGGCCTCTGATGGAATCCTCCGATGCGGTCCGTCCTCAGTAGTCCTCTTCCTGTTCGAGGACGAGGCCTTCAAGATCGTCGCGGGCGGTGTCGCGGTCGTGGTCGCTGGCCTCGCTCTCACGGCGCTCGCGGGCGAGTCGGCGGACGTCGTCGGGGTCGATGCCCTCGTCCGCGAGCGCGCGGAGCTCCTCGTCGGTCAGTTCCAGCTCCGGCTGGTCGCTCAGGCGACGGCGGACGCGCTGACCCGGGGTGGACCGCGCCACGGCGGCGGCAGCTGGCGTGTTGCGGCGTTGACGGGTCATGATCACCCTAGCGAGTCGACGTCGGCTTGCTTCGAACGGACGGCCTCCGCCGCCTCGCGCAGGTTGGCCAACTCTTCCTCTGTGAGGTCGAGTTCGACGACCTGCAGCACCCCGGCGCGACCGAGCACCGCCGGCACGCCAAGGTACACGTCGCTGACCCCGTATTCGCCCGTCGTCCAGGCACAGACGGGCATCCGGTCACCGGTGTCCTTGGCGATCGACGCGACCATCTTGGCCGCGGCCGACGAGGGGGCGTAGTACGCGGACCCGGCCTTCAGCAGCGCGACCACCTCTGCACCACCGTCCCGGGTGGCCTGGACGATCTCCTCGATGTCGCCAGCGCTCAGGACCTCCTGAAGGGGCTTGCCGGCCACGGTGGCCAGGGAGGGCACGGGCACCATCGTGTCCCCGTGGGATCCGAGGGTGAGCGCCTCCACGGCCAGCGGGGACACCCCGGCGCGCTCTGCGATCTTGTCGCAGAAGCGCGCGGTGTCCAGCATCCCGGCCTGCCCCATGACCCGTTGATGGGGGAAGCCGGAGACGCGCTGGAACAGCGCGGTCATCTCGTCCAGGGGGTTGGAGACCACGACGACCACGGCCTCGGGCGAGGTCGCGGCGATCTCGCGGGCGACGCTGCCGACGATCTCGGCGTTGTCCTTGAGGAGGTCCATGCGGCTCATGCCTGGCTTGCGCGGCTTGCCCGCGGTGACGATCACGATGTCGCTGCCCGCCGTAGCGGCGTAGTCGTTCGCGCCGGTGACCTTGGTCTCGTAGCCCTCGAGCGGGCGCGACTGGTTGAGATCCAGGGCGAGGCCCTGCGGCAGTCCCTCGATGATGTCGGTCAGCACGACCTCGTCGGCGTAGTCCGCCTGCGCGACCCTCTGGGCGGTGGTGGACCCGTACTTACCCGCACCGACGACGGTGATTTTCACAACGACACTCCTGGATGGATTTCGCCGAGGTCTCTGGCACCCGCTGGCCGTCGGCCAGCCTACCCCGCATTCCAGCCCGGTCGAACACGCCCGCCCGGCGCCTGGTGGTCCCCTGGTGCAAGGTCAACCGGCGGTGGTGCGAACGGGCCGGGGAGCGCGTGCCAGCTCGGCGGCGCTGGTGATCGTGTCGCCCGCGAAGCGCGCGAGAAGCCGGGCCCGCCCGCTGAGCAGCGCCGGGATCAGCGCGATCACACACAGCGCGAGCAGCGCGCCGGCGCCCAGGATCCACAGGGGCAGCCCAAGCAGGCGGAACACCGCCCCAAGGCCGGCGCCAAGCCCAGCCGCGCCCAGAGCGAGCAGCAGGGCCGACACGCCCAGCATCGCCACCTGCTCGACCGTCACGGGGACGTCAAGCGCGACCAGTCCGCTGTCCTGGACCCTGAGCAGGGCTGCGGTCGGGGGCGCGGCGGCCAGCATGGTGCAGCCCGGAAGCAGCAGCGTCTGCGACCAGGCGCGCCGGCTGCCGGAACCACCCATGCGGTTGGCGATCAGCCCGGCCCAGGCGACCGGAGCCAGCATGACCGCGAGCAGCACTGAGCGGCCCAAGACGATCGAGGCCAGAAGGTGGACGGCGGCGGCGCCTGCGCACGTCACCAGGATCTGCTGTGGATCGGGGTTGCCCGCAACGGCGAAGGCGGGGACGAGGAACACGCCGGCTGCGACCACCGCCCACAATGCGCCGGCCAGCGGCCGCGGCCGCCCGGCCACCGGGCTGAGCCAACCCCGGCTCTCGTGGGGCTGCCGCGCCTCGGGGACGCCGGCCGGCGGGGGCCACCCTGGCGTGGCCGGCTGCGCTGGTGTGGAAGGCCCGTCCTGGGCTCCCAGCCACCGGTCACTGTCCCCGGAGCCCGGCGCCAGTGCGCCGGCGGCCGGCGGCGGTCCGCCGGCGGTCTCACCGCGCTGTTCCTTGGCCTGTGGGTCGCGCTCCCACGGCAGCAGGACCGGGATCGTGATCGTCTCGCCCTGCTCCAGCACGGCCCGGCACGACACCGGCCGCTCGCCCGGCGCGGGCGAAAGCGCCCGGCGCACGCCGCGGGGCAGGTCGAGCAGGCCGGGATCACGCAGCAGGTTCGCCAGATCACGCCCCCGGAGGCCAGTGGCCAGGGCGACAATCGTGGCGGCGAAGGAATAGACGTCGGCTGCGGTGGTGGTGTGGCCCGCCATCACCTCGGGGGCGCGGAACAGCGGGGTGCCCACGCGCGTCACATCGTCGGTGTCCAGGCCACGAAGGGTCGACGGGTCGACCAGCACGAAGCGGCCGTCGGCGTCCTCGACGATGTTGGCGGGCTTCACGTCGCGGTGCACCAGCGGCACGCCGTCTGACCAGGCCCCTGCGTGCAGAAGGTCCAGCGCTTCGGACAGCGGCTCCAGTCGTTCGAGCACCGACGGGTCCGCCTCCGCTGAGGCCAGGCTCTCACCCGCGATGAAGTCCATCTCGACGAAGCCCCAGCCATCGAGGGAGTGGCCGTCGTGGGCGGGCGGCGGAGGAAGTCGCGAACGGGAGGGCCCAACCCGAGCCGAGCGGAACACTCCCCCGGAGACCAGTCCGCTGCGGTGGACGCGGACCAGGGCGGGGTGGTCGATGTGGACCAGCCAGCGGCCCCTGGCGATGGTCTCCTCCGGCGACGCGAGGCAGTCCGGGCGGACGAGTTTCAGCGCGCGGCGGTGGTCGCGCGCGTCCCGCACCTCCCAGACCTCGCCCTCACCGCCCCGACCCACCATGGTGAGCAACCGCAGGCCCTCGACCACGAGGGGACGGGTTGCGGGCGCGGGCACCACGGCTGGCACTCTCCTCAGACGTCACCGGCCCAGCCCCGCCGGTCACGTTCGCGGTGCGACCGGTTCAGGCGCGCTCACTGATCTCCTGTGGCCTGGACTCGTGGCCGGGGCGGCCGTGCGTGCGACGCCGTTCCTTCATCTCCGCCTCGTACAGGTGGCGGATGCCGCCAGTGAAGCGCTCGCTGGCCTGGCGGTCAAAGTCGCGGAAGGCGGCATAGTAGCCGTCGTCGTAGTCCTCCACGACCTGGAAGGTCCAGCGCCCGCTGATGACGTTGCGCCCGACCAGTTCACACCGCAGGCGCTCGGCGAAGTCCGCGTGGCCGGCCTCTTCGAGCGCGTCAGCGGCGTCGCCCAGCAGCAGGTCGGCGTGGCCAGACAACTGATGGAAGGTGTAAAGGCTGCCGCGAGCGCGTTCGACCCACTCCAGCGCCTCGCTCAGCATGCCCACGGCCTCCACCGTGGCATCGTCCACACCGTCAGGCCGGCGGTGCTCGTCACCCGGCGGCATGGTGTCACGCGCTGCTCCCACCTGAGGACTCCTTCCAGATCGTTTGCGAATGTCTCCTACAGTGTGGAGGCCGGCGCCCTTGGGGACGGCCGGACCCACACGCCGATGAACCAAAGCGTTGACGCTCTCCTCGCGCGACATCCCGAGCTGGTCAGGCTCGGGGGCCGCCCGCCGCTGGCCACCTACCTGCGGCTGTTATGGTGCCACCGGGCGTTCGTGCTGACCGTCCCACTCGGTGAGTTACGCGCCCAGCACCAGCACACGGTGCTCGGCCGGGCCTGGCACCTGCTGAACCCGATCCTGTCGGCGGCCGTCTACTACCTGGTCTTCGGCGTGGTCCTGGGAGCCCGGACCGACGTCGTGAACTACCCGGCGTTCCTGGTGATCGGGCTGTTCGTCTTCACCTACTCCTCCAAGTGCGCCACCGCAGGCGCCAGGACGATCGTCACCAACGCACGCCTGCTGCAGAGCCTGACGTTCCCGCGCGCCACGCTGCCGGTCGCGGGCGTGCTGCGCGAGACGATCGCCCAGGCGCCGATGGTCACCGTGATGCTCGCCTTGGTGCTGCTCACCGGGGAACGCCCTGCCTGGGAGTGGCTGCTGATCGTGCCCGTCTATGCCCTGCAGGCCCTGTTCAACATCGGACTGTCACTGGTCGCGGCACGGGCCACGTTCCACTTCCGCGACGTCGAGCAGATCCTGCCCTACGTACTGCGCCTCTGGTTGTACGTGTCCGGGGTGTTCTTCGCCGCCGAGCGGGTTCCGGCCGGATGGGCCCGCACCCTGTTCGACACCAACCCGATGCAGGTCTTCCTCCGATTGGCCCGTGGGCTCCTGATGGGCACCGGCGCCGCACCGGAGCAGTGGGGCGCTGCGGCCGCCTGGGCCGGAGCCGCTCTCGTTGCGGGCTTCGTGTTCTTCCAGCGCCGGGAGGGGGACTACGGCCGTGGCTGGTGATCCGCCCTCACCCTCGGTAATCGTGGACGACGTATCCGTGACGTACCAGGTCTACGAGGACCGCAAGCCGACGCTGCGCGCCCTGGTGGCGAACGGGCTGCGACCGCGACCCCGTCGGCTGATCGAGGCCGTCCGTGAGGTCTCGCTGGTCGCGCACCCCGGCGAGGTGATCGGCGTGGTGGGACGCAACGGGTCGGGGAAGACCTCGCTGCTGCGGGCGATCGCCGGCCTGCTGCCGGTCGTTGGCGGGGCGGTGTACGCCCGCTCGTGTCCGGTGCTGCTGGGCGTCTCGGCCGCGCTGCAGCCGCAGTTGTCCGGGCGCCAGAACGTCCGGCTGGGAGGCACTGCGCTGGGGCTGTCACGCCGGGAGATCCAGCAGCGCCTCGACGAGATCGTCGCCTTCGCCGGCCTGGAGGAGTTCATCGACGTGCCCCTGCGCGCCTATTCCTCTGGTATGGCCGCGCGACTGCAGTTCGCGATCGCCACCGCGATCAGTCCCGAGGTGCTGCTGGTGGACGAGGTGCTGGGCGTCGGCGATCAGGAGTTCCAGCGCCGGGGCGCGCAGCGCATCCGGGAGCTGGTGGAGGGAAGGGGCACGGCGTTCGTGGTGAGTCACCGGCCCGCCAGCATCATCGAGTTGTGCAGCCGCGCCATCTGGCTGGAACGCGGCCGCCTGGTGGCCGACGGTGAACCGTCGGAGGTGGTGGCGGCTTACGGCTCGGTGACCGGTGGCTGAGGCTCGACGCCCTCCTTCATCGGGAAGGCGGTGATCAGCGTGAGTACCAGCAGCGCCAGGCCCAGGAACATCGACGACAGCAGTGCGGCGTCGGTAGCGGTGAAGCCGAACACGAACGGCGCGAGGATCAGAAGGAAGGCAAGCGCGTAGTCCACGCCGGCGTGGACGGGCACCGGAACGATGCTCACGACGCCGAACGGGCCCGGGGTCAGCACCGCGTTCACCAGGAAGAGCACTCCCACGGCCACGAAGACGGGGAAGGCGACCCCCTCGCGGAAGCCGAAGATGAAGGGGGCAAGGATCAGGAAGACACCCGCCAGGTAGTCGATCGCCTCGTGGATCGACCAGGACAGCAGGCGGACCGCGGACATCGGATGGACCTCCCGTCTCGTTGCGTGCCGGTCCGGCGGCGGCGAGCGTACCCCGGACCGGACGTCCGGCTCGCGTGGCCGGACGGCTGATCGGACCGAGTCGGCCGCGGTCGGAACTCAGTGGCGGAAGTGGCGCCGGCCGGTGAAGACCATGGGCACGCCACGCTCGTCACAGGCGGCCACCACCTCGGCGTCGCGGACGCTCCCACCAGGCTGGATGATCGCCGCCACCCCAGCCTCCAGCGCGATGTCCGGCCCGTCCCTGAAAGGGAAGAAGGCGTCGCTGGCCAGGACCGCTCGCCGGCAGCGCCCGCCGGACTTGCTCACCGCCAGGCGCACGCTGTCCACGCGGGACATCTGCCCCGCGCCGACGCCCACGGCGGCCCGGTCCCGGGTCAGCACGATGGCGTTGGACTTGACGTGCTTGGCGACGATCCACGCGAAGCGCAGTTCGGCGAGGGTGCTCTCGTCCGGCTTGGCGGCCGTCGGCACGGTCCACTCGTCGGGAGCCTCGGGCGCGGTGTCGGCGTCGGCGACGAGCAGGCCGCCGCTCACGCTGCGCAGAGTACGGGGGCGCAGCGGGGGGCGAGGCCGGGCGATCTCGAGGACCCGCAGGTTGGCCTTGGCTCCCAGCACCTCCAGCGCCTCGGCCTCGAACCCGGGGGCGACCACAACCTCGGTGAATACCTCGATGATCTGGCGCGCGGTCGCGGCATCCAGGGGGCGGTTGACCGCGACGATCCCGCCGAACGCGCTGACAGGGTCCCCGGCCAGCGCCGGGGAGTAGGCCTCGGCGAGGGTCGCGGCCACCGCCATCCCGGCCGGGTTGCTGTGCTTGACGATGGCGACACACGGTTCGTCGAGGTCGCTGACCATCCCCCAGGCGGCGTCGGCGTCGAGCAGATTGTTGTACGACAACGGCTTGCCCTGATGCTGCCGCGCCGATCCGAGGCCCCACGACTGGCCGCGCTCCGCGTACCAGGCGGCCGCCTGGTGGGGGTTCTCGCCGTACCGCAGGTCCAGCGCCTTGCGGTGGACGGGGCCGAAGCGCTCGGGGAAGGGCTCGCCGCGGGAGAACCACGCGGCGATGTCGGCGTCGTAGGCGGCGGTGTGCGCGAAGGCCCGTGCCGCCAGACGCTCGCGGGTGGCGGCGGTGACACCGTGGTGCGTGCGCACCTCCTCCAGCAGCGGGGCGTAGTCGCCCGGGTCGACCAGGACGGCGACATTCGCGTGATTCTTGGCCGCCGCGCGGACCATCGTCGGGCCGCCGATATCGATCATCTCGACCGCCTCGGCGGGGCCGGCAACGCTCCCGTCGGGGTGCGGTGTCACGGTCTCGCGGAACGGATAAAGATTCACCACGACGAGATCGATCGGGCCGATGCCGTGCTCGACCAGCGCGGCCAGGTGCGTGTCCTTTCCCCGGTCAGCCAGGATCCCCGCGTGGATCGCCGGGTGCAGAGTCTTCACCCGTCCCTCCATCATCTCCGGGAAGCCGGTGACCTCGCTGACCTCGGTGACCTCCGGGCCGGCGTCGCGGATTACCGCGGCGGTCGACCCGGTCGACACCAGCAGCGCGCCGGCTTGGACCAGTCCCCGCGCCAGGTCGGCGAGGCCCTTCTTGTCGTACACGCTGATCAGCGCGCGACGGACGGGGGTCACTCCTCCGGCCATACCGGACGGCGCCGGACGCGGCCCGGCCCCGGTGTCGGGCGAGGTGGAGTGGGACTCAGTCACCGGGCAGAACCTTCACGTGTCGGCCGTGGATGGCCAGGCGATCATGACAGGCCAACGCCACGCAGGCAGGCAGCAGGCGATGCTCGACCGCCTGGATGCGCGCGTGCAGGGTCGCCGGGGTGTCATCGGGTTTCACGGGCACCGCTTCCTGGGCGACGATCGGACCCTGGTCGACCTGCTCGTCAACGAAATGCACGGTGCACCCGGTCACCTTCACCCCCCAGGCCAGCGCCTCGGGGACGGCGTGGGCGCCGGGGAACGCCGGCAGCAGCGAGGGATGGACGTTGAGTGTGGGAAAGCGCTGTGGGAACTGAGCGCCGAGGATCCGCATGAACCCGGCGAGCACGACCAGATCGGGCTGGGCGGCGCCGACCACGTCGGCCAGGCGCGCGTCCCAGGCGGCCCGGTCAGGGCAGTCCCCCGGTGTCACGACGGCGGTGTCGACGCCCGCCGCGGCGGCGCGGGCCAACCCGCCCGCGCCCGCGCGGTCTGAGGCCGCCAGCACCACCCTCCCGCCGAGGTCGGCGTCCAGCAACGCCTGCAGGTTGGAGCCGGCGCCCGAGACCAGGACGACGATGCGTCGTGGTCGCTTCGCTTGCGTGGTCAACAGCATCAAGGAACACTTCCAATGTCCGCTGTGCCCATCGAGCGTAAGGCCGTACCGTCGCACCCCACGCCGCGTCCATGATGCCCGCCACGACAGGCGGCCCGGCTCCCGTCAAACCACTCCTGCGCGGCTGGCTGCATGCCGTCGCGGTACCGATCGCACTGGTGGGGGCGGTGGTCCTGTGGCGGACGGCCACGCTGGTCGGCGTGCCTCCGCTGCCAGTCCTGATCTTCGGGGCCTGCATGGTGGGGCTGTATGTGGTGAGTTCGCTTTATCACGTACCGCCGTGGTCCGCACGCGTGCGGCTGATCCTGTCGCGATGCGACGGCGCCATGATCCAGTTGATGATCGCCGGCACGTTCACCCCGGTGGCCTTCCATGCCTTGAACGGGCACTGGCGTGCCTGGAGCCTGGCGGGAGCCTGGGTCGTGGCCATCACCGGGGCGGTCATCGCCGCATCTCCCCTGGAGGCCCCACGCTGGCTGGGGACCATCGGCTACATCGCCGTGGGGTGGCTCGGTGTGGTGCCGTTCGTGCGGATCATCGACGCCCTGCCCTGGCAGGGAAGCTCGCTGATCGCCCTGGGTGGCGTGCTCTACACGGTCGGGGCACTCGTCTATGCGTTCCGTTGGCCAAACCCGTTCCCTCGGTGGTTCGGCTTCCACGAGATCTTCCACGTCTTCGTTGTAGCCGCGTCCACCGCGCACTACCTGGCCATCTGGCGCTACGTCCTGCCGACCGGCTGACGGGCATCGAGTCGTGCGGACGCGCTCCCGGTGCCCGCACACGCGGTACAAGCGGGCCGGTGGTCAGCTGAGGCGCTGGATCATCAACTCCGCGGTCTCGCTGGGGTTCCGCCCGACAGCGATCCCCATCCCCTCCAGTGCGGCTTTCTTGTCCGCCGCGGTCTCCCCGCCCTCGCCCCCGTCGCGCACGATCGCTCCAGCGTGGCCCATCTGCTTGCCGGGCGGCGCGGTGAACCCGGCCACGTAGGCGACCACCGGCATGCCCTGGGCATGCTCGGCGATCCACTGACCTACCCGCTGCTCCTCGGTACCGCCGATCTCGCCGACGAACACGATGGCCTCGGTGTCAGGGTCGTCCACGAAGCGCGGGATGACATCCAGGAAGTCGCTGCCGATGATCGGGTCGCCGCCAATGCCCACGCAGGTGGAGATGCCGACGCCCGCGACCGCCAGTTCGTACATGATCTGGTACGTCAGCGTCCCCGACCGTGAGACCAGCCCGACGCCGCCGGGGTTGGTGATCTCCCCCGGGATGATGCCGACGTTGGCCTTTCCCGGTGAGATGAGGCCCGGGCAGTTCGGCCCGATCAGGACCGGCCGCCCCTCCTTCTCGAATGTTCCGCCGTCCCTCCTGGGGTAGAGGGTGTTGTAGACACGTGCCATGTCGTGGACGGGGATGCCCTCGGTGATGCACGCGATCGTGCTCACGCCCGCATCCGCGGCCTCGAGAATGGCCTCGGCGGCGAACGGCGCGGGCACCATGATCATCGAGGTGTTCGCGCCCTGCTCGGCGACCGCCTGCTCGACGGTGGTGAACACCGGGGCGTCGAGCGGCTCCCAGGTGGTTCCGCCCTTCTTCGGATGGGTCCCGGCCACGATCTTGGTGCCGTAGCGGGCGTTGCGGCGAGCATGGAAGGTGCCCTGGCTGCCGATGCCCTGGACGACGACCCTGGTGTCGGCGTCGATAAGGATGCTCACGCTGTCACTCCTGTCGAATGTTTTCGGGGCCTGTGTCCCCTCCTATCCCGCCTGGCGGGCGAGCCCCACGGCGCGCTTGGCGGCCTCGAGCATCTGCGCGGCGGGCACCACTGAAGGGTGATCGGCCTCAGTGAGGATCCGCTGGCCCTCCTCGGCGTTGGTGCCGTCGAGGCGGACCACCAACCGCTGGGGCGCGGTCCCGAGTTGGTCGAGCGCGGCAAGCACGCCGTTGGCGATCTCGTCGCAGCGGGTGATGCCGCCGAAGATGTTGACCAGCACGCTGCGGACCTGGTTGTCGGACAACACGAGTGCCAGGGCCTCGGTCATCTTCTCGGCGTCGGCGCCGCCACCCACGTCGAGAAAGTTGGCGGCGCGCCCGCCGGCCTCGCTGATCACGTCGAGGGTGGACATCACCAGCCCGGCACCGTTCCCGATCACCCCGACCTCGCCGTCGAGCTTCACGTACTGCAATCCCTGCGCCTTGGCCTTGACCTCCAGCGGATCACCGCTCTCGGTGTCGTCCAATCCGGCCAGGTCGGGATGACGGAACAGTGCGTTGCCGTCGATCGACACCTTCGCGTCCAGGGCGATGATCCGCCCGCCGGTCGTGCGAATCAGGGGGTTGACCTCGAACAGCGTCGCATCGGCGTCGACAAAGCCCTTGTGGAGTTTGACGAGCAGGGCGGCGGCCTGATCAAGGTCCCTCGCCTCCAGGCCCGCCTTGGCGAGGATCTCGCGTGCTGCACCCGCGTCCAGGCCATCGGTCGGATCGATGTCGACCTTGATGACCTTCTCCGGGGCGGTGCGGTTGACCTCCTCGATCTCGACTCCGCCCTCGACCGAGGCGATGACCTTGTAACCCTTGCTGACCCGATCGTGCAGGACCGAGAGATAGAACTCATCGGCGATATCGCTGGCGGGCTCGACCAGAACCCGGCGCACGACGTGGCCCTTGATGTCCAGCCCGATGATGCGCTCCGCGGCCGCCCGGGCGGTCTCAGGGTCTGGGCAGTACGTGACCCCGCCGGCCTTGCCACGCCCGCCGGTCAGCACCTGTGCCTTGACCATCACCGGGACGCCGAACTTCCGGGCCAGCGCCTCCGCATCCGCCGCATCGGCCACCACCTGCCCCTGGGGGGTGGTAGGGATCCCGTACCGCCGGAAGAGGTCCTTGCCCTGGTATTCCATCAGATCCACGAAAGCGCTCCAAAGGTTCGTTCGGTTGTGGGGAACGGTCAATCGCGCGGCTTCACGTTGCCACGGACCCAGTCCACGATGTCCGTGGTGCGTGTCCCGGGAGTGAAGATCTCCGCGACGCCGCGCTCCTTGAGCGCGGCGGTGTCGGGCTTGGGGATGATGCCCCCGCCGAAGACCACGACATCGCCGGCCCCCCGCTCGGCAAGCAGGTTGACCACCCTGGTGAACAGGGTCATGTGGGCTCCAGAGTGGATGGACAGCCCGACCGCCTGCACGTCCTCCTGCAGCGCAGCCTCCACGATCTGCTCGGGGGTCTGATGCAACCCGGCGTACACGACCTCCATGCCGCCATCCCGCAACGCCCGGGCGACGATCTTCGCACCACGATCGTGACCGTCGAGACCGGGCTTGGCGATGAGCACGCGGATGGACACGACGCCTCCTCGCGTCGGCTGACGGGGTCCGACCCCGCAGCGGGCCAGGTAGCGGTCGCCGCGAGCATAACCAGCAGCGGGATGCCGTGCCAGACCGACCGCCCATCGACCGGTCCGGAGGCCGGTGGACGCGAGCGACGTGGGGCAACCTGGAAGCGTGAACGAATCGACCTCCATGCCGCCGCGCAGCGGACCGAGAACGCCGAGCTACGGCCCGCGGGGCTATCTTCCTGAGCGGGCCGCCCACCGCGCCCGCAAGATCATCCTGCGTGAGCAGATGGGGTTGGCCTGGCCGCTGGCGGCGGCCGGCGCCGGCATCCTG
This sequence comes from Nitriliruptorales bacterium, assembly GCA_009379795.1. Classification (GTDB taxonomy): domain Bacteria; phylum Actinomycetota; class Nitriliruptoria; order Euzebyales; family Egibacteraceae; genus WHTC01. The sequence goes on along the minus strand of WHTC01000045.1, from coordinate 1,230 downwards.
CTCGCGGTGGTCGGCATCGCCTTCCTGCTGCGCTCGGGGCCTCCCGGCGAGCCATACGCCCCGGCCGGCGAGATCGCGGCGGTCGCGCGCAACGCCGCCGAGGTCATCCAGATCGAGGGAACCGATCAGAGCGTGCTGACCGTCAGGGGCGGGGGGACCGTGCGGACATTCGCGGCACCCGAGGAGCCCTTGCTGTTCTGCCAGGAGTCCCGCCGCCTGGAGTCGCCAAGCGGGGCGGTCTGGACGCTCGAGGGGATCCTGGTCGGCGGCGGCGGCCAGTCACTTCGCCCCGCGCCCAGTCTGGTCTACGACGGCGTGCTCTACATCGACACCGAGGCGCTGAGGACGGCCGCACCACCCCCGGCCAGCCCTCGCGGCGAGACAACTGCCTGCCGGAGCTGAAGAAGCCGGGCCTCGACTCGCGGCGGCCGGCGCCGTCTCGTCCTGGAATGAACAAGATCGGGGGGTCCCAGGGGGCTGACCCCGCCTGCCGCTTCTTGTCGCCGAACGGCGCCCCGGGCCCCCCCGATCGGGAAAAAGATTGGAGCCCGGCTAGGGGGGCTGCACATCCCTCCCCCTGCCGGGTAGGGAGACACTAAACCACGGCGAGGAGCAAAGCACGAGCACCCGAATCCTGTCCGTGGGGACACGGTTGCCCCGATGGCCGGCTGGGCATGGCCACCGGAAGCCGCGCTACGCGCGGACCAGCGGCGCGTAGGCGAGCAGCAGGCGTTTGGTACCGTACTCATCGAAACGAACCAGAGCCTCCTCGCTGCCCGGCATCCCGCTCAGCTCCAACACCCGACCGGGACCGAAGGTCGGGTGCAGGATGCGATCCCCCACGCCGACGGCCTCGTTCTCGTCATCAGGTGGCTGCCGCCGGTACTGCGAGCGCACCCCCACCCTGGCGAGCGCCCGCCGGCTGGGGGCGCCGCGCTGTGCGGAGCGGTCCTCGATCAGTTCGCCGGGCACCTCCTTGAGGAAGCGCGACGGCGGGTTGGCGTTGGTGCCGCCGAACAGGGTCCGGCTCCAGGCGCTGGTCAGATACAGCCGCCGCTGTGCGCGGGTCATGGCCACGTAGGCCAGGCGCCGCTCCTCCTCCAGCTCGTCAGGATGGCCCAGTGCGCGGTGGTGCGGGAACACCGAGTCCTCCAGCCCGACGATGAACACCACGGGGAATTCCAAGCCCTTGGCGTTGTGCATGGTCATGAGCGTCAACCGGGACTGGTC
>WHTC01000161.1 GCA_009379795.1 Nitriliruptorales bacterium | reverse complement strand
GCCGAAGACGTGCAGGCGGTGGGTCTGCCATGACCGCCGAAGACGTGCAGGCGGTGGGTCTGCCATGACCGCCGAAGACGTGCAGGCGGTGGGTCTGCCATGACCGCCGAAGACGTGCAGGCGGTGGGTCTGCCATGACCGGTTCTCCGCCGCGGCTGGGCCACGTCGATCCCTTCTCGGGCGCCAGCGGCGACATGCTGCTGGGCGCCGCCATCGACGCCGGCGCCGGGGTCGGGGCGGTCCGCGGCGTGCTCGCCGGGCTGCGACTCGACGGCTGGCACCTGGAGGCCGCCGAGGTCACCCGCGGTGGGATCGGCGCCACCGTTGTGCGGGTGCAGGCTGATGAAGCCGCACCGGCCCGCGACTGGGCCGCGATCCGGCGCCTGCTCGTCGAGGCGGACCTGCCCGAGCCGGTCCGGCGGCGCGCCCTGGCGACCTTCGAGCGGTTGGCCGCCGCCGAGGCTCGCATCCACCGCGTGCCGCCCGAGCGGGTGCACTTCCACGAGGTCGGCGGCGTCGACGCGATCGTGGACGTGGTCGGCGTGTGCGCTGGGCTGTACCTGCTCGGGCTGGAGCGGCTGAGCGCCTCGCCGGTGCCGTTGGGCAGCGGGTCGGTGCACACGACCCACGGCGAGCTTCCGGTGCCGGCGCCGGCCGTGCTGGAACTGCTGCGCGGCTGCGCGGTCGTGGGCCTGGACACCGGCGGCGAACTGTGCACCCCGACCGGGGCGGCACTGCTGGCCGAGTGGGTCGACCGCTGGGGCCCACCTCCGGCCATGACGGTCGAGTCCGCCGGTTACGGGGGCGGGCGGCGTGACCCGGCGAGGCCCAACGTGCTCCGGCTGATCCTCGGCGGGCCCATCGACCGCGGCGGGCAAGCGGCCGTCGAGCGGCTGGAGGTGATCGAGGCGACCGTCGACGACCTGCCGGGCGAGATCGTCCCGCTGGTCCTCGAGGCGGCGCGGGCCGCGGGGGCGCGCGATGCCTGGGTTCGGCAGGTGCTCATGAAGAAGGGCCGGCCAGGCGTCGAAATCGTCTGCCTGGTCGAGCCCGCCCGCGCCGGGGCGGTCAGCGAGGTGCTGTTCCGGCACACCACGACGCTGGGCGTGCGCCGGTTCCCAGTGGAGCGTCAGGCGCTGGCCCGCGAGTTCGTGACCGTCGCCGTCGGGGATCATCCGGTGCGACTGAAGATCGGCCGGCTCGGCGGAGCGGTGGTCAACGTCAAGCCCGAGTTCGGCGACTGCGCCGCGGTGGCGACCGCGACCGGGCAGCCCGTGAAGGATGTCATGGCGAGCGCCCGCGGCGCGTGGCGGAAACTCGGCGACCGCCAGGAGGCGAGCACGGAGCCGGCGCGATGACCGGCGCCGCCCCGCACGCGACCCCGCCACCGGGAGGCTTCCGGCGAGATCTCGGCGAGCAGGGCCTGCGCCGGCTCCTGGAGGACGTCCGTGAGGGACGGGTCAGCCTCGACGAGGCGTTGGGGGCTCTGCGGCGGCTGCCGTTCGACGATCTGGGCTACGCCAAGCTGGACTCGCACCGCGCGCTGCGCATGGGCTTTGCCGAGGTGGTGCTGTGCGAGGGCAAGCGCCCCGAGCAGGTAGCCGCGATCATGCGCCGCTGCGCCGAGGGGCCAGGGCCAGCTCTGGCGACCCGTGCCAGCGCAGAGGTAGCGAAAGCGGTTCACGCCGTGATCCCTGAGGTGCGGTATGAAGCGCTGGCGCGCGTCCTGGTATACGAACCGGAGCCGCTGCCCAAGCGTCCCGGCGTGATCCTGGTGGTGTCCGCTGGCACCTCCGACATCCCGGTCGCCGAGGAGGCCGCCGTCGCGGCCGAGGTGATGGGCAACCGGGTTGAACGGCTGTTCGACGTGGGCGTGGCGGGGCTGCACCGGCTGCTGGCCCACCTCGAGACGCTGACCGCCGCCTCGGTGCTGGTAGTGGTGGCGGGGATGGAGGCGGCGCTGGCCAGCGTGGTCGGCGGCCTGGTGCGCAAGCCGGTGATCGCCGTGCCGACCAGCGTGGGCTACGGCGCCAGCTTCGACGGCCTGGCGGCGCTGCTCGGCGCTCTGAACGCCTGCGCTCCCGGCGTCACCGTGGTCAACATCGACAACGGCTTCGGCGCCGGATACAGCGCCTCCCTTATCAACGCCGGCGCCTCGGCGGGTACAGGGTGACCGTGTATCAGAGAGAAATACCGGCCATCGGGGAGCACCAATGCTGGACGTAGCGCGCATTCGCCGGCGGTTCCCCGCGCTGGCGGTGGGCGGGCCGGACGGCCGAGCCGCCGTGCGCGCGGATGCGCCGGGCGGGACCCAGGTGGTGGACACGGCGATCGCGGCCATGGCTGATCGTCTGCGACAGGGCACCGCGAACCAGCACGGGCCCTTCCCGACCTCGCGGGAGACCGACGCGCTGTGCGACCGGGTGCGCCATCAGGCGGCGCGCTTTCTGGGGTCGTCGCCGGAGGGTGTCGTGTTCGGTCAGAATATGACCACCCTCACCTTCCACGTGGCGCGTGCATTGGAGGACCGGTTCGGCGCCGGGGACGAGATCGTGTGCACGCGCCTCGACCACGACGCCAACGTCGCGCCGTGGCTCGGATTGGCCGAGCGCACCGGCGCCACGGTCCGCTGGGTCGACATGGACTCTGACAGCGGCCTGCTGGACCTGGGCAGCCTTGACGCGGCGATCAGCGAGCGGACCCGGCTCGTGGCCTTCCCCGCCGCCTCCAACGCTCTGGGCACCCTCGTCGATCCTGCCCCGTTCGTGGCCGCCGCCCGCGCGGTCGGAGCGCTGACCTACCTCGACGCGGTCCATGCCGCCCCGCATGTCCCGCTGGACAGGCGTGCCGCCGGGGTCGACCTCCTGGTGTGCTCGCCGTACAAGTTCTTCGGGCCCCACGCGGGGATCCTGGCCGCCGATCCTGACGTGCTGGCAGGGCTGCGGCCCGACAGGGTGCGCCCCGGGCCCGACCACGGCCCGGAGCGGTGGCAGACCGGCACGGCCAACTTCGAGGCGATCGCGGGCATCGGCGGAGCGCTCAGCTACCTGGAGGAGGTCGGGCTGGCGGCGATCCGCGAGCATGAGATCGCGCTGAGCCGCCGCTTCCTCGATGGCCTCGACGGGATGGGTCACGTGCGGCTCTACGGGCCACGCGAGCCGAAGCGGCGTACCCCCACCTTCGCCGTCACGCTGGAGGAGCGCACGCCCAAGGCCGTCGCCGGGGAGTTGGCGCGCGCCGGCATCCACGTGTGGGACGGCCACTACTACGCGATCGAGCCCATGCGGGCGCTCGGGTTGCTCGATCGGGGGGGCGCGGTGCGTATCGGATTCGCTCACTATCACGGCCCCGAGGATATCGACCGCGTCCTGCGCGCCCTGGCCGATCTGTCGCCCCGATCGGCGGGCGGCGGCTGTCTCGAGCAGCGCGACATCCGGTAACGAGGGGAGCAATGGACGACATCAAGCGGGTGGCGATCGTCAACCGGGGCGAGGCCGCCATGCGCGTGCTGCGGGCGGTCGCCGAGTACGACCGCGAGACCAGTGCCGGGATCCGCACCATCGCCCTGTACACCGACCCGGACGCGGCTTCCTGGTTCGTCCGCGACGCCGACGAGGTCCACCACCTGGGCCCTGCCACCGCCGTGGACGCGGAGGGCAAGCGCCGGCATGTCTATCTCGACCGGGAGCGGCTGCTTGCCGCTCTCGCGGCGGTCCGGGCCGACGCGGTCTGGGTCGGGTGGGGGTTCGTGGCGGAGGACGCCGAGTTCGCTCAGCGGTGCGAGAAGGCAGGGATCACCTTCATCGGCCCGCCTTCGGAGGTGATCAGGCGCCTCGGCAACAAGGTGACGGCCAAGGAGCTCGCCGAAGAGGCGAGCGTGCCCGTGGGCACATGGAGCGGCCGCCCGGTGGAGGACGCCGAGGATGCCGCGGTCCTGGCTGCCGATCTGGGGTATCCGCTGCTGATCAAGGCCGCTTCGGGGGGAGGCGGCCGGGGCATCCGCCGTGCCGAGCGCGAGGAGGACCTGGCGGGAGCGCTGGCCTCGGCCCGCGCCGAGGCCGAACTCGCCTTCGGTGACCCGACGGTGTTCCTGGAGCGACTGGTCGGCGACGCCCATCACGTCGAGGTGCAGGTGATCGGCGATGCGTACGGCACCGTGTGGGCGGCCGGTGTCCGGGACTGCTCGCTGCAGCGCCGCAACCAGAAGATCCTCGAGGAGTCCGCCACGGTGTCGGTCCCGCAGCCGCTGCGCGAGCGGATGAAGGCTGACGCGGTCCGGCTGTGCCAGGAATCCGGCTACCGCAACGCCGGCACCGTGGAGTTCCTCTACGACGCCTCCTCGCAGGCCTACCAGTTCATGGAGGTCAACACCCGTCTGCAGGTCGAGCATCCTGTGACCGAACTGACCACCGGGCTCGATCTGGTCAAGCTGCAATTCCATGTCGCCCGGGGCGGTCGGCTGGAGGGCGACCCCCCGCCAGAGACCGGGCACGCGGTGGAGGTCCGCCTCAACGCCGAGGATCCCGAGCGCGGCTTCGCGCCCGCCCCTGGTCGCCTCGAGTTCCTGCGCATGCCGGCCGGACCGGGCATCCGGGTCGACACCGGTATCGCGCAGGGTGACGTCATCGCCGGCGAGTTCGACGCCATGGTCGCCAAGCTGCTGGCGTGGGGTCGTAACCGTGCCGAGGCGCTCGCCCGCCTCCGCCGGGCGCTGCTGGAGACCGTGGTGATCGTGCACGGTGGCACCACCAACAAGGCGTTCCTGCTGACGCTGCTGGATCGCCCCGAGGTGATCGAGGGTCGCGTCGACACGGGCTGGCTCGATCGGCTCACCCGCTCCGGTCAGCACGTCCCGCCCCACCACGGGTCCTGCCTTGTCGCCGCAGCCATCGAGGCCTACGAAGCCGACCATGCCGCTGAGCGGACCCGCTTCCTGCGGTCGGCGGCCCGTGGTCGCCCGGAGTTGTCGGACGAGCTCGGTCATCAGGTGGAGCTGCGTTTCCGTGGGCAGACCTACCCGCTCATCGTCCACCGGATCGGTCCGGGCCGGTACCGGCTGGACACCGGCGGCGGGGTCGTCGACGCGGCGCTGGAGCGGCTCAATACCTACGAGCGGCGCCTCGAGCTCAACGGCAGCCGGTTGAAGGTCATCGCCGACGTCCAGGGGCCCACCTATCAGATCGAGCTCGAAGGTGTCCCGCACCGGATCGAGCGCGACGACGGGGGGTTCGTACGGTCACCTGCCCCGGCGGTCGTGATCTCTTTCGCCGTCGCCGAGGGCGACCAGGTCGCCACCGGCGAGCCGGTGGCGCTCATCGAGAGCATGAAGATGGAGACCACGGTTCATGCCCCCTTCCCGGGGCGGGTGCGCCGCCTGCTGTCGGCGGCGAACGCCCAGGTCGATGCCGGCGCCCCCCTCGTGCAGCTCGAGCCGCTGGGCGTCGCCCGGGAGGGGGACGGGGCGGGGCGGGTGCGCTTCGACGGGGCGTATCGCACCGCCGAGGACGACGGCAGTGTCGAGCAGCGCTGCGCCGCGCTGCTGCGCTCCCTGCGCTCGCATCTGCTCGGCTACGACCTGGACCGCATGACCGACCAACGGCTCACCTACGAGTTGCCGGCCGCCTGCGCCGCGCTGCGCGACGACGGCACCGTGCTGGGCCTGGAGCGGGAGATCCTTGGCATCTACGCGGATCTGGGCCAGCTGTCCCGCAGGAGCCCCGGGCTGGGGGATGAGGAGGAGTCGGCGACCGGCGCCAGCCCTCGCGAGTACCTCCTCACCTACCTCCGCTCCGTTGACCGTGCCGAGGAGATCCTGCCGGAGCGTTTCCTCAACCGCCTGCGGCGCGCGCTGCAGCGCTACGACGTGGCGTCATTGGACCGCACACCGGCGCTGGAGGAGGCGCTGGTGTGGATGTACCGGGCATTCCTGCGGTTACCGCGCCTGACGCCGGCAGTCGCAGCCATCCTCGACCGCTGGCTGGCTCGCGGGGCCGAGCTGTCGGCGGTGGTGGGGGACGGTCTCCGGGACCTGCTCGACCGGGTCGTCGATGCCGCCGAGGGCCGCGCGCCCACCGTCGCGGATCTTGCCCGCCAGGTGCGCTTCCGCCTCGTCGACCAGCCGCTGCTGGAGCGCGCCCGCCAGGCGCAGTACGCCGCGATGGACGCCGCCATGGCAGCCATCGAGCAGCATCCGGCGCGCGCCGACCGCGAGGAGTTGGTCGAGCAACTCGTGGCGTGCCCCCAGCCGCTGCGGCCGCTGCTGCTCCGTCATGGTCTGCGCGTCGACGCTCCCGACATGCGCGAGGTGGCGCTGGAGGTGCGCATCAAGCGCTTCTACCGCATCCGCGACCTGAGCGACATCCGCTTCGTCCAGCGGGACCGCCACCTGCTTGGCGTCGCCGACTATGTTCACGAAGGACGCATGTTCCACCTGGTCAGCGCGTACGCCCGGTGGGAGGACTGCGACGGCACGCTGGCGGCGACAGCCGGCCACGTGGCTGGTGTGGAGCGGGATCGCCGCGTGATCGTGGATCTGACGCTCCAGCACGCCGACCGACGGATCCCGATCGACGTCCTGGAGCGGAAGGTGCGCCTCCGGGTCGGGGCGGTGCCCTTCGACCGGGACCTGCACCGCGTGGACGCCACGGTCACCTTCGCGGGCAGGGAAGCGCAGCACCGCCGCACCTCGCACCTGACCTTCCGGCAGCGCGACGGGCGCCTGGAGGAGGATCCGCTCTACCGCAACCTGCACCCGATGCTCGCCAAGCGCGTCGGGGTGTGGCGCCTGCGCAACTTCGCCATCGAGCGCCTTCCCTCAGCCGAGGACGTCTACCTGTTTCTGGGCACCGGAAAGGACAACCCTGGTGACCGGCGGCTGTTCGCCCTCGCCGAGGTGCGTGACCTCATCCCTGTGATGGACCGCGACGGCCGCATCGCCGCCCTCCCGCACCTGGAGCGGATGGTCATGGAGTCCTTCTCGGCGATGCGGGAGTACCTCTCCCGTCAGCCGGTCGGCCAGCGGCCGGCGCGCAACCGGTTGATCCTCGACGTCCGCCCGCCGTCGACGGTGCCACCAGAGCAGTGGCGCGACCTAGCCCACCGGCTCGCCCCTGGCTCGGCGGGGCTCGACGTGGAGAAGGTGGTCGTGTGGGGCCAGGTCCCCGACGGCGGCGGCGGGTTCGAGGACGCCGTCCTGCACGTGGAGAACGTCGGTGAGCGCGGTGTGGTGGTGCGGCGCGAGCCACCCTCCGACGAGCCGGTCGCCACATTGAACGCCTACCGGCAGAAGGTGCTGAAGACCGAGCGGCGGGGCGGGGTGTACCCCTACGAGCTCGTCACCAGGCTGACGCCGCGCGAGGGCGCCGCCGCCGACTTCCCGCCCGGTGAGTTCGCCGAGCACGACCTCGACGAGGAGGGCCGCCTCCGGCCCGTCGACCGCCCGTACGGGCAGAACACCGCGAACCTGGTCGTCGGGCTGATCACCAACCGCACCGCCAAGGTGCCCGAGGGCCTGCGCCGCGTGATCATCATCGGCGATCCCAGCCGCAGCCTCGGCTCGCTCGCTGAGCCGGAATGCCGCCGCATCATCGCCGCCCTCGACCTCGCTGAGGCGCTGCTGGTCCCGGTCGAGTGGTTCGCGGTCTCCTCCGGCGCCCGCATCGCCATGGACAGCGGCACGGAGAACATGGACTGGATCGCCGCCGTGCTGCGACGCCTCATCGAGTGCACGCAGGCGGGC
>WHTC01000455.1 GCA_009379795.1 Nitriliruptorales bacterium | reverse complement strand
TAACGTCTAGTAAGCACGCCGCATAACGTCTAGTAGGTTGCCTGCCATGCTGTATCCGCGCGGCATCCAGCCGGTGCTCGGCCAAACGGTTGGCGCACGACGTGTCACGATCCTCACTGGTCCGCGACAGTCAGGAAAGACCACCCTGGCCCAGCAGCTCCTCACGGAGTTGGGGCACGGGACCCTGCGCCGCCTCGATGATCCAGCTCTGCTCGAAGCAGCCACCGCCGACCCGGTCGGGTTCGTCGACACTGGCGAACGTCCTCTGGTGATCGACGAAGTCCAGCACGCCGGCGATCCGCTCGTACGTGTCATCAAGCAACGAGTCGATGAGGACGACTCGGCTGGACAGTACCTCCTCACTGGCTCGGTGAACTTCCTCACCGCTCCGATCATCACCGAGTCCCTGGCTGGTCGAGCGGCTTTCCTTGAGGTCTGGCCTCTCACACAGAGCGAACTCAGCGGCAGCCCCGAACGGTTCATCGACCACGTCTTCGTTCATCCAAATGCAGCGCGGGACCTACCCGACTCGACGCTCACGCGCTACGACTATCTGGAAAGGCTGTGCCGCGGTGGTTATCCCGAGGCCGTCCGGCTGTCTCCGCGGATGAGAAGCAGATGGTTCGCCGACTACGTCAAGACCATCATCGAGCGGGACATCACCGAACAGTTCGGGCTGCGCAAGGTCAACGAGCTCCATCAACTCCTTCGGCTCTTCGCGGCACGCACGTCGAACGAACTAGTGATGACGGCCATCGTCGACGAGGCGTCGGTCGAGAGGCAGACGGTCTATGACCACCGGGCCTGGCTGGAAACTGCGTACCTCCTCCATCGGATCCCCGCCTGGTCACGCAACCTCACAGCCCGCGTGAAGAAACGAGAGAAGACGCTGATCCCCGACTCAGGGCTCGCGGCGTGGCTGCTCGGCAAGAGCCCCGCAGCACTGGCGAAACCGACCGACCCGGCAACCGGACAGCTACTTGAGACTTTCGCAGCTGCCGAACTGCTGCGCCAGACTGCCTGGGCGGACCTCGAAGTCTCCCTATGGCACTGGCAGGATCGCGAAGGCGCAGAGGTCGATCTCATCCTGGAAGCCTCCGACGGTCGCGTCGTGGCCATCGAGGTGAAGGCCTCGGCTTCCCCCACGAAGCAGTGGTTCAGGTGGTTGACACGGATGCGGGACAAGCTGGGTGGAGATTTCGTTCACGGCATCGCCCTCTACACGGGCAGGCAGGTGCTCCCGTTCGGCGACCGGCTCACCGCCGCGCCCATCGACGCGCTCTGGTCCTTGACCTCAGAGGGAACAGCGACGGAGAGGTTGATGCGTTCGCCTGGCGCCGCGTAACGGGCTCGATCTCGCTGCGCTGGATCGATGACACGCGGAGCCGCTCGACCTAGC
>WHTC01000034.1 GCA_009379795.1 Nitriliruptorales bacterium | reverse complement strand
TCTTGTAAAGCGAAGGTCGCGGGTTCGAATCCCGCTCCCGGCTCCACTCCCCCGCCTCGGCGCCATCTCGGCGGCAGGCTGGTCATCCGGCCTCCGGAACGATCCAATGGAACATGCACTCGGTCGTGGTCCGCGAGAGGGCCTGCCATTTTTCGCGAGGCTCGCGACCACTTTTCGCCAATTTCCACAGCCTTCGGGAGCGCTTCTTGACGTTGCTTAGAGGGGACGACGTCAGACACCCGCAGCAGGCCACAAAGGGGACCTCTGGCGATTGCCTGCCATATGTATTATTATCGCGGTCGGCGTCTCACGGTGAGTGAGCCGGGAGTCGCTCGCTTATACGGCTTTCGCCGTATTGGCGCATCCGATTGCCTGACCGGCGTAGGCCAAAGATGAACCGTGCTCAGCTTCCCTTCTAAGAACCTCAGACTGCGCGTTCACGGGAGCAGTGAACTTCCGCCTGAAGCGGTTCCCGGCGACAGCGTCCGTGACATGGTTGCGGCGCTCGGTCCGTTGCAGACGCCTCACATCGACCACCAGGCGACGTTGCGAAACGCCATGGTGGAGTTGGCGCGATTCACGCGTTGTGGAGCACATTGACAGCGCCCGTTCAAGATCCGTCACGTGATCAGGAACGGGGCCCTAGCCCCGGCAAATGAAGTTCGTGTGCTCAGCATGCGCTGAGCAGCCGAGAAAACGCCGTTGTGTTCTCCTGCCTTTGCGGCCCTGATTACCGGCCGGGCCGAACCTCGCTTATTCCAACAAATCTGCAGGGGCAGCGGTGGGCGGGGCTCGTCCTCGTAGAGATCGTCCTCGTTCATCGCCCTCGGAAAGGAGGATCGCATGGACAGCAGATACCGGCACGAGCCGGCGCGTCTGGACCGCCGACGATTACTTCTCGGCCTCGGTGCGACCACGCTTGCCTTGTGGTCTCCAGCACGGGTGGCGTCAGCCCTCTCACCCAATAGGGCGGTGGAAGCGCTGGGCGCGGTGGCGGCGGCCGACGACCACCTCCTGGCCGTTACCGGACTGACCGATACCCGGCTGTTGATGAAGGACTCGGGACGAGAGATGACCCTCTCGCTCATGCGGGGGCTCGAAGGCCACGTGTTTGGCCTGAACCGTGGTCAGCACCAATGGCTGGCCGCGGGGGCGGTTGAGTCCCAGCACCTCACCGGCGCCGTGTGGGTCTCCAGCGATGGGCAGCAATGGACCAGGCAGGTGACGCTGCCGGACGCACGGGTCACCGATGTGGTGGAGGCCCAAGGAGCGCTCGTCGCGGTCGGTCACCGCATCGATCCGGAGACGAGCGAGCCGGCGGGACCGGTTGCCTGGCACGTCGACGGCGCGGACTGGGACGCCGCGATGCTCGCCGATGCTCTCGGCGAGGGGACGCTCGTTGGCGTGACCACCATGGGCGGGGAACTCATCGCGCTGGGCCTGGGCACGGCCGGCGGGGCGGCATGGGCCTCCGCCGACGGCCATCGCTGGCGGCGCGTCGACAGCGGTGGCCTGGCCGGCGTCGCCCCTCACGGGCTGGTTGTCCACGACGGGAGGCTGGTCGCCATAGCCACGGCGGTGGCCGACGGTACACCGCTGCTGCTGGAGTCCCGGGACGCGAGCTACTGGCGCGCGACCCCCTTACCGCAGCCGGAGTTCGCCGGCGCGTGGGTGACCGACCTGGCCCTGGCTGGTCGCGCCCTGGTCGTGGCCGGCAGCGACCGCGGCGGCGCTGCGGCGCTGTGGCACAGCGACGACCTGGCGATCTGGCGGCGAGAGGAGTGACGGAGTTGGCGATGGCTCCCAATGAGAAGGCTTTCAGCGATATCACCGGGACACCGACCAACTACGCCCGTACCACCCGGCAGGACTACGGCACGCGGGGTAGACGGGCGACGTTCCACTGCACCTCCCGCTTCTACAACGTTATGACCGCTGCTTTCCGTGAGCTGTGGGAGGTCTGCCCGCTGGGCCGAGCCCAGGTCATCGTGTGCGCCGGCGCCTATGTCAACAAGCCCGGCCAGCATGGTCGAGGTCAGGCGTTCGACCTCGACGCCTTGTTCTGGGCGCATCGCTCGCTTGTCGCGCTGAACTATCCCAGCGACAGCCGCTTCTACCTCGGCGTCGAGTCGATCCTGCGCCGGCACTGTGGGACGGTGCTCGACTACCACTACAACGCGGCGCATCGGGACCATATGCATATCGATGCCGGGACCACGGTCGGCTTCACCACCGGTTCACCCTCCAGGGTCAAGTACGTGCAGGCGACGCTCGGGGCGATCTACGGACGGGCGGTCGTCATTGACGGCCTCTACGGACCGCAGACCGACGGGGCCATCAATGCGGTACTCGCCCAGCAGGGGCTGGCCGGCCCGCTGACCAACGTCACTCACTGGCGAGCGTTTCTGCTGCGCACCGCCCGACTGGGTCTGGCCTGACTGATCAGGCCGAAGGGGCCAGCGGCCGCTGCGAACCGAGCCCCAGGAAAAAGCCGAGGCACTGGGCGATGCGCCCAGTGCCTCGGGACCAGCCTCAGGGGGCTGGCGCTCTTCCAGTGCAGATCAGCGGCTCGTCTCGGCGTTGTTGCAGTCGCCGGAGGTCGCCGGCGAGCCGATCGGGACGAGCCCGCCGAGCACGCCACCCACGTTGCTGCCGCAGATCTGCCACGGCAGGATGTTCACGTTGGCGCCGTCTGCGACGGAGATGCCGCTGTTGTCGCTCGACGCCGGGTCATAGGTGCTGGTCTCGGCGTTGTTGCAGTCGCCGGAGGTCGCCGGCGAGCCGATCGGCACGTGGCCGCCGAGCACGCCACCCACGTTGCTGCCGCAGATCTGCCACGGCGCAGCGTTCACGGTGGCGTCGCGCCCCACGGAGATGCCGCTGTTCTCGTGCTCGGGACCGTACCCACCGGCAGAGGCCGGAGCCGCCACCAGCATGAGCCCTGTCAAAGCAGCGAGCACGAGGCTAGCGGCACGGGTCTTTCTCTTCATGAAGAACTCCTGTCTCGGTTGTCCGCTTATCCGCTTCCGGCAGGAGAGCTGCCAGCCGCGGGGGATTTCTCGTTGCAACAGCAACAAGGAAGTCAATCACGCGCACCCGCAAGCGGGCGCACGCAGGCGATGAAGAACTTCGATGTATCCCTCCGCTCAGTTGATCAGATCGGAGAGCCTCCATCCGAAGACCCCGATCGCGCAACGTTGCGCGGTCGGGAAACTACTACTCACCCAGGGGAATGTCCAGGACACGGAGAACGAACTCCAGCCGCGACTAAAGGTGTAAGCCGGACAACCCTCAACACATCTAAATCAGACTTATCCATCCCAACCATATGGTAACCATTCATATCATAATAAAGGCTGTATAGGAATATACTAAGAGGTTCGAAAGATCGCGCGCTGTGCCCTCTCGGGACGCGGATGGAGACGCTTATAGTGCTGTAAATAGCCACGTATCGCGGGTTATTGGGCGCTTGGGCCGGCTGGAACTCTCGCGCCCGCAGGTATCGCGCACGGCTTCTTCACCGAAGACACTGCATCATCATTGGAGAGAACAGCGACGAGCGTCGCAGTTGACGCCCAAACTTCACTATTGGCCACGTCGAATGAGTTTGGTGTTCCGCCGCTTGGACCGCTGGACGAGGGGAAGGCGCCGCTCCCCGTTCGTCGTTGACACGCACCGCGGGCGCGTTTATGGCCCGCACGCGGAGATGACCCGATCTCAGAGACCTGGCGGTGATCCAGCGGACACCCGGGGATGGACCGCCGCCAATCGGCAACGGCCTCGCAGGGACGCACGGCTCGTCCAGTAGAATTGAACGGCGTTGTCGGATGCATACTGCGAGCAGAGCAGCGTCCACGGACTTGAGACGGCGGTATGGGGATCGATGGGGAGATCGGGCCCCGCTTGCGCAGCGAGCGGGAGTCTCGTGGGCTGAGCCAGCGGGAGCTGGCTCGGCGTCTGGGGCTGTCGCCGAGCTTGATCTCGCAGATCGAGAAGGGCCAGTCGCGCCCGTCGGTCAGCACGCTGTACGCGATGGTCAACGAGCTCGGGCTGTCATTGGACGAACTCCTGCTCCGCGCCCCGGACGCTCGTCCCGATACGGGCGCACCCGCGCGTCCCCCGGTGCCGGGGCCGGTCCGCCGACCGGACGACCGAGCGGTGATCGTCCTGGAGTCCGGCGTCCGCTGGGAACGCATCGCGGACGGCTCCGGGGCCCACGTCGACTTCCTCTACGTCATCTACGAGGTCGGTGGGGCATCCAGCGAGGACGGGGCGATGATGCGGCACGCCGGCCGCGAGTACGGTTACGTGATCAGCGGCCGGCTGGCCGTGCAGATCGCCTTCGACACTCACGAGCTGGGCCCGGGCGACGGGATCTCCTTCGACTCGACAATGCCCCACCGGCTGTCGAACATCGGCGACGAGCCGGTTCACGCCATCTGGTTCGTCCTGGGCCGAGCCGGCTGAGTCAACGGCTCCGGCTCCTACTGGACGTGATGTCCAGTAGCGCTATACATTTCCAACGAGGAAGCGGCCTTCGCGCTGCAGTACGGCCACGGCGTCGGGCTGTCGATCTGGGAGAAGCCGATCTTCTCCCGCCTCGTGTCGCTGGACCATCCCGAGGTCGTCGAGGAGGGCATGGTCTTCGCGCTCGAGACCTACTGGCCGGCCAGCGACGGGTGGTCGGCTGCCCGCATCGAGGAAGAGGTCGTCGTCACCGCCGAGGGATGCGAGGTCATCACGCGCTTCCCGGCCGAGGAGCTGCTGGTCGCCGGTTCCCGCTACTTCACCGCGACAGGGCCGCTGCCCACGACCCGGGAGGTCGAATCCCACCGCAACCGCGACGGAGATCAGCCGTAAGCCCGTCCCCAGCTGACCTTCAGCGACCGGCGTGGCCCCGCAGGAAGCTGGCGATCGCGCTCAGGTCATGCTGCGCGAAGCCCGCCTCGACGGCGTCGCGCGCGACCCTGCTGTTCGTCGTGGCCTGATCCATCCGGCGCCGACCTGGCGGGCCAGGCCGAGGATCAAGTCGAGGTCCTTGCCGACCAGGTCCAGGCTGAAGGCGACCGGTGAGCGGTCCGGGTGCTCGAAGGACTCCCGCTTGTAGTGCACGAACGGGGCGGCGACCGCGCTCGCGGCGATGACCTCGTAGGCCCTCTCCCGTTCCACCCCCGCCTTCTCGGCAAGCACGAGCGACTCCGACAGCGCCTGGTTCAGCGCGTGCACGACGGCGTTGACGGCGAGCTTCATCGTCATCCCGGAGCCCAGGTCGCCGACGCGGAAGACCCGGGCGGCGAGCACGTCAAGCGCCGGCCTCGCCCGCTCCAACGCTTCCGGAGCCCCGCCGGCCATCACCGTCAACTGTCCGACCTCGACGAGCGACACGCTCCCCGAGACGGGCGCGTCCAGCAGCGCCGCGCCCCGATCCTCGACGAGGGGGCGGACCGCGTGCACGGTCTGGGGGGCCACCGTGCTGGTCTCGGCCACGACCGCGCCCGGGCGGAGGCCGGCGGTGAGGCCGTCGGCGCCGGCGTAGGCCGCCTTGACGGCCGTGTCGTCCGCCAGCGAGCAGATCACGACGTCGGCGGTCGCAGCGGCCGCCCTGGCGGTGCCGGCCACCTCGGCGCCAGTGGCCTGCGCGACCTCCTCAGCCTTGTGGCGTGTCCGGTTGAACACGACGACCGGGAATCCCGCCCGCCGCAGCGTCCCGGTCATCGCCCCGCCCATGCGTCCGGTGCCGACGACGGCGACGGTCAAGGCGTTGTCAACCACGTGTCGCTCCTACATCAGCATCCAGCCGGCGTCGGCGCGCAGGTTGACGCCGTTCACTGACCCGTTCTCCAGCAGGAAGGCGGTAGCCTCCACGATGTCCTGCATCCTCACCATCCGCTCGCCGGGCGTCCGCGACCGGGCCCGCTCGACGGCCTGGGGCCTCTCGGCCCAATAGGGGCTGTCGCCCACGATGCCGGGATGGATCGCGTTGACCCGGATCGGCGCCAACTCGACGGCCAGGGTGTGGACCAGGCCGGTGACGCCGCCGTTGACCGTCGACACGGTTGTCGACCCGGGGTAGGGCCGGCCCATCGCCATCCCGCCGAACAGGACGATCGAGCTCTCAGCGTCCATGCGCGGCAGCAGCGTGTGCACCACCTCGGTGTAGCCGACGAGTTTGAGGGTCACCAGGCGGGTGGCCCTGGCCAGATCGAAGTCCCGGGCGGTGTTCTCGTCGCGCTCGATGGCGACGAGCACCAGGTGGGCGACCTGACCCACGCCGGCAAGGTCGCTGGCGATGTCGTCTGGCTGCGCGAGATCCAGGCCGATGCCGACGGTCCGACCCCCGATCTCGCTCGCCGCAGCCTGGGCACGGTCCTTGTCCCGACCGGAGAGCACCACGTCGCGCCCGCGCTCGGCGTACAGCCTCGCCACTTCCCGCCCGAGACCGGATGTCCCACCGATCACGACGACGCTTCCGGTTTCCGTCACCGCTGCTCCTTCCGATTCGCCGGATCCTCCGAGAGGCCCTCACGCAGATACTCCCAGTCGCGGGTGAACCGGTAGGAATGCCGCGCCGAGGGCTGCGGCGCCTGGGTCTCCAGCCACCGCACCGGATCATCATGGGGGTTGGAGAACCCGTGCACGCACCCCACCCCCGCCCAGGCGATATCACCCGCCCCGAGGCGGTAGCGCTGGTCATCGAAGACGGCATCGACCTCCCCTTCGAGGATCAGGTAGGTCTCCTCGAACGGGTGATCGTGTGTGCCCGCCACACCGAACGGTGCGTACTGCACCATGAACATCGTCGACAGCCCGGCCCCCAGGTCGCTGTCCACCATCATCTTGACGCTGATCCCGCTGTACACCAGCAGCGCGGTCCGCATGCTGGCCGAGACGGCGAGCATCTCCTGGCTCTGCTTGTCGGGGTCCATGTTGGAGGGTTCGATGTGACCGAGGGAGCGCGTGCGCGGGTCGCGGACGTCGACCGCTGCTGGAGGCTCCTCGCGCAGCGAAGGCACGAACAGGCTGTCCCCGGCGAAGCGCGCTCGCGGCTGCGGCGCGAGCATGTCGGCCCATCGGGCAGCGGCCGAGCCCGTATTGCGCCAGGCGTGGGAGAGGCCGACCGGGAGCAGGCCGTAGTCGCCGGCGCGCACGAGGAAGGCTCCCTCGCCCGTGTCCACGACGGCCTCCCCCTCGAGCATGAAGAAGCTCTCCTCGAAGGACTGAACGTGGGCGGCAACCGTGCCGCCAGGCTCCAGCTCGCAGATGCCGAAGCCCGTGTGCACGGCCCCCGCCGTCTCGTCGACAACCGGCCAGCGCCGGAAGCCTTCGCTCTGCCCGCGCAATTCAGCCGGGACGGTCGGGCGGGCTTCTCCAGACCGGCGTACGAGGTGCCGTGAGGTCACGCCCCCTCCCCCTGCTGCCGCGACGCGGTCTGCGACAACAGGTACTCGCTCGACTCCTGGACGAGGCGGCGTGCGTGGTCGACATCACCCAGGAGCCTGCCGTCGCGCTTGCGGATCTTGCCGTCGATGATGACCGTGTCGACGTTCGAGACGTCGGCACTGAGGGTGACCGCGGCCACCGGGTCGATGACCGGCGCCACATTGATGGCCTTGGCGTCGATGACCACGACGTCGGCCTTCTTGCCGACGGTGAGCGAGCCGGTCCGATCCTTCAGTCCGGCGACCTCGGCGCCGTTGATGGTGGCCATCTCCAGCATCTGACGTGCCGTCAGCATGTCCTCGGGCACGTCGATGTTGGCCTCCCAGCAGGCCGCGTTCACGCGTACCCGCTCGCAGCCGAAGGCGGCCCGCATCTCGGTGAACATGTCGCCGGGCACGGTGGTGACCACGTCGATGCTGAAACTGGGTCGCAGCCCGTACTCCAGCGACTTCATGACCGGCGGAGACCCGTGTCCCATCTGCAGCTCGACCTGGGCCGCGATCGAGATCGTGCCGCCGCTGTCCGCCACCATCTGCCACTCCTCGTCGGAGAAGTAGCAGCAGTGGATGTAGGTGGTGTCGGGCCCGAGCAGGCCCAGGTCGTTGAGTTGCCTGATCATGCCGAACCGCCCGGCGATACGGCCCATGGCCACGTGCACCGTGATCGGGATGCCGAGGTCGCGAGCCATCCCCCACTCCTTGCGCACCACGTCGTCGATGCAGAAGCCGGGCCCTCGGGTCGCCAGCGCCATGGTCAGCAGGCCGTCGTCGGAGGGAAAGTACGTGTCGCGCACGCGCTTCACGTCGTCTTCCGGGATGGCGATCTTGCTCTCGAACCAGTAGTCCGCCAGCGAGGTGTTGGCGCTGCCGTAGGCGTACTGGGCACGGATGCCCGACTCCTGCAGGGCGCGGATCGCCGCGTCGGGGTGCTCGGGCGTGTTGTTGATGTGCGACCAGTCCACGAGCGTCGTGATACCCGCATTGATGCACTCGAGCGTCCCGGCGAGGTTGCTGGCGTACACGTCCTCGGGCCGGTAGCCGGTAGATGGGTGCGAAGGTGTCGAGCACCTCCACGAAGTAGTCGTCCAGGGTGGCGTTGGGCGCGCAGCCGCGGATGGCCGCCTCCCAGGTGTGGCGGTGGCTGTCGATGAAGCCCGGGATCACGATGTTGCCGGTCGCGTCGAGCACCTCGGCATCCGCCTGGATCTCCGGGGCCACCTCCGCGATCGTGTCCCCCTCGATGAGGACGTCGCCCCGCGGCAGGTCCCCCCGTTCGGGATCCATCGTGAGCACCGTGCCGCCACGAAGCAACAGTCGTTCGGTCATCTCCCATCCTCCTTGATCAGCGCGGTCGAGGTGATGCCGACTGAACAGCCTTCCGTTTGGCGGGGCGGGGCTGCGGCGTGGGTCGTCGCCGCGGTACGAGCCACACCCCGGCCCTCCGGGGTTGACGCTGTCGCCCCGATCCTGAGCCGCTTCCGCCTGGCGGGAACCCATTTCGCATGCGGCGCTGAGCAACCAGTCCCTCTGTGCACCAGGACAATATGGTGCGCTGTGACACTGCACAAGAGCTGAAGTCCCGGCCCCGATGCGAGGAATGATCAGAACCTGTGGATGGTCCTCGGCGGGGTGACGTGAGGGGCGCACCTTCCCGAGGAGATCGATAGCCCATAGCAAGTCTGATCATGTGCCGGCGTTGGCGCGCCGGTCGGGAAGGTACGCCCATGCTCAAAGTAGTCCACGACGAGGCCGAGCCCAACGAGGCGAGCGGTTCGGTGCTCGATGAGATCGTGCGCGAGGCTGCGAGGCAGATGCTCGCGGTCGCCCTGCAGGCGGAGGTGTCGGCCTACATCGACGCCTATGCCGAGGAGGTCGATGAGAATGGTCACCGGCTGGTGGTCCGCAACGGTCATCACAACGAACGCGAGGTGATCACGGCGGCGGGCCCGGTGCCGGTGCGGGCGCCGCGGGTCAACGACAAGCGCACCGATCCGGCCACTGGGGAGCGGAAACGGTTCGCTTCGGCGATCCTGCCCGCGTGGGCACGCAAGTCGCCGCGGGTGGCCGAGGTGCCGCCGCTGCTGTACCTGCACGGCCTGTCCAGCTCGGATTTCGGTCCGGCGTTGACGCAGTTCCTGGGCACCAGCCACGGCCTGTCGGCGGCGACGATCACGAGGTTGACCAAGGACTGGCAGGACGAGGCGACGACGTTCAACCAAGCGGTCGCTGGCCGGGACCGACTACGTCTACTGCTGGGTCGACGGGATCCACCTCAAGGTCCGGCTGGAGCAGGACAAAGTGTGCCTGCTGGTGATGATCGGGGTCCGCGCGGACGGCACCAAGGAACTCATCGCGCTTGACGACGGGCACCGCGAATCGACCGAGTCGTCGCTCGATCTGCTCCGCGGCTGTAAGCGCCGTGGCATGGCCGCGCCGGTGCTCGCGGTCGGCGACGGTGCCCTGGGGTTCTGGTCCGCGGTCCGCGAGGTGTTCCCCGAGACCCGCGAGCAGCGGTGCTGGTGGCACAAGATCGGCAACGTGCTCAACGCGCTGCCCAAGTCCGCCCAGCCGGGCGCGAAGAAGGCGCTCGCCGAGATCTGGAACGCCGAGGACAAGGACCACGCCCAAGCCGCGGCCAACGTGTTCGCCGCCGACTACGGCACCAAGTGGCCCAAGGCGGCCGCCAAGATCACCGACGACCTCGACGTGCTGCTGGCGACTACCCCGCCGAGCACTGGATCCACCCTGCGCACCACCAACCCGATCGAGTCCACCTTCGCCACCGTCAGGCTTCGCCAGCGAGTCACCAAGGGCCCCGGCTCCCGCGCCGCCGGTGTCGCGATGGCGTTCAAGCTCATCGAATCAGCACAGACCCGGTGGCGGGCCGTCAACGCACCCCACCTCGTCGCGCTGGTCCGTGCCGGCGCGGTATTCAAGAACGGCAAGCTCATCGAACGACCCGACGAATCAGAGGGTGGTGATCAGCAAGTCGCGTGACACGCCGATCCTCTCACCCATCGCCCTCCCTGCCCGCCGCCGTCGCGTGTGCCGTCTCCGGGATACGCGTTTCCGCAGCCGCTGACAAGCGTCACGATCGTCATCTGCCAAGACCCGCCTGATTCCTCCGGCTTGACGCATGCCGATATCGGCATATGATTGCGCCATGGCACGAGCAGCGACGACGTCGGACGTCTTCAACGCGATCGCCGAGCCGCAGCGCCGGGAGATCCTGGTGCTGCTGCGGGCGGGTGAACGGCCGGTGACCGAGTTGGCCCAGGAGCTGGGGATGACCCAGCCGGGGGCGTCCAAACACCTGCGGGTGCTCCGGGAGGTCGGACTCGTGCGGGACCGCAAGGCAGGCAAGCAGCGCCTGTACGGCCTTGACGCCCGCGGGCTGCGACCGGTCCACGAGTGGACCGGCGGGTTCGAGCGGTTCTGGAACGAGAGCTTCGACCGGCTGGACGAGTACGTGCAGGACCTCAAGCAGGCAAGGCAGGAGGAGTGACCGATGGCAGTGACAGGACGGGACGCGCCGGCGCAGTCAGCGACGGCCGACCGCGAGATCGTCATCTCCCGGGTCATCGACGCCCCACGGGAGCTGGTGTTCGAGGCGTTCACCGAGGTCCGGCACCTGTCGCGGTGGTGGGGACCGGAGGGGTTCAGCACCACCACGCGGGCGTTCGAGTTCCGCGTCGGCGGGGAGTGGGACTTCGTGATGCACGGACCGGACGGGACGGACTACCAGGAGTGGATCTCCTGGACCGAGATCGCCCCGCCGGAGCGGATCGCGCTGCTCCACGGTGAGTCCCGCGGCGACCCGAACGCCTTCGAGTCGGTCTTGACGTTCGCGCCCGACGACGCGGCGACCCGGATCGAGATGCGCACGGTGTTCCCCACCAAGGAGCTGCGCGACGAGGCGGTCGAGAAGTACCACGCGATCGAGGGCGGCCAGCAGACCCTGAGCAACCTGGCTACCTACGTCACCGAGATCGTTCGGAAGGGAGTTGAGGGCTGATGGCCGGGAAGGTGTTCTTCAGCGTGACGATGTCGCTGGACGGGTTCATCGCGCCCGAGGAGCGCATGGATGACCCGGATGTGCAGCGGGGGGCGCAGTGGATGGAGCTGCAGCAGTGGATCTTCCCGCAGCGGTTCCTCCGGGAGAACCTGAAGCTCGGCGAGGGCGGCGAGGAAGGGCGCGACAACGACATCGTGCGGGAGACGTTCGAGCGCACCGGCGTGAGCGTGATGGGCAAGCGCATGTTCGACGCCGGCGAGCACGCGTGGCCGGATGAGGCGCCGTTCCACACGCCGGTCTTCGTCGTGACGCACACCAAGCGTGACCCCTGGGAGCGGCCGGGCGGAACCACCTTCCGCTTCGTCAACGACGGCATCGAGCCCGCGCTCGACCAGGCTCGCGAGGCCGCCCGCGACCGCGATGTCCGCATCGCGGTCGGCGGCGCGACGATCCTGGAGTACCTGAACGCCGGCCTGATCGACGAGTTCACGATCGCGCTGTCGCCCGTGCTGTTCGGCACCGGAATCCGCCTGTTCGAGGGCGTGGACGCGGGCCGCGTGGCCTTGGAGCCGGTCCGCGCGGAGCCGACGCAGCGGGTGACCCACCTGACCTACGCAGTCCGGGAGCGGTAACTGTCTCGACCTCAGCGCTCCCCGCCGAGGTCAGCAGCGCGGTGAGATCCTCGACGCTCTGAGCGTCAGGAAGGGCGAGCGTTCGGGCCGCGAGCTCCTCCGGGAGGGACCTCACGGCGTTGTCGTGGAACTTCCTCGCCAGCTCCTCGTCGGACAGGGGGTTGCCGGGGCCGCCGCGGTTGACCTCGACGCGGGCCTCGAGTTCCTCGCCCGTTGCGGGTGGTCACGCGCAGGACGGCGGGGAAGGCGTGCGGGAACGACGCGCTGCAGCGCTCGTCCTCGACGCAGCGCACCAGGGCGGCCAGGGCGAGGCGGCGGGGGTCACGGGCGGCGGCGTCGGTGAAGTCCTCGTGGGACACGCCGAGGCCGCCGCCGAGCAGCGCCGCGGCGACCGTGTAGGGGCCGCTGAACGCCGCGTGGTACCCGGAGGCCGGCCGTGCCTTGGCCTCGGGTGGCTCGGCGATCGTGCGCAGGACGGGCTTGGCGACGCCCAGCTCGATCGCTGTGACGTCGGCGGGGGCGAGCCCCTGGGCGCGCAGCCGCAGGGCGGCGTCCACGCCCGCGTGGGCGAAGTGGTTGCACGGGTACGGCTTGAAGACCACGCGCGGCAGCTCCCAGTCCGTGCCCAGGCCGCGGACGACGGCGTCCGGGTGGGCACGGTCGCCGCAGAACGCCTGCAGGAACCCGAAGCGGCCCTCCAGCACGGTCGGCGGGCCGGTGAGCCCGTGCCGGGCCAGGTCGGCCGCTGCCACGCCGCAGCGCGCGGCCCAGCCGCAGTGGACCCGCTTGACGGTCCCGCCGGTGCGGTTGGCCTCCAGCAGGCCGGCGCCCATGCTGGCCGCGATGCCGGCGGCGGAGGCGATCCCCGCCTCGTCCTGCCCCTGCAGCATCGCCACGGCCACCGCGGCGCCGACCGCGCCGCAGATGGACGTCGCGTGCAGACCACGCTCGAAGAACACCGAGTTGCGCAGTTCCTCGTCGTAGCCGGGCGCGGTATTCAAGAACGGCAAGCTCATCGAACGACCCGACGAATCAGAGGGTGGTGATCAGCAAGTCGCGTGACACGCCGATCCACAGGTCTTGACTATTCCTCCCTCGATGCCTCTGGATCTCGAAGGGGTTACGGGACCAAATCGGGTTATCCGACCTGCGCCCAGAAGCGTCGCAGCTCGGCAAGCAGCGCGTCGGGGGACTCCATCGGGGTGGTGTGGCCGGCTCCGGTCAGGACCCGCAGCCCTGCCGAGGGGGCGCGTGCCGCCATCGCCCGTGCCAACGCAGGCGGCACGAGCGGATCCTCCGCACCGGCCACCACGAGCGTGGGTACGGTGAGGGTCTCCATGACGTGCATGCGGTCCGGCCGATCTCGCATGCCTCGCAGGGCGGCCACCAACGTCTCGAAGGGTGTCTCCTCCATCATCGTGCGCAGGCGGGCGGTGATGAGCCCGTCCGCGGCGGTGGAAGTGAGTTGGGGGACGAAGGCGCTGGCAAGCGCTTCACGGCCCTCGCGCAGGAGCAGGTCGATGAGCCGGTCGCGCCCGGCGCGCTGGTCCTCGGAGTCCCCGTTCGCCCGGGCGCTGAGCAGCGCCACCGAACGGAATACCTCGGGATCACGCTCCCACAGGGCCAACAGCGCGAAGCCGCCCATGCTGAAGCCCGCCACATCGGCGGACTCCGCCCCCAGGCCACGAATCACGCGGGAGAGATCGTCGGCCAGTCGCTCCATGGACAGGGAAGGGTCGCTCACGGGAGTCGAGCGACCGAACCCGCGCAGATCGACGGCGACGTAGCGCCGGTCGGAGGCCCGAGCCTCCAACTCGTCCCACAGCCGGTGATCGAGCCCGAAGCCGTGCACGAGGAGGGTAAGCGGGCCTGAGCCCCACTCCCGATAGTGCAGGCGCCCCTGCTCGACATCGATGAATGGCACGGTCGCGACCAGTCCAGGGGCGGGTCAGCGCTGGTCGATGTTCGGATGCCAGCGCTCGAGGCGCTCGATGACGGACTCGTGATAGATGGGCGGGGGTGGCGCCCCACCGCCGAGCAACGCCAGAAGGTAGGCGTCCTCCGTGCCCGCGTTGCGGAAGCCGCGCATCACCGGCGCCGGCACCGAGACCGCATCCCAGCGCTCCAGCAGCACCTGCTCCTCGGCATGGGGTTCGCCCCAGTACACGATCCACTCCCCGGTGAGCGGGATGAAGACCTCCTCGGTTGTGTGCGCGTGCAGCCGTGCCCCTCGCCCCGCCAACACGATGCTGAAGGAGAAGTTGTCACCCTGCGGGATGGCCCCACGAGCACGCGGGTCTGTGGACGCTCCCGTCCCGACGTACCCGTAGAAGCCGCGCTCGTTCCCCGGCAGGCGCGCCTCGGCGAACGCCTCCCAGTTGGGTTGCACCTCCCGGAAGCGCACCACCTGGTCGGCGATCACCTGGGCGTAGCCGTCCCGCTCGGCTGGCGCCATCCGTCGGATCCGCTCGGCATCCATCTCCACGGTCATGGTTCCTCCGATCAGGACCGCCGGCGGTTCAGATCGATCGTGCCGCCAGGCCGGGGGGTCCGATGATCTCGGCACCGTGGAGGGCGGCGACCACGGCCAAGCGCGGGATGTCGGGCCGGACTAGACTGATAATCTATTTGAATAGATTTGGAGTCTATCTCGATGCCGGAACCTGTCAAGACACGACGCCGCTACACCTCCTCAATCCGCCGCGGCGAAGCGCAGCGCTCCATCCTCAGCGCCGCGAGCCGCCTGTTCGCCGAGCGGGGCTATCTGGCCACGTCTATCGACGACATCGCCCGAGAGGCGACCGTCGCGCGACCCACCGTCTTCGCCGCGGCGGGCAGCAAGAGCGCGATCCTCAAGGAGGTCGTCGACATCGCACTGGCTGGGGACGACGAACTCGTGCCGGTCCGCGACCGGTCCTGGTTCCGGGACATGATCGACGAACCCGACCCGCGCCGCATGCTGCGGCTGCACGCACGCAACATCCGAATGATCGGCGAGCGCGCAGGGGACGTGTACTGCGCCGTCGAATCGGCTGCGGCCGCCGACCCCGGGGTGGCCGCGCTGTGGGAGGCGCTGCAGCGGCAACGACTCGCCGGTTCCCGTATGGTCGCCGAAGCCCTGGTGCGCAAGACCGCACTGCGCGACACCTACGACGTCGACACGGTCACTGATGTCCTCTGGTCGATCGGCACGCCGATGGTCTACCGCAAGACCGTCCGCGAGCGCGGCTGGGCCCCCGACCGGTACGAAAGCTGGATCGCCGACTCGCTGTGCCGCCTGTTCCTGCTCGACTGACCACCGAAGATGCCGGCGCCAGAACTACTCGTCAGCGGGCACAAGCCCCACCGGGCAGGCGACGCCGGTGCCGCCGAGGCCGCAGTAGCCCGCCGGGTTCTTATGCAGGTACTGCTGGTGGTACTCCTCGGCATAGTAGAACGCCGGCGCGGGGCGGATCTCGGTCGTGATGTCACCGTAGCCGGCCTTGCGCAGCTTTGCCTGGTACTGGTCACGCGAAGCCTCGGCCGCCGCCTGCTGCGCGTCGTCGGACGCGTACACCGCTGAGCGGTACTGCGTCCCGACGTCGTTACCCTGCCGCATCCCCTGGGTCGGGTCGTGCCCCTCCCAGAAGGCTTTTAGCAGATCCTCATAGGAGATGCGCTCCGGGTCGTAGGCCACGAGCACCACCTCGGCATGGCCCGTGTCACCCGAGCACACCTCGCGATACGTGGGGTTGGGCGTGGGCCCACCGGCGTAGCCGACGGCGGTCGTGTACACGCCGTCGAGTTCCCAGAACGCCTTCTCCGCACCCCAGAAGCAACCCATCCCGAACACCGCCTGCGCCGTGCCCTGGGGAAACGGCGGCTTCAGCGGCGTGCCCAGGACGGCGTGGCGCTCGGGCACCGGGATCGCCTCGTCACGGCCCGGCAACGCCTCGTCGGCGGCGGGCATCCGGGGCTTGCTCCAGAACGGCATCGCGGTGTCCCATCAGTCGGTTTGCGCACGACACTGGAGGCAACGCCGCAACCCGACCGAATCTTCCGGAGGGCGGTCCGCGGTCAGCCCGTGGGCAAGGGCGTGCGCTCAGGCTGCTGCGACCCGGGGGCCACCCACACTTCCATGCTGACGCATCATCTCCGCCACGGCGTACAGAACCAAGCTCAGCACCACCAGCTCGCCACCGTCCTCGATGATCCCCACGATATGGCCGACCCAGCCCGAGACGAGCATGTGCCCCATGTCCACGACCAAGCCGAAGAACACCAGGGCAACGAGCAGCATGTACAGGTAGGGGGCCCGAGTCACAGCGGACCTCCCTCGTGCTGCGGCGATGCGCGATGGCCACCACTGCCAGAAGCAGCACCGCCATGATCCCCCACACCACGAGTTCGCCGTAGTCCTGTGCGCGTAAGCCCAGGGCGGGCCTCAGGCCCAGCAGGCCGACGAAGGCCGCCCCACCCCGCTCGTGCACCGTGAACGCGTCGTCGACCATGACGACGACGAACACCAGCGCCCATGCCAGGTACGCCGGCCCCTTCGACCACCGGTAGAGCACGAGCAGCCCGGCACTCGCGGCCAGCGCCTTCCCGTACCCGAACCGCTCCCCGTACCCCCTGTCTGTTTCAATCGAGAAGCGCGGATCCGCCAGCAACCCGGAGTAGTCCTCGCCATACAAGGGTGCAAGCAGCCGGATGCCGTGCAGGATCACGAACACCCCGTCGATGAGCAACAACAGCAGCAGCAGCAACGTCATGGCGGAGACTTCAGGCCTCCTGGTGGCAAGGCCCGGGAGGTTACCGCAAGGTGGCCGGACACCAACGGGTTTGTCCGGCCGAGCGTACATGGCTCGCCGACCGCTCAGCTCGCCGGGTCGGCGACGACGAGATCACCCTCCGCCCGGGAAAGATCCTGTGCGCGTGTGCCGCGGGGAGAACCACGTCGCGCCCGCGGGTAGCCGAGCAGGGAGGTGTCGAAGCTCGGGACGAGCCGGACCAGCCCCTTGGGCGCCCGCCGCGCTGACCGCGAGCGCAGCAGCCACATCCGCGAACCCTCAACCTCAACCTGAACCTCTACCAAGACCCCGCGTGTGGCTCAGGCCCTCTAGGCTCTTCGGGGTGATGGCGGGATGCATCTTCTGCGCGATCGTCGAGGGGTCGGCGCCGGCTGAGGTGGTCGACGCGGACGAGCATACGGTCGCCTTCATGGACATCAATCCGGCGACTGCGGGGCACGCGCTGGTCGTGCCCCGCCGCCACATCGCCGATCTGTGGGACATGACCGTCGACCTCGCCGGACCGCTGATGACGGCGGTCCACCGCCTGGCCGGCCGCATGCGCGACAGGCTCACGCCCGAGGGGCTCAACCTGTTGCAGTCGACCCGGGCCGCAGCCTTCCAAACGGTCTTCCATCTGCACGTCCACCTCATCCCGCGTTACTCCGGCGACACGATCCGCCTGCCCTGGACTCCCTCCCCCGGCGACCCCGCTCAGATCAACGCGGTCGCGGAACGGCTCCGTGGCTAGACACCGCCGGCCCCGGCCGCGCTGATCGTGTCCGGCCCACCCATCGGCCCTTCCATAGGCTGCATCACGTTCATGATGAACCGGTTCCGCTCCTGAGCGTGGTTCGCATACCGGTGGTCGACGACGGCCTCGAACAGGATCGTGTCCCCGACACTGAGCAGGACGTGCTCGTCTCCGATGGTCATTGACAGCTCTCCCTCGAGGACCGTCAGCACCTCGGTGGTCCCGGGAGGGTGAGCCTCGCCGTCGAAGGCGTCGCCGGGCTCGAGATACCAGTCCCACACCTCCACGATGTCTGGCGGGTCGGTCCCGATCCGGAAGATGGCCTTGCTTCCCCCCGGGCTGGCCCACAGGGCCGCAGACTGCTCGGCGCGCCTGACGGTGATCCGGGGCGCGGCACCGGTCTCGATCAGGCTGGCGACCCCGACCCCCAGGGCATCGGCCAAGCGGCACAGCGTGGCCACGCTCGGGTTTGAGCGCGCCTGCTCGACCTGAATGACGGTGCCCTTGCTGAGATTGGAGCGCCCCGCCAGCAGGTCGATGGTGAGGCCCATTCGCTGGCGTCGCTGACGGACGTTGCGAGCGATCGCGCCGGCCAACTCATCGGGCGTCTGCACCGCCCCCTCCTTGATCTACGTTGATGAACTACAAGTACAGTAGACTTTACTTTTCACCTGTCGCTCCGTTAGAGTGCGTCACACTGTGCTCGCGGTGCAAGCAGATGAACCGAGGAGAGAGAGGTGGGATGGCGGCGGCGCTCGCGCTCACGTCCGCGCTGAGCTTCGGTGCGGCGGACTTCCTGGGAGGCCTTGCCGCCCGTCGCTGCTCTGCCCTGACCGTCACCGGGGTCTCGCAGCTTGCGGGCCTGATGGTCTTGGTTCCGGCGCTCCTCGTGTTCGACGGCGTGCTCAGCATGGCCGCGATCTGGACCGGCGCTCTCGCCGGGCTGGCCGGGGCGGGGGGCCTGGTGCTCTACCTGCGGTCGCTCGCGATCGGGCCGATGAGCCTGGTGGCGCCCGTGGCCGCGGTGGTCGGCGCCGCGCTTCCGGTGGCGGCCGGCGTGGTGGCCGGCGAGCGGCCGCCGCGGCTGGCGCTGGCCGGCGTCGCGATCGGGCTGGCCGCGGTCTGGCTGGCGACGGGTCAGGGCCGCAGGCGAAACAGCGCGCACGCCCATGCGCAGGGGCCCCTGCTGGCGCTGCTGGCAGGCCTGGCGTTCGGCGCCTTCTTCATCTTCCTCGACGCCACGCCCGCCGACTCAGGGGCCTGGCCGCTGGTCGCCGCACGTGGCGCCTCGCTGATCGTCCTGACGGTGGCTGCGACCTCGCTGCGCCGGCCCCTGCCCTCGCGCAAGATCCTCCCGGTCGCGGCCGTCAGTGGAGGACTCGACATGGCGGCCAACCTGCTGTTCCTGGCGGCCACCCGGACGGGGCTGCTGACCCTGACGGCACTACTGGCCTCGCTCTACCCGGTGGTGGTCGTCCTGCTGGCCTGGCGGCTGATGGCCGAGCGGCTGACCCGTGCGCAACTACTGGGCGTGGTGATGGCGCTGGCGGCGGTCGGCCTGATCGCCGCCGCGCCATAGCCCACCAAGATTGAACCGTTGCCCTCATATGCGAGGGCAACGGTTCAATCTTGGGTGGGACGTGGGACGGTGGCGCCGCGTCCGGCGAGCATCCGTCTGAGCTGCGCCAGCAGCTCGGGCCAGCGGTGTTCGTAGATCGACCAGGTGACGCGCAGGAGCAGCCAGTCCACGTCGGCGAGCGCGTTGTGGCGCAGGGCGTCGATGTCGAGCGAGGATCGCTCCTGGTGGCTGCCGAGCCCGTCGCACTCCAGCCCGATCCGGTAGGGCGAGAAGGGCACGTCCACGTGGAGCACCCTCCCGTCTCCCAGTGGCACGGCACAGGGCTCGGGGTCCGGTTGCGGGATGAAGCCACCGCGCCGGAGGCGATCACGCACCAGATACTCGAAGACCGAGTCCGGACGCTGTTCGTCGAGGTCCGCGAGCACTCGCCGGAGCTTGCTCGTGCCTGCCGATTTCCCGAGCCGATCCACGCACTCCTGCACCGCGGCAATGCTGGTCAGGCGCCGCTGACGCGCATCGATCACGAGGCCGCGCACAAAGGGCAGCGCGGCCGATCGCGCAACGACGATCAGGGTCAAGGGGACTGCGGTGACCACGATCCCATCCACCGCAGCCTCGTCCTTGGGCGTCAGCAGCGAGCACCGTGTGGGGCGCACTCGCCGGAGGGCTGGCGCCTTCCGATCCGCCGGAACCATGACATCTACGACCGAGGGGGCTTTCGGCAGGAGTCCCCAAAGGAAGGCGGCCGTCCACCCGGAGATGAGCACCGGCGGGCCAACAGCCAGTTCAACGGCCTTGGCGCGCTGGCCGGGAGTGTCGGCACTCCCTGGCAGTGCCATCACCCCCCTGGCGAGTCGCCGGAGTCCCCGCCACTGCACCCAACGCTCGATCGTGGGGGTCGACAGTCCCGCAACCAAGGCCTGCTGGAGGGTGAAGAGGCCGTGCTGGTCCCGCGCGATACGCTCGATTTCCTGCCAGGGGGTCATCCCCTCAGCATGCATGAGGGGGCGCCAGCCACCACACTGGCGCGCGCCCCGGCTGTGGATATCAAGATTGAACCGTTGCCCTCATATGCGAGGGCAACGGTTCAATCTCGGGGGCGCGGGTCGGGCCGCTCGGGGCGCGGGTCGGGGGGTGCGGGTCGGGCTGCTCGGGGGCGCGGGTCGGGCTGCTCGGCGCGTGGGTCAGGGGGTGCGGCCGAAGGCGGCGAGGAGGATGGTCTGGGGATCGGCGTTGGCGGGGACATCCGGGCGGGCGCCGATCGCGCCGCCGTCCCGGTAGATGTCCTCGCGAGCGGCGAACCACTCGGCGCAGGCCGCGATGAGCTCAGGATCGAGCTTCTCGTCAGCCCCGATCCCCCGTGCCAGGTCCCAGCTGTGGATCAGATGGTCGGCGAACAACTGGCTGGCATACTCCTCGCCGGGAACGTCGCCGAACGACAGGTGCACGGTGCGCTCCATCGCACCGTCCTGGTGGACCGCACCCACGGCTTCAGGCGAGTGCTCCTCCCACACCTGCTTCGGATCGTCGCCCACCGGGTCGCCGGAGAAGCGGTCACCAGCTTCCGCGATCGTGTGCCCGTCGAACAGCCAGGGCGTCCAGAGGTTCTCATCCACCAAGTGCGCCACGAGTTGGCGCACATCCCAGCCCGCGCACGGAGTGGGCAGATGCCACTGGTCGTCGTCGATCGCTCGCACGCGCTGGCCGAACCCCTCCACGGCCCGTCGATGCAACTCAGGGATGTTCATCAGCAACCTCCTTCTGTACTGTCTCCGGTTCTGCGTCCACGCCAGCGGGCTGGCCAACCCAGGCCACGGCCTGCTGCGGCCGGGTGTTCACCTGCAAGCGGAATACGTCGGGCCACGCGTAGTGTCCCACCGGATCGAACTGCTGGCGGGCGGCCCGAGCGCGTGCCGGGTCCAATTCGGGGGAGAGGATCCCCAAACAGCAGCCCCACTCCCCGGTCTGCACGACGTTTGCCCGTCGACAGGTACATCCCGTTGCCGTCGTAGCTGGGGAACGCGATCGTGCGCTCGTCGAGCACCCGCACAAACCCGGATCGCCGCCCTTATGCGAGCGG
>WHTC01000176.1 GCA_009379795.1 Nitriliruptorales bacterium | reverse complement strand
TGACACCGCACCCGTGCAGACCCGCGACGCGCTCATGGCCGTCCGGGACGAGATCCGTAAGGCGGTCGTCGGCCAGGACGGCATCGTCACGGGACTGCTCGCCGCGCTGCTGGTGCGCGGGCACGTCCTTCTGGAGGGGGTTCCAGGGACGGCCAAGACCCTGCTGGTCAAAGCGCTGGCCGGGGCGCTGCGCGTGGAGGAGAAGCGGGTCCAGTTCACTCCCGACCTGATGCCCTCCGACGTCCTGGGCCAGGTCGTCTACTCGCGGGACCCCGACGCCGGCCCCGAGCACCTGACCGGCTCCTTCCACTTCCGCCAGGGGCCGGTGTTCACCAACCTGCTGCTGGCCGACGAGATCAACCGCACGCCTCCCAAGACCCAGGCCGCACTGCTGGAGGCCATGGAGGAGCGCCAGGTTTCGGTCGAGGGCGCCCGGCGGCCGCTGCCGGAGCCGTTCATCGTGATCGCCACTCAGAACCCGGTCGAGTACGAGGGCACCTACCCGCTGCCCGAGGCGCAGGTCGACCGGTTCCTGTTCAAGCTGCTGATCGAGTACCCGAGCGCCGAGCAGGAGCAGGCCATCGTGGCGCGCCACGATGCCGGCATGAACCCGCACGACATCTCCTCGCTGGGCATCGAGGCGGTCGCGGGCGCCAATGATCTGGAGGCGGCGCGCCGGGGCGTCCGCGACGTGCGCGTCGAGCCGAACGTGCAGGCCTACATCGTGGGCATCGCGCGTGCCACCCGGGACTCCCCGTCCATCACCCTGGGTGTCAGCCCCCGTGGGTCGACCATGCTGCTGCACGCGGCGAAGGCCTGGGCCTGGATGGGGGGCAAGAGCTACGTCACCCCCGACGAGGTCAAGACCATCGCCCTGCCCACGCTGCGTCACCGCATCCAGTTGCGCCCCGAGGTCGAGTTGGAGGGCGGAACTCCCGACGGGGTCCTGTCCGCGCTGCTCGCCTCCGTGCCCGTCCCCCGCTGAGCGATGCCGGTCCCAACCTGGCGGCTCGCGGTCGCCGCCGCGATGGGCTCGATCGTGGTGCTGCTCGCCCCGGTCGACCCCTGGATCGCGCTGGCGGTGGTCAACGCCCTGCTGCTGGTGCTCGCGGTCGTGGACTGGCGACGGGCCGTTCCTCCCGACCGGCTCGACGTGGAGCGTGAGGTGCCCGGCGTCGTGGGCCTGGACGCCCCGGCCGAGGTGCGGTGGCGGGTGCATAACCCGACCGGGCGTGCGCTGCGCCTGCGGTTGGCCGACCAACTGGGGCCGTCCCTGCGCCCGGACTCCCGGCGAGCGGCGCTGCGCGTCCCCGCCAACGGCCGGGCCGGCGCGCGCACCAGGATCCGCCCGTCACGCCGGGGCCGCTTCGCGCCCGCCCAGGTGACGCTGCGCATTGAGGGACCCTGGGGACTCGCCGCACGGCAGGGACCGCAGCACGTGCCCGGCATCATCCGCGTCTACCCCCCGTTCCATTCGCGGGATGAGGCCGAACTGCGCATCAACCGGGCGCGCATCCTCGAGGTGGGGTTGCGCAGCGCCCAGGGGCGCGGCGGCGGCACCGAGTTCGACGCGCTGCGCGAGTACAGCGAGGACGATGAGTTCCGCCGGATCGACTGGGCGGCCACGGCGCGGGCGCACAAGCCGATCGTTCGGACCTACCGGGCCGAACGGAACCAGACCATCCTGACGCTGCTCGACAGCGGTCGGATCATGGCCGGGCTGGTCGAGCCGTTCCAGCGCTCGGTGCTCGCCGACACGGCCGCTGGCCGTGCGCCGGCGGTGCCGCGACTGGACCACGCGATGGACGCGGTCATGATGCTGACGGCGGTGTCGACCCGGCTGGGTGACCGCGCCGGCTTCATCGCCTTCGCCGACGAGGTCCGCAGGGTGGTGCCGCCAGGGCACACCCGGGGGCAGTTGGCCCGGGTGACCGAGGCGATGTATGACCTGGAGCCACGCCTGGTCGAGAGCGATTACCGTAGCGCGTTCACCGAGTCGATCACGCGCTTCCGCCGCCGTGCCCTGCTGGTGCTGCTGACCGAACTGGGACCGGCGGCAGCCGAGGAGACGCTGCTGCCGGCCCTGCCGCTGGTGGTCCGCGACCACCTGGTGATCGTCGCCGGTGTGCGGGACCCGGCCGTCGAACGGTGGGCGATGGCGGCGCCGACCGACGCCGCGGCCGCGTACCGCAAGACCGCCGCCGTCCAGTCACTCGGCCAGCGGCGGCGCCTGGTCGCCCGCCTGCGGGCCCTCGGCGCGACCGTCATCGACGCCGTCCCCGGTCGCATGGCCCCCGAACTCGCCGACGCCTACCTCAAGGTGAAGGCGACCGGCCGCCTGTAGCGGGTGCGTCCCAGACCGCGGTCGGCACATTCGCGAGAAGGGTCTTGTCCGCCGTCAACAGCGCCGCACCGTCGGTGAGCGCCTGTGCGGCGATGAGGCGATCGAACGGGTCACGAGACCAGGTCATCCCGGCAGCTCGGGCGACCACCGCGGGGAACGGCGCACGTGACACGGTCAGTTCCAGGACCGGAATGAGCGCGCCCAAGACCTCGTCTGCGGGCACCGACACCTTGCTCACCTCGTACAGGTACGCAAGCTCGAGATGCACCATGGGCGAAATCGCCAGCGGCTCGCGTTCCATCAACCCCTGTGCGGAGGCCGGGATCCGCCGTCGCTGCTGACCGAACAACCACACGAGCACATGCGTATCGAGGTGCATCACGGACGCCAGTTCTCCGACCAGTCGATATGCACGAGTTCCTCGGGGTCGCCGACGATGAAGTCCTCACGCCCGACGACGCGATCCAGCTTCGGGGGGCCCTCGACCGGAACGATGCGGAGCGTGCGCCCGCCGCGCTCGATCTCCAGTGGCACTCCCGTTTCCAGCACCTCATCGAGGAGGCGGTAGACGTTCTGACGCAACTCCGATGCGCTGACGGCCACCCGACAACCTCCTGTACGTACGTATATCATCAGTAGTACGTACGTTAGCATAGCTCGCGTGGGCGAGGCTGGCGGGCAGCGCCCAGCTCGCAGGATCCTGCTCGCCGATCGCCCCGGTTAGGCCCCGGCGGGCCGCAGCGCGGCCGAGCACCAGCGCGTAGGCGAGAAACACCGCCTCGGCCACCACCCCGATGCCGACCCGCATCAAGGTCGGCAGGGGCGAGCCGGTGACGAAGCCCTCGATCAGCCCGGCGATCAGGAACACCACGACCAGACCGAGCACGATCACGACCGAGCGGCGGCCCTCCTCGGTCAGCGCTTCTCCCCGTGGCCGATCGCCGGGGTCGATCAGTGTCCAGCCCAGCTTCAGACCGGCGCCTCCAGCGATGAACACCGCGGTGAGCTCCAGGAGGCCGTGCGGGAGGATCAGGCCGAAGAAGCGCGGCAACTGGTCGGCTGCGGCGAACAGGCCGGCGGCGAAGCCGAGGCCGCCACCGTTGAGGATCAGGATGGCGACGGTGAGCACGCAGTAGGCGATCCCCGCGGCGAACGCCAGCGCGCCGACCTGGATGTTGTTCGTCGTGACCTCGGCGGCGAACTGCGCCGAGGGGTCGGCCGAGTAGTACGCCTCGAAGTCCTCGTTGATGTAGGCCTCGCGCAGCGCCTCGGGAGCCGAGGCCTCCAGCGCCGCGGTTGAGCCTGCGATCCACACCGCCAGCAGGACCGCGGGTACCAGGAACACCGCCGTGCTGATGGCGATGAACACGCGCGCATCCCACAGGGCGGCGGGGAAGGTCTGGGTCAAGAAGGCGCCGAGGGCCCGCAGCGTGCGGGGTCGGGTACCGTAGACCACGGCCCCCGCCCGCGCGGTGAGGCCGGTGAGCGAGGCGATCATGGCCGGCTCGCGGTAGGTGGTCCGTGCGATCGACAGGTGCGTGGACACCTGCTGGTAGAGCGAGACCAGTTCGTCCAGCTCCGCCGGGCTCAGCCCGCTGATCCGCTTCGAGGCGCGGCGGGAGAGCGTGTCGAGCCGCTCCCACGTGGGCTGATGGGTCGCGATGAACCGGTCGACATCCATGTGAGCGAAGTCTAGGGGGACAGGTTGGCGGGGCAGCGGTCCGGCATCGTCACGCCGGAAGCGGTGCAGTTGGAGTTCGAGGGGGCCAGCCTGGGATCTCGTGCACCCGCGCTCCTCATCGATCTCCTCATCCAGTCGGCTGTTTTCTTCGCTATCCTGCTCGCTGGCGCCGGCCTCAGCGGACAGATCGGCCAGGTTCCCGAGTGGGTCGGCGTTACCCTCATCGGGCTGCTGACCTTCGCGACGGTCTGGGGCTACCCCATCGCGTTCGAGACGCTGTGGCGCGGCCGGACGCCTGGCAAGGCAGCGATGGGCCTCCGGGTGGTGACCAAGGAGGGAGCGCCCGTGCGCTTCCGCCACGCCGCCGTCAGAGCGGTGCTCACTCTGGTGGACCTGTACGCGGGCTTCGGCGCCATCGGCGTGGTGTCGATCCTGGTGACCAAGCGCCACCAGCGCTTGGGCGACCTGGTCGCGGGCACCCTGGTCCTCCGGGAGCGCACCGCAGAGCGGCCTCCTACGCCGGTGCAGTTCACGGTCCCGGCGGGCGTGGAAGGGTACGCGGCGACCGTCGACCCAGGCGGGATGACCTCCGAGGACTACGCCACCGTCCGCTCCTTCCTGTTGCGCGCCGACAGCCTGGGAGCGGCGGCTCGTACGCGCTTGGGGACCCTGTTGGCGCAGCGACTGGCCGCCAAGCTGTCGCACGTGCCGCCCGAGGGCGTCAGCCCTGAACTGTTCCTGGTGGTGGCGGCCGCCCGGTACCAGCAGCGCTTCCGGCACGCTGCGCAGGCCACCCCCGGACCGCCGCCTGCGGGCACGGGTGAGCCCCGGGAACGGCCCGGGGAGCAGTCGTCCGCATCGGCCCCGGGTGACGGCGGCTTCGCCCCGCCGAGCTGAGCCTCCCTGTCAGGTGAGCCACTCCAGAACTGCGGCGGCGATGGCGTCGGGCTGCTCCAGGGGCACCCAGTGCGCCGCGCCGGGGATGACCTTGACCCGGGACACCGGGACGTCCCGGTGCAGCTCCTCGGTCATGGCAATCGGTGTCGAACGGTCGTGGTCGCCGACCATCAGCAGGGTCGGCTGGCCGATCGCCTCGCGCTTGATCGACGGCATGTTCGCCAGGGCGCGGCACGCCTTGGCGTAGCTGTTGGCATCGTTGCGCAGGAACGCATCGCGCATCAGCCCGACCAGTTGCGGCAGTTTGGCGGCGGTCCGGGGGGCGATCGCACCGGGCAGCCAGTCGTCGACCAGCGCGTCCAGCCCCTCTGCCTCGACCAGTTTGGCGCGTTGCTCGTAGGCGTCCTTCATCGGCGGCTCGAAGTAGCTGATCCCGCCGATCAGCACCAGCGCATCGATCGCCTCGGGCCGCTCTACCGCCAGGTGCTGGGCCACGATCGTGCCCAGCGAGTGGCCTATCAGGGTCACCGCCGGCAGTTCAAGCGCGTCGATCAGGGCGCTGACGTCTTTGGACCACCCCTGGATGGAAAAGGCGGTGCCCTGCCCTTCGCTCCGCCCGTGGCCGCGGAGATCCAGCGCGACCACGTGGTGGTGCAGGGACAGGTTCTCGATCACCCCATACCAGGAGTGCAGACTGCCGCCCAGCGCGTGTACCAGGAGAATCGGCGGGCCCTCACCCTTGCTCACATAGTGGTGCCGGACGCCGTTCAACTCGATGAACATCGTTACTCCCGTGTTCCGGGCCGCGCCAGGGGGCGCAGCGTGGACGCGCCGCGTGGGCGCCGTTCGTCAAACCCCGGCGTTTGGGAGATTGGCGCGTCCACAGCCGCCCAGGGTCCGCGTTGTTGCCCGCAAGGCTAACCGACACCGGCAGCAATACTGGCACCTGGCCCGGCGCGACGGCCGATGCGGTGCGAGGAGGGACGGTGGCACGAATCCAAACGACGACCCACATCGAGGCGCCCGTCGAGCGCGTGTGGGACGTGCTGACGGCCTGGGAGGGCCAGCCGCGCTGGATGCGGGACGCGCGCAGCGTGGCGGCGGCGAAGGCGCCTTCGAACTCAGCCGTCGCCGAGGCAGACCTCCACGTGTGATCCGGTGCGCGTGCGGCGGACCCGCACGCCAGCGGGAATGCGTTCCTGCAGTGCGGCGACATGGCTGATCACGCCGACCAGCCGTCCGCCCTCCCGGAGCCGGTCCAGTTCAGCCATCGCCTGCTCCAGCGCCTCGGGGTCCAGCGCGCCGAAGCCCTCGTCGATGTACAGGGTGTCCAGGCGCAGCCCGCCGCTGTGGGACTGCACCGCGTCCGCCATGCCGAGCGCCAGCGCCAGCGACGCCTGGAACGTCTCGCCGCCCGACAGTGACCCCACCTCTCGCTCCACCCCGGTGAACGCGTCGCCGACCAGGATGGACAGGCCGGAGGCGGCGTTGCCCTTCACCCGCTCGTCACTGTGTCGCAGTGTGTAGCGGCCGTCGCTCATCGCCGCCAGGCGCAGCGACGCGCGCGCCGTTATGTCCTCCAGGAAGGCCGCCAGAACATAGCGCTCAAGGGACATCCGCATGGCATTGCCGGTGCCTTTGCAGGTGTCGGCCAGGTGCCGGACGAGCTCGGTGCGGGCCCGCAGCGGGGCCCGTGCCCGATCCCGCCGCCCGTGCTCCTCGGCGAGCCTGCGCAGCTCATCCGCGGCCCGCTCGACGGTCGTCCGCCGCTCCCTCGCTTCCTCAGCGACGCGGTCGCCCGCTTCCACGGCGGCCTCCAGCGCCGCGACGTCGGGCTCACCGGTGGCGTCCAGTCCCGCGATCTCAGCATCGGCCAGGGTGCCCTCGGCCAGCGCGCGTCCCTCGGCGTGATCCTTGATGCGGCGGCGCAGCGCCTCGCGCTCACCGTCGT
>WHTC01000053.1 GCA_009379795.1 Nitriliruptorales bacterium | reverse complement strand
TCCTCGGCCCCGCAGCCCAACAGGCCGTCATACGATCGGCCCGCGGCCTTCACCCGGGGATGCTGACAAGCGCTTGAGCAGGCGCCACTCACTCCAGGGCGACGGGCCGAAGGATCGTACGAGTGGCGGCCCCTAAATGAAGGGTCCCGGGTTGCTGAGGAGAGCCTCGATGCGTCGCCATTGGCAAAGTAGCACTTCAAGTTGGGCCCAGGTGCCTATCGGCTCGTGACCGGCGAGTGCCACCATTCGACCGCCGTTGTCACGTACGGCGGTTAGTTCCGCCCGGTTCGCGGCAATATTATGATCTCGCGTGATGATCAACCAGTCGTTGGCCGTAACCTTCGGGATCCAGACTGTGTCCTTCGCCGCGGGTGAGGTGATGGGGCAGGGGGGACGCGATCGTTTGTGGACGATGCCCCCGGGGTCCCCGGGATATGTCACGTCGTTGCGGATCTGTACGAGGATTTTGGCAAGACCGAGCACGTCGGCGTCGATGTAGAAGCGTACTACGGCCAATTTGGCCCGTGGCGTCATGCTGCTCGCAGTGACGTTTCGTAGGCGATCGCCCAGCGCACTTCATTGGGGCTGAGGTCAAAGGCTTCGGCAATCTCATCGACGTCCTCGCCGGCAGCTTCGTGTTCCCATAGAACGCCTGTGCTGACTCCCTTGATCGCCGGCTTGCCGAACCGCACGTCCGGGGCCATCAAGACGGGAGAGTGCGGGTCATCGTGCGGACGCCAGCCCGCCGCCAGGTCCCCTTCCCAGGCGACGCGCTGGAAGAATGACTCTGACGGTGGTGTGAGGATGAGCTGCCCTCGCACGGTAGCCACCAGGCAGTAGTCCGGATCCAGGCCGGAGAGCTCTTGCGCTTCAAGCAGCAGTTCACGTCCGCCCACGAAAGGGCGGCGGTCGGCCAGGGGGTACGGCACTCCGTACTGACCGCGCACGAGGTCGATGCAGGCCCGTAACTCGGCCATGGGCACGTTGTGAGTCCGCCGGTACTCGCGCAGAAGGGCTGCCTCGACGAACTCGGCCCAGGTCACGGTCCGCGTTCCGGTCGGCTCGACGCGGATAATCGGCTTGTAGATCTTTCCCCGCCGTTCGCCGCCCTCCAGCCAGTAATGAAGAGTTGACTGGGCGACCCGAAGTAGCCGGGCAGCCTCGGCCTCGGTGAACATCTCTCGGTTCAGCACGCTGACGTCTGTCATCGCCGGCCAATCTCGCAGCACCCATACGGCATCCGTACACAGTAGTCGATGCGGTCGACCGATCGTTGACATGGGGACCGATGGCCGGTCGCGCGAGGCCTGAAATGCTGGCCGAAACGACGCGTGCTGACGGCAGGTCCCCTCCTTGGCCACTGCCCCTGTGATACTGGGCCAGGCTCTCCACCACGCCCATGCCAGCCTGCCCAGGCCGAAACCGGTCGCTGGCCTCCGGCGCTGATCTCGCCCACCCGAACCGAAGTCGTCTGGCCTGGGCCCTCCGTAACCTGACCGACATGGCGGCGGAGCCCCTCTCAAGTGTTGCGCGAGAGGGCGAGGTTGACGCGAAACCTTGCGGTGTCCGGCGTGTCTAACCGGGTGTGAGGGTTCCTTGACGCGGATGGAGGAAGGCGATGCCCGCGACGCAGTTCGGGACGGTGGTTGGCTTGGCGCTGCAAGACCAGCAGAGCGAGCCGCGGCCGTCCCGCAAGACGCCCGCCACGCCGGCAGCGCCCGCGCGCGGGGAGATCGTGTCGCTGGAGAGCGCGATCGCCGGCACGACCTCCATCGACGAGTCGGTGGTGGCCAAGATCGCCGGGATCGCCGCCCGCGAAGTCGACAGGGTCGCCGACCTGGGAGGCACTCTGTCCGGGCGCTGGGCAACATCGTCGGGCGCATCCGCGGGGAGGAGCACCAGACGGCCGGGGTGGGCGTGGAGGTCGGCACCCGCCAGGCCGCGGTCGATCTCACCGTGCAGGTGCACTATCCCGCGGCGATCAACGAGGTCGCCGATTCGGTGCGCGACAGCGTTATCGACCGCAATCGAGTCGATGACCGGCCTGGATGTCATCGAGGTCAACATCGCCGTCACCGACCTCTTATTCCCTGGCCGCGAACACGACACAGGCGGCTCTCGGCGCGTGGAGTAGCAGCTGTGACGACCGAGCGGCCGGCGCGCCGAGAAGGCTGGAGACACAGCTGCGTTCAACACCCTCGTCCAGCGTCATAGCCTGCCCATCTACCGCTTGGCTCTGCGGGTGCTCCCTGCTGGGCCTGGAAGGGCCTTACAGCGGTTCGGACTCCATGACGACCGGGCCCTGCGGCTCCGGCACGCCGCCGCGCGCCTCAACGGTGACGGCGACGAGCTCCGCGCCGGTGACCGTCCCGTCCACCGCGGCCATGGCCCGGCCGCCCGCGTCGGTGTCGAACAGCCCCGCTGGGACGGGGACGTCGTCGTGGAAGGTCCAGATCTCATAGATCTGGTCAGGTCCGAGTGGCGGCAGGCCGTCGGCGACGAGGATCCCCTGGTCCAAAGCCGCGCTGTAGAGGAAGCGGGCCGTGCCCTCTCCGTCGGCCAGTGTGAGGGCCGCAACCTCTGTGTCCTCCGCCGCGAGCACCGGCAGGAGCTGCGCCTGCGTGTCCAGGCCGGCCAGCTGCGTCTCCAGACCCTGCACCCGGCTGTTGAGGTGGGTCGTCAGTGCACCGAGAACGAGGACCGCGACGACCAGCACGGCGGCAGCCGCCGCAAGGGCCGGAGCGAAGCGCTCCCCCAGCGTCGGCGAGCCCGCTGGGACGGGCAGCGGCGGGAGCTGCCGGGTCACGTCGACCTGCGCCATCAGGTTGGTTTTCAGGCTCGGCGGTGGAGGCTCGTGGGCTGCCCCACCGAGCAGCGCGGCGGTCTCGCGCAGTTCGTCGACCTCTGTCTGGCAGGCGGCGCACTCGGCGAGGTGACGCTCGAAGAACCGCCGCTCGTCCTCGGGCAGCGCGTCGACGGCGTAGGCACCGGCAAGGGAGTGCACGTCGGCGGTCACCGGTTCACCCCCATCGTGTCCCGCAGGCGGATGAGACCATCACGTATCCGAGTCTTGACGGTTCCCAGCGGGGTGTCGAGCAGGTCGGCGACCTCGCGGTGGGTGTACCCGCTGTAGTACGCAAGCCACACCGCCTCGCGCTGCAGATCGGTGAGCTGACCGAGGGCGTCGCGGACCTGACGTTGCTCAAGACGGGCCTCCACCTCCTCGACGACCTCGTCGAACAAGCCTGGCTGCTCGCGGGTCCCCACGCGCTCGTCGCGGTCTCGGGACGCCTGCTCGCTGCGCACCCGGTCCACAGCGCGGCGGTGCGCCATGGTCATGATCCACGCCGACACGCTGCCCCGTTCCGGGTCGAACCGGGCGGCGGTGCGCCATACCTCGAGCAGCACCTCTTGCGCCACCTCCTCCGAGATCGAGGGGTCACGAAGGACGCGACGCACCAGGCCGTAGACCTGCCCCCCAACGAGGTCGAACAGGTCGGCGAAGGCCTGCTGGTCGCCCTTGGCGACGCGTGCGAGCAGCTCCTGGGCCGCCAGGGGGGCGCCGCTCACCGGGATCGCCCGGAGAGGCCGGTCCCCTCCGGCCCCCGGCGATCCTGGCTGGGTCATACGTGAGCGCTCCTCGCCAGCGGCAGCCCCGGTTGGGTTCCGGCACCTGGATGTCTGTCGTTCGGAGCGGCCGCCGTCATGGCTTGCCCTCCGATCATGCCCAATCCTTCCACGGGTCCGCTCCGAAGCGGGCGCATGGAAGGGTTTGACCTCGACCGTTACCTGCGTACCTCCCGAAAGTTGGACTTGACCGGTCTGGATTGGGACGATGTGTCCCGTCATCCGGTGCAGCCGTGGGAGGCTCGATGCCTTGCCTACATGATGGATATCGAGTCCCACACCGTGGTGTACCTGCGCGACCTGCTGGCCACACGGGCGGCGGACGAGCCGGACGTGACCGCGTTCCTGTCGTGCTGGGTCTACGAGGAGCTCTGGCACGGAGAGGCGTTCAGCCGCTTCCTCGGCGAGGCGGGACACCGCTTGGAACCGGACCGCCTGCCAGTCGCCGCCGCCGACCCATACCCTTCCCGACGTCAGCGCAACGCTTGGATCCGTCGCGCCGTGGGCCGCGGCGGGGCGTTCGGCCATCTGGCCACGATGGCTGGGTCCGCGGTCGTGGGGGACTTCGTCGCGTTGCACATGACGTGGGGAGCGATCAACGAGCTCTCTACCCTCACCGGCTACCACCGGCTGATCGCCCGCACCGAGCATCCTGTGCTGGTGGACCTGCTGGGGCGCATCATCAAGGACGAACGCCGGCACTTCGCGTTCTACCGGGCGCAGGCCAGACTGCGGCTGTCTCGTGGCCGGCAGGCGCGCAAGGTGACCCGCTGGGCGCTGGAGCGCCTGTGGGCGCCGGTGGGCACGGGGGTCCGCCCGCAGACCGAGACGGACTTCGTCATCGGCGAGCTGTTCGCCGGTCCGGCGGGGCACAAGGCGGTCCGGGAGATGGACGGTGTCATCGCCGACCTGCCGGGCCTTGGCGGGTTGCGACTGTTCGACGATGCCCGGACAGCAGCGCTGGCCCGCCTCCAGCGTGAGCCGGAAGATGCTTGGCGCACGAGCGACCAATCCGCGCTGAGCACCGCTCCGAAACCCCGGTGACACCCGCATCCCCAACAGCAAGGTTCGCCATGCATCTGCTGCCACGGAGACCGCTCGTCCTGCTTGCCGCCACGCTCCTGTTCGTTTCCGCGTGCGGTGGCGGCGAGCAAGAGGTCGCGATCTCCTCGTCGAGCTCTTCCGAAGCCGAAACCCACGCCGGACATGTCGCGCTCGCACAAGCGGCCGGGGAAGTCTCCGCAGAGGACCTGCGCATCACGCTGGAACGCCAGCTGGGCCAGCATGCGCTGCTCGCCGTCGAGGCGATGCGCGCTGGCGTCGCCGGAGCGGATCACTTCGAGGCCGCCGGGGCGTCACTCGCCCAGAACACCGACGACCTGACCGAGTCCATCCGCCTGGTGTACGGCGATGAGGGCGCCGACACGTTCAACGAGCTGTGGAGCAACCATATCGACTTCTTCGTGCAGTACACCGTGGGCCTGGCCGAGGGCGACCAGGAGGCGCAGGACACCGCGATCGAGCGCCTCGATCAGTACCGGCAGGACTTCGGCGCCTTCCTCGAGGGCGCGACCGAGGGCGAGCTGCCGCAAAACGCCGTCGCCGACCTGCTGCAGATGCACGTCGACCAGCTCGTGGCCCAGATCGACGCTTTCGCCGCCGACGACTTCTCCACCGCCGCGAACCAGACCCGTGAGGCCTACGCCCACATGTTCCCCACCGCCCAGGGTCTGGCCGGCGCGATCGTGGCCACCCAGGACGGCTTCGACGGCGACCTCGAGGGCGCTGCGATCGACCTGCGCTCCGGGCTCGGGCAGCTGCTCGGGGAACACGCCCAGCTCGCAGTTCAGGCGATGCGCTCCGGCGTGAGT
This sequence comes from Nitriliruptorales bacterium, assembly GCA_009379795.1. GTDB lineage: Bacteria > Actinomycetota > Nitriliruptoria > Euzebyales > Egibacteraceae > WHTC01. The sequence goes on along the minus strand of WHTC01000053.1, from coordinate 11,244 downwards.
GGCCAGGACGACTTCGAGGCGCTCGCCGGGGCGCTCGACGCCAACACTCAGGATCTGACCGCGGCGATCTCCGGCGTCTTCGGCGAGGAAGGCGGCCAGGCGTTCATGCAGATGTGGGCCGACCACATCGACTTCTTCGTGCAGTACACCGTGGGCCTGGCCGAGGGCGACCAGGAGGCGCAGGACGCCGCTTTGGAACGCCTGGAGCAGTACCGCCAGGACTTCTCCCAGTTCCTCGACACCGCCTCTGACGGCAACATCCCCGCCGACGTCGTCGCCGAGGGTCTGCAGGTCCACGTGGACCAGCTCGTCGAGCAGATCGACGCGTTCGAGGCCGGCGAGTACGACGCCGCGTTCAGCACCTCCTACGAGGCGTACAACCACATGTACGACACCGCCGAGGCGCTCGCCGGAGGCATCGTCGCGTTCATGGGTGAGGAGATGCCGGCCGGTGGTGTCGAGACCGGCGCAGGCGGCAGCGCCCACGGCGGCTAGCGGCCGTTTCCCGCCGCTTGCCGACGGGCCCCCGGCCACCGTGGTCGGCGGGCCCGTTCCCTCCGATGGAGGCTCACGCCATGCCGTTGCTCTATCGCCTCATCGCCGTACTCGCGACGCTTGCCCTGCTCGGCGGCTGCGCAACCTCCTCGGACGAGATCCGCACAGCCTCCACCACCAGCCCGACAGGGACTGCTGAACCGCCCGCCCGTAACAGCGAGACGATCCCCGCCGCGCCGCTGGACCTGGACGCGGCGAGAGGCTACAGGTCGGTTCGGGTGCCCAGGTCGACAGCAACCCCCGCCTCCGTGGCGATCCCCGCGATCGGGCTCGAAGGTCCCCTGACGATGACCGGACGCAATGACGACCGAACGCTGGAGATACCCGAGTTCGGGCACATGAGCTGGTACGGGGATGGCATCGTCCCCGGCGACCCCGGCCCCGCCGCCATCCTCGGACACGTCGATTCCCGTTCCGGCCCGGACGTGTTCTACCGCCTGCACGAGCTGTCCCCTGGCGATGAGATCATCGTCACGTCACGGGACGGCAGTTCGTTCGCATTCGTCGTCGACCGCCTGGAGCAGCACCCAAAGGATGCGTTCCCGACCGAAGCGGTCTGGCTCCCCACCCCTGAGCCCGAGCTGCGGCTCATCACCTGCGGCGGCGACTTCAACCATGGCGAACGCAGCTATGGCGACAACATCATCGTGTTCGCAACCCTTGGCTCATGATGAGTGATCCAGTGATTCAGGGCGGCCGTGCAATCCTGGCACCTGGCATAACACTTCTTCTGGCAGTGACGGCCGTCCTGCTTCTGTCGGCCTGCGCAGGCCCGGAGCGGGAGGGCCCGGCCCCCGTCCCCGGGGCCGAACCGACGCCGCAGGCGGTGGATGAGCCTGAGGACGGGCCCGGCGCTCCGGACCAACAAGTGGGCGACGCCGCTGACTCCGTTCCCCCGGTAGGCGAGGAGACCGTCGAGATCGTCGACTTCGCGTACCGTCCCGAGGATCTGGAGGTTCCCGCCAGCGGGACCGTCGAGTGGGTCCAGTCAGATCCCTCCCGGCATACCGTGGACTTCGAGGACGGCCAGGAGTCGGGTCCGCTGGAGCAAGGCGACCGCTACAGCCGGACCTTCGATCGGCCAGGCGAGTACCACTACGTGTGCTTCTTCCATCCCCGGATGACCGCGACCGTCACCGTCACCGACTGAGCCCGCGACGCATCAAGCCGAGGGCCACGTGAGCGACAGCCCGGCCAGCCGAGGGTCATGCTCCAGGCGGCGGGGTCAGGTTGTAGCGTGCGATGACGTCCGGCAACCAGTCGGGGTCGGCGAACGGCAGCCCGTAGCGTCCGGCCAGCTCTGCTACCACCGGAGCCTCGACCGCTCCGGCCTGGGTCATGTCCGCAACTTCGCGGAAGAACTGCTCGAACCCGGCAGGTGAGATGACCTCGATCATCCGGGCGGGAGTAGCGCCGGCGTTCCACATCGCGTGCACCTCGCCTCGCGGCTTGACGACATACCCTCCCGGTCCGAGCACGACCTCGCGATCTTCCGACCGGAACCCGATCTCGCCTTCCAGCACGATGGAGAACTCGTCCTCGAGGGTGTGGATGTGTGGGGGCACGAGCGCGCCGACGTCGAAGGGATGCTCGACGATCGACAGTGCGCCACCGGAGTCCTCGCCGTCGATCTTGAACACGACGCCGATGCCGGGCGCCAACTGCCCGGCCCGGCCGCCGCCGGGCTGCACCACCTTGACCTGGGTCGCCGCGGCGACCGATCCCTGGTTGCTCACGTCACACCTTCCTATCGGATGAACACCGATGTACACTGAAACATCCCAGAGGTCCGGTGTCAATATTGAGTGAGCACATTCGTTCAACGAAATCGCGGCCGTACCGCATGCACAAGCGAGCGGAGCAGGTCGATCAGACGCGGCAGCGCATCACCGAGGCCGCGGTCCGGCTGCACACGACGGTCGGCCCGGCGAACACGACCATCAGCGCCCTGGCGGAGGAGGCAGGAGTCACGCGGCTGACCGTCTACCGGCACTTCCCCGACGAAGAGGAGCTCTTCAACGCGTGCGGCAACCACTGGGTGATGCTGCACCCGCCGCCCGATCCCGACAGCTGGCGACAGATCCCGGTGATCGAGGAACGCGCGCGGCACGCGCTCCAGGAACTCTACGGCTGGTACCGCGAGAACGGCGAGGCGCTGTTTCCCATCCGCCGGGACATGGCCGCCATGCCGAGTTCGGTGCGGGAGTTGACGCACGCGGCGGACGCGCTGGCCGCCGACGCGCTGGTGGACGGTTGTGGCGTGCGCGGCCGTGCGCGCCGTGTGCTGCGGGCGGCCGCGGGGCACGTCGTCAACTTCTGGACGTGGCGGTCACTGGTGGTCGATCAGGGCCTCGACGACAGCCAAGCGGTGCAGCTGGCGGTCCGGTTCCTCGCCGCCGCCGCTCCCGCCACGGACGGCTAATCCCAATCCGGGGCGTGCGGTGGGTTGACGACCCTTGCCCCTCGGGCGAGCGAGGAGATCGCAGCGGCGTCATCCGGGCTGAGTTCGAAGTCGAAGACGTCGACGTTCTCGCGGAGATGTCCCGGGTCGGAGGTACCAGGGATCGCCGCGACACGGTCCTGCTCGATGAGCCAGCGCAGGACGATCTGGGGCACGGTCTTCCCGTAACTCCCCGCCAACTCCTGCAGGAGCGGATCCTGGAGCAGATCGCCGGCTCGTCCCAGAGGGCAATAGGCCGTGACGACGAGACCGTTCGACCGTGCGGACGTCAGGATCTTGTCCTGGCCGAGGTACGGATGGTACTCAACCTGGTTGCCGATCAGCCCTGGCACCCCAGCGATCCCCTCGAACATGGTCGAGGGGAAGTTGCCCACGCCAATGAAACGGGCCTTGCCCTGCTCACGGACTTGGGCGAAGGCTTCGAGGGTCTCCTCGAGGGGCACGGCGCGGCTGGGCCAATGCACCAACAGGACGTCGACGTAGTCGGTCCCAAGGCGCCGGAGGCTTGACTCCGCGGCCTCCTCCACGTCTGGGCCCGCCAGATCGGTATGCCAAACCTTGGTGACGAGCACGATCTCGTCGCGCGGGACCGACGACTGGCGGATGCCGGCACCCACGTCCTCTTCGTTGTCGTAGCTGCGCGCGGTGTCGATGTGCCGGTATCCCTCCGCCAGAGCGGCGGAGACGATGCTCCTGCATTGTTCGCCGTGCAGACGCATGGTCCCCAGTCCGAGGACCGGTAGTGGGAGTCCCGCCACGTTCTCGTAGTGCACGGCTGCGCCCTTTCGCCCCGAGGGACCAGGAGCCTAGCATCCGGCTCCGGAGCAGCGATGACGATCTCCAGCACAGGGGCGCTTGCGCCGGCTGTACGACACTCGGACTCTGTGTCGCTGGACAAAAGACCGCAATGCTTTTTGTGTCGATCCCCGTGTACCTGAGTCCAAAGGCCTGTCACGTTCTAGGTTCGGAGCCAGCCGCGAGGCCATCCTGACTCGGGGTTCTGTCGACGAGGAGGTTTGCCACGTGGACTCACTCGAATACGAGACGCTTGTCTTGGTCGCCCACGGGCGCTCGACGCTCGACCACATCGTACAGGCCTTCGACATCCACTCGCCGCAGGCTCATGAGCTTCTGGCGGCCCTGGAAGAGGAAGGTTTGATACGAACCATGAGTAACTGGGGTGCGGGCGCGTTGAGTTATGAAGCGACTGCTGCGGGCACGCGGGCACTAGAGGGCAAGGCACTTGACGGGGTCCGTGGAGTGGAGACCCTGGAGCAGGACGAGTCCGCAATTCTCGAGAACATCACTCGTTCGGGCCGGCTCCCGAATGCGGGCGATCTTCATTGGAATGTAAGTTCCACCGTCCAACATTTATGGGAAGTCGGCAGGATCGACGTGAGAGGTATGATCAGGCCACAGTTCGTGATTGCGGCGAGATAGCTGCACAGGATCGCCTTCATACGGCAGACCGCTATCCTAACCTCGGCGCACAAGAAACGATAGGAAGGCGAATGGACGCGGCGGTGCTTCCAATAATGTGGACGACCCTGGTCGTCTACGCAGTCGTTGTGATTGGGATCGGACTGGTTACCGCTCGATGGATCCAGTCGAGTACCGACTTCATGGTGGCGGGCCGAGGAGTGTCGTGGCCCCTCCAGGGAGTGGGGATGACGTCGATCATTGTCGCGGGGACGACGGCGGCCAGCCTGGGTGCGCTTGGCTATACAGCTGGCTACGTCGCTCACTGGTGGATTACCGGATGGGTCCTTGCGGTCGTGCTCGGCGCGTTCTCGGTCGCGCCCTTCGCACGCCGGACGGGAGCTGCAACGATCACCGAATGGCTGGAGGTAGCATTCGATGGCAATGTGAGAGTGCTGGCTGGGGTTGCGCTAGCCGTGGGATTGTTCTTTTCTCCCTTGGCCAACATATTGGGCGGCGGTGTCGTCGTGTCAGGGTTGCTCAACGTCCCTGTCGAGACCATGATCGTCGTCGTCGGCGCCATCGCGCTGGTCTACCTCGTACTGGGTGGATTGTGGGCTGCCGTGTTCTCCAATCTGGTTCAGTACGTCCTTTTTACCTTCGCGTTCATCATCGCCATAGTCTACGTACTGTTGACCACTGATGGTCTGCGGCTCATGAGCGAGAACTTGCCTGCGAGTTACTTCAGCCCCATACCCCATGGCCCTGTCCCTGGTATCGATTGGACCGCAGGCAGCGCCTTCGGGCTCTTCTTCCTCATGTTCGCCCTCGCTTTCGGTGGAACCTATTGGCACCGAGCGGCGAGTAGCAGGTCCGCACGTGAAGCGCGTCGAAGCTGGCTCTTCGGTGCTGCGCTGGCGGCGCCCTTTGCCGTGGTCATGCCGTTAGCGGGCATGTACGTTCGCGCCCAGGGTGTGGAACTGGCTGATCCGCAGCAGGCATTTGGGGTGTTAATGGCCCAACTGCCGGTGTTCTTGGCTGCGCTCGTGCTCACCGGGATCATCGCGGCAACCATGTCGACCGTCGAGGCGGGTGTTGTTGCCGGCATCGCCATCCTCTATCGGGACGTGCTGCAGAAGCAGCCGCGGATCGCCCGACTTCTGCAGGAGCAGTGGACAGTACACACAGTGCGCGGCCTGACGTTCCTCTTCACCCTGCTGGCGATCATCGCAGCGGTTGTGTTCCATCGCGCCGTGCCCGGAGTGGGCGCCTTGGCAGGCATTGCGTTCCTGAGCGCGTTCAGTGCAGCGGTGCTCCCCTCTGTCCTGGCTTCGATGCTCAATCGTCGGTATTGCGTGAAGGAGGCGGCGGCTCTGAGTATTGGGGCTGGCGGAATCTACACGATCTATAGCCTGGTCACAGGTCTCTTCCAGGAGGTCCACCCGCTGCTGCCGAGTGCGATGATCGCGGCGATCACGTATGTCGTCGTTGCTGGTGTAGTGGCGGTGACCGGGCCATGGTGGGGCCGGGGTGTGGCTCCAGCTCCGGTGCCTGTGGATCAAGCGACGGGTGCAGGTGCCCGTGCGGTGATCGAGGAGGAGCAGCGATGACGACCTACAACACGAGCCTTCCCGGAGCCCTCAAGAGCGAGGTCGCGGACGGCATGCGGATCGACTGGGACGTGCCCGTCGAGATGGATGACGGTCTCGTTCTGCGCGCGGACGTCTACCGGCCGATCGAGGAGGGGCAGTACCCGGTCATTTTGAGCTACGGGCCGTATGCGAAGAACCTCACCTTCGAGATGGGCTACCCGGACCAGTGGCGGCTCATGTGCGAGGAGCACCCCGACGTGCCGGCGGGATCCACGAACAAGTACCAGGCATGGGAGGTCGTGGACCCTGAGAAGTGGGTGCCCGAGGGGTACGCGTGCGTCCGCGTTGACTCCCGCGGCGCCGGCCGCTCGCCGGGCTACCTCGACTGCTTCTCACCGCGCGAGACCAAGGACTTCTTCGACTGCATCGAGTGGGCGGGAACTCAGCCGTGGTCGACGGGCAAGGTCGGGCTGAACGGCATCTCCTACTACGCCATCAACCAGTGGCACGTGGCCACCCTGCAGCCACCTCACCTGGCCGCGATGTGCGCGTGGGAGGGCGCAGCGGACTGGTACCGCGACGCCACTCATCACGGCGGCATCCTCAGCACCTTCTGGGACCGCTGGTATCCGCACCAGGTGACGAACGTGCAGTACGGCCTCGGCGAGCGTGGGCCGCGCAACCCCTCGAACGGGCTGCTGATCGCCGGCGACGAAGCGCTCTCCGATGAGGAACTCGTGCGCAACCGCGGCGACCTCGGCGAGGAGATCCTGGAGCACCCGCTCGACGATCAGTATCACCGGGATCGGTCCCCGGAGTGGGAGAAGGTCGTGACGCCGTTGCTGTCGGCCGTGAGCCTGGCGGGTCATGGGCTGCACCCCCGGGGGAACTACGAGGGGTTCCTGCGGGCGGCCTCGAAGAAGCGCTACCTCGAGATCCACGGGCTGGAGCACTGGACGCACTTCTACACCGACTACGGGCGAGAGCTCCAACTGCGCTTCTTCAACTGGTACTTGAAGGGCGAGGGCGACTGGGAGGAGCGCCAGCCGCGGGTGCTGCGCCAGCGCCGCTGGCCGGGGGAGCGATTCGAGCTCCAGGAGGAGGATGAGTGGCCCTTCTCCCGCACGCAGTGGACGAAGCTGTACTTCGACATGCGCGACCCCTCCGAGCTCACGCTCACCCCCGTGCAGCCCTCCGGGAACGGGAGCGTCACCTACGAGGGGCTCGGGGAGGGCATCGAGTTCTGGACCCCACCGTTCGAGGAGGAGATCGAGTGGGCGGGCCCGTTCGCCGCGAAGCTCTTTGTCGCTTCCGAGGCGGAGGACGCCGACCTGTTCCTGGTCGTTCGCATGTGGGACCCGCATGGCGAGGAGGTCGTATTCAAAGGGACGGTCGATCCGCACACGCCGATCGCCCAGGGCTGGCTGCGGGCCTCGCACCGCAAGCTGGACCCCGGGCTGACGCAGGAGTGGCGCCCGTACCACACGCATGACGAGACTCAGAAGCTCACCCCCGGCGAGGTCTACGAGCTCGACGTGGAGATCTGGCCGACCGGAATCGTAATCCCGGAGGGCTACCGGATGTCCCTCCAGGTGCGTGGCCGCGACTACGAGTACCCGCCGGCCCTGCAGCAACAGCCGAAGATCGGCTGGTTCCCGCTGACCGGCTCCGGGCCGTTCCTTCACGATGATCCACGCGACCGCCCGCCGGAGGTCTTCGGCGGCAAGGTCACGGTCCACGCGGGTTCGTACCTGCTCGTCCCGGTGGTCCCGCCCAAGTAGGCGCACAGGGCAGGTGCGAACCCAGGCTCAGATTTTCCTTGCGAGTCTGGTGGCCTTGAGCACCTGCAGACGCGCGGCGAACGCATCCCAGGCGTCGGCCACCACGTACTCCGGGCCGTCAGGCGGGTCCCAACCGATCGCGGCGACGATGCAGTCGAACGGTCCGGCCTGGCGGTGCTCCCCGCCAACCTCGATATCCAGGACGCCGTCGGTGGCTGCATGCACCGTCGCGCTGGTGATGACGCGCCCGCCCTGTGCGGCGAAGCGGAGGGCGGTGGTGCCCGCGATCAGGCCGTGCGCATCCTCCATGGGTTGCTCCCCGGCGGCCAGCAGGGTCACGTCCTTGCCTGCCGCCGCGAGATACAGCGCGGTCTCGCCGGCGAAGATGCCGGGGCCGACGACGGCGACACGTTCACCAAGGTCCTCGTTGCCAGCGCGGCCGGCCAGGACGTGCTCTCCAGGGATGATCTTCGCAGGGCTCACGCCCGGGATCTCGGGCAGGATCGGCGAGCCGGGCCGCGCGTCGACCGTCACGTCGAATCGCTCCGCGGGCACGTCGTCGACAATGCGGACCCTCAACGTCGCCAGCGTCCGTTCGAAGTAGTCGGTGCCCCGCGCGACCTCCTCTGCGCCCGGTACCCGCGCGCGCAGGGCGAGCAGGCCGCCGAAGGGCAACCCTGCGGCGGCGACCGTGACGTCGTGGCCGCGCCGGGCCGCCACCCGAGCCAACTCAAGGCCCGGAACGCCGCTGCCGCGCACGAGCACTCGGCGAGGCTCGGCCGCGGCCCGCGGGCCGGCCTCGTGCTCGTGCCCGGTTGCGGGATTGAGGACGCACGACACGCCCAGCGCCTGCGTCATGCCGCCATGGCACGCCTGGCATCCGATGCAGGGGACGACCGTGGTCTCCTCGCCCCGCAGCGACTTGGTCACGAGCTCCGGATCAGCGATCAGGGCTCGAGCGAACGCCACGAGATCGGTCTTTCCCGAGGCCACGGCCTCCTCGGCCGTCGCGAGCGAGTAGTAGCGGCCGACCGACATCACCGGGATCGTGACGACCGACTTCACGGCCGCCGCGAAGTCCGCAAAGACACCTTGCCCGCCCCCGATCGTCAGGGGCGAGTCCCTGATCGCGTTCGGCCCGATCCCCGCCGAGACGTCCAGGTAGGCAAGTCCCGCCGTTTCGAGGCGCCTCGCCACCTGCTGACCGTACGACAGGTCCACGCCCCCGTCGTGGTAGTCCGACCCGACGATGCGGGCGCCGATGGGATACTCGCGGCCGGCCAGCTCCCGGATGCGGTCGACGATCCGGAGTGGGAAGCGCATCCGCCCGGCGAAATCGCGCCCGTACTCGTCCTGGCGAATGTTCTGCGCGGGCGAGATGAAGCTCAACAGCAGGTAGGCCGTGCCGATGTGCAGCTCGACACCGTCGAAACCGGCCTCGCGGGCGCGCCGCGCGGCCTGGCCGAAGGCTTCGACCATCTCCTCGATGTCCTGGAGGGTCATCTCCATCGGGACGCTGTGCCCGCTGGCCGCGAGAGGAGACGGTGCGAGCGGGCGCGTGCCACTCAGGGCTTCGACCGCCACGCGGCCGCCGTGATGCAGTTGCAGCACGACCGGCGGACCATGCCGTTTGATGGTCCGGACCAACCGGGCCAGCTCTGGAATGCAGCGGTCGTCGTCAACGGCCAGATGGTGAGGCCAGGACTTGCCCGAGAGGTGCACCATGGCCGACTCAACGCGGATCAGCCCAAGACCGCTGCGGGCCCGCGCTTCGTAATAGGCACGGTGCCGCTCGTTCGAGGAGCCGTCGGCGTCCGGCAGCCCGTAGGTGGTCATGGGCGACATGACCATGCGGTTCCTCAGCACCAGACCGCCAACGGTGATCGGGCGGGTCAAGGCCGGGTACCGTTCGGCCGCTGTGATCACGCTCGCGCCCGACTCCGCCTGGGCACCATGGGCACGCGCTGTCCTCTGCCGGTCAGCCGAGCCGGCGCCGACGGTTGCCGAAGAAGGCCGCCAGTGGCAGCACAACGAAGCCCAGCAGCAGCGGGTCGAGGAGGCCTCCGTCGTCACCGCCGTGCTCCGGGCAGCCCTTCCGGGCCTGCTCGCTGGCCGTGGGCGGCAGGTGCGAGCAGCGCTTCGGCTGGATGGGGTTGGGCGTGTGGGTCCAGGTGAACACGTCCGTTCCGCGACCGATGTCGCTGGACATGAAGGAGTACGTCCGCGTCCCGTCGGGGTTGTCGACGGTCTTGAACACATCGCTCGTCCACACGACGTTGCCCGGCAGGATCTGCGAGGCCTCTTCGGTGAAGTGGAAGCGCCCGTTCTCGTCGATCGTGTAGTCGAGCACCTTCGTGCCCTGCGAGTAGTAGCCCATGATGATGCGCTGCTCGTCGGGCAGGTGGCGGAAGCGGTGCACCACGCAGAAGGTTGCCGACGGGGCGACCACCTCGCCCTGCCACACGGCGCGTCGGATCGATCCGTCATCGTCGACCATCTCGGCGTACTCGATCGTCCCGTCCCTGGCGACGGTGAAGAAGTGCAGGCCGCCGTTGCCGAACTCGAGCACGTTGTCGGTGCACGACGCGCCGCCGGGGACGACACCGCCGCCGCGCTCGTCGGAGACGATCAGGAAGCTGCCGATCTCGCTGGGCGTGGGGCGGCTTTCGTGGGAGACGGCCACGCCGCGGTTCGACGGGACGAGCGTGTTGTTGTTCCCTCCGGTACCGCCGAGCTGGTCCGCGCGGCCGGGGTGGTTGAACAGGCCGAACAGCGACCATCCCTCCGCCACCTGGGTCGTGCGGTCCCACTGCGAGCCGACGGCGCAGTCCGTCACCGTCGCGCCGGTGTCGGTGCCGTCGGTGACGGTGCACGGCAGTGGCGTCCCCTGCACCTGGCCGTTGGCGTCGACGATGCCGGCGACGTCGAGGATGACCTCACTGTTGAGCCCCGAGCAGTACAGCCGGCTGCCTTCGGACACGGTGTCATGGCAGGAGGCGGAGCTGCCCTGCGGCTCGCCGTCTTCGGTTCGCGTCCCCTGCGTCCAGTGCGGCTCGAACGGGATCCGGTAGGCCACGGGGCGGCAGTCCGCGCGCTTCTGCTCGAGCGAGGCGTCGTCGGGAAGCGTCCCGCCGGCGGACTCGGTCAGACAGGAGCGGACGTCCATGAAGTCGAGGAAGCTGTTGCCGGCGAAGTCCGAGTTGTTGCTGTAGACGATCCACGGGTAGCGGGAGTCCCGGGTGGTGGTGTGCGTCAGCCCGTCAAAGCGGACGAGATGGATCTCGCGGGGCTCGAAGGCGGGGTCGGTGATGCCACTGACGTCGATGAGTTCGATGCCGGCCCCGGAAGCGTCGTGGCAGCGGCCAGTCGCGTCGGTGGTGTCGACGAGAATCTCCGGGTCCTCGGGTGGCGTCGCGAAGCTGTCGTGCTGCAGGCC
>WHTC01000511.1 GCA_009379795.1 Nitriliruptorales bacterium | reverse complement strand
GGGATGGTACAATCGTCAGCGTCTGCACTCTGGTCTTGGCTACCGGACCCCGCAAGAGGTCCACGACGAATATCTGAACGTGCAGGTCGCAGCATAGAAACCCCTGTTAGCTACTGTCCGGAAAACGCGGGGCCGACCAAACAGCTGGTAGGCGCGGCTGATCTGGTAGCCGATGCCGGTGCTGGCACCGGCCATGACCGCCCACCGGTAGTAGGGCGCCAGCTGCTGCTGGGACGGGACGTACAAGTCGATGCGGCCCATCCCGACGGCCTCGCCAGCAGCCATCTCCTCGAAGACGCCGTCCAACGCCTCCAGGCACAGCTCCATCGTCAGCACACGCTCGACATCGGCGTTGTTCAACAGCAACATGCGGCGTTCCTGTCTCCGGCCGCTCCGCGCGGCGCCAGCTCCTATGGCGTACGGCCCTCTGGGCCTATGGGGCCTATGGGATGTACTGCTCGTCCTGGAGGAACAGCTCAGTTGGTATCTCGGTCCCCAGGCCTCGCTCTTTACAAAGCTTGTAAACGAGATTGCCAACAGCGGCGAACTGTACTCCGTCTCCTCGCAAAATCATGCCCGTGATCTGGTCATCAGAGGTGCGGCCAGGATGATTGCCCGCTATTACATCGCCCAACAAGGGCAGCTCATCCCACTTGATCTTGGTCGGCCGAGTATACTGATCACGACCGTGTTCCGGTATGATATCTACGCCTCCGATAGCGTAGCGCATCCATCTCCGGCCGTGACGATTCATCGTCAGCACGTCACAGCGCTCCCAACCCGCCAGTTCTAGTTCCACGTCCGACACATTGCTCACGAATTGGCCGGGCTCTAGCCAATCCCCCATCACAACTGGGTCCTTGGAGTTGGTCGCCATATAGACGACGCCTGCTCCCCATACTGCCTCGCGTGCAGAGGCGACAGGGATCACGTTGATATCGGCTTCTTTCGACATCTGCTCCGCAAAGGCCTCCTTCTTGCCGGGCGTAGGACTGAAAACCTTTAT
>WHTC01000450.1 GCA_009379795.1 Nitriliruptorales bacterium | reverse complement strand
TAGTACTACTGTGTTACTAAGTGGTTTCTGCGCACAGGCTGTGGCCGCAGCATGGGCACTGGATCAGAGTCCTTGCGACGGCGCGCGCCAGTCGGAAGCGGCAGGTTGCGATGGACCATGGCACGTGGCGCTGCATCGGTGCCAGCCCCGCGCGGACGGAAGTCGGTGGGTAGGGCAGGCGTTGTGAATCGAGCGGAGTTTTTTTTGGCGCCAGACAGGCGCTCCAGCATCAAGAATCCGTAAGCGGCTACGCACAGACTGGCGTGATGATGGAATCCTCTCCAGTTTCGTCCCTCGAAGTGCCCCAGGCCAAGCTCCTGCTTGAGTTCCTGGTAATCGCGCTCGATGTGCCAACGCCCCATCAGCGTGTCGATCATCTGTTGCCACGCCATATCCTGGGGCAGGTTGCTGAACCAGTAGTGCGCGGGCTCATCGGCGTCGCGCGCCCACTCGATGATCAGCCACTCCTGGGCCCGCGGCCGGTCACGGTGCGCGGCCCGGACCCGCACGCGTGCAAAGCGCGAACGCAGCGGCCCGGACACGCCCTGTCGCCAAGTCACCGTGCGCCAGCTCCTCGCAGGCAGCGAGCGCGCCAAGTCCTGCACCGAGATCGGCTGGTGGTGCGCGTCGCGCCGCAGTCGATTCGGCGGCCTTCCACGCCCGCCCTTCGGGTTGGGCGTAGACGCCGGCTGGTGCTCGCCCCACCACACCGTGGTCGCCGGGCGCACGCCCACGGCGTACGTCAAACCATGCCCCGCCAGCTTCTCGCGCCACGCGGTCTCGTCACCATAGGCTGCATCGGCCAGCACGGTGCCGCGCGGGTACCCCGCCTGCAGTGCCGCCTCAATCTGGCGCCACGCCAATTCCGGCTTGGTCGCAAAGGCCACCTCCTCGGGCACGCCTGCCTTGCGGCAGCGCGCCTCGTCGTCGGTCCATTCGCGCGGAAGGTACAAACGAAAGGCCAGCGGAAGACTGCCTTCGTGCGTAGCAAGCGTCAGCGTCACGGCCACCCGGCAGTTGTCCTGCTTGCCCGTCTGCCCACAGTACTGATGCGCCACACCCACCGAGTGCTTACCCTTCTTCGGCAAACCCGTGTCGTCCAGAATCCACCACACCGGCTCATCGTCGCGCACCAGCTTGGGCAGGACTTCGTTGGCAACCGCCGCCAACAGCGCCTCGTCGCTCCAATGCGCTTCGGCAACCAGGTGATGCATCGACTGGTGGGCCGAGCGCACGCGTTGCGGCTGCACCCGCGCCGCCATCGGCTCCACACTCTTGCGGCCACCAGGCAGCACCAACCCCTTCAGGTACCAGTGCCCCGGTTGCTCGCGATCCGCATGCTGCATCGTCGCCACCATCACGTCACAGTACTTCTTGAACCGCGCTTCCAGACTCATTCCCATGGCGCCCCCCCAGAAAGTACTTGAAGAAGTCGCCATAATGCCTTACTTTATAACACAGTGGTA
>WHTC01000118.1 GCA_009379795.1 Nitriliruptorales bacterium | reverse complement strand
TCCTCGCCGCGTGCCGGTCAGTGGCGGCGGGCCTCGCGGATCGCGGCGCGGAGGGTGGCGGTGTCGACCTGGAACTCGGCGATCTCGCGGTCGTCGACGGCGACCACGGGAACGCGCACGGTGTAGCGATCGATCAAGGCCGGATCCGTGTCGATGTCAACCACGTCGACCTCCGCGTTGCGTCGTGCCCAGCGGCGCACCAGCGCCTCCGCCTCCCCGCACAGGTGACACCCCTTGCGGGTGTAGACGGTGACGCGGGGCCGGTGGCGCGCGCGGAACCTCACGTCCGCGCGCCGGCCGTGTTCGTCTTCGAACGGGCGGCCGCAGGGCGGCGCGACGGCTTGGCGGCGGCCAGGAAGCCCCCGTACATCAGCGCGACGCCCAGGCCGAGGAAGACCGAGACCAACTCGCCGCGCCCCGCCCGCACGAAGGCGAACGACCCGCCCGCCACGACCACACCGAGGGCGATCAGCAGGATCCCCCACCGCCGGGTGCGCACTCCCGACCACAGCGACCCGCCCACCACGATGGCAGCGGCGTAGTTGGAGAACGGCAGCATGGCCATGGCCAGCGATCCGGGGGCGAACACCCGGGCCCCCTCGGGGATGCCGCCACCGGCGTTGATCCGGGTGAGCACGGCCGCATCCATAGGCGAGCTCAACAGCGCGAAGAGCGCCCAGGCGGCGAACAGGCCCGCGAAGGTCCACCACAGCGCCGCGAGCTTCGGTGCCAGCAGATGGAGTTGGCCGACGGCGAGGAACGGCACGGTCAACAGGGCTCCGGTGATCCAGTACGAGCCGAAGGTGACCGGGTTCCACCCCACGGCGACGCCGAGCGCGATCGACAGCGTGCCGCCCGCGAAAAGGCCGAGGGAGATCGCCCATGCCAGGGCGTGGTGGCGCCGGCGCGCACGGCATTGGCGCAGCAGCGACGCGGCGAACGCCCCCGCGATCAGGGTGGCGGCCAGCGGCGCGAGCAGCGCGGTGAACACGAGACCAGAATAGGCCCGTGCCCGCCCCAGCCCAGTGTTCAACTGCTGGTTCCCGTCCGGCAGTCCTGCGCCAACGACCCCCGGCTAGCCTGGAGCACCATGACTGGGACTTCTCACTCCCGGCGGCTGCTCGTCTCCACTGGGCCGCTCGCCATGAGCCCCCTGAACTGGACCTTCGACGCGATCGCCGACGCCGGCTTCGACGGCGCCGAGTTGCTGCTGGCGCACAACCCCGAGAGCCGGGATCCGGAGAAGGTCCTGGCCTACGCCCAGGAAGCCGGCCTCGACATCCCGGTGGTGCACGGGCCATACATGGTGCTGCTGCGCACCGTGATGGGCTCCAACTACATCGAGAAGACGCGGCGCTCCCTGGCGGTCAGCGCGGAGATCGGCGCCCGGATCATGGTCGCCCATGCCCCATTCCGCTGGGAGCGCGGCGCCAGAGGATGGGTGCTCAGTGAGGTCAACGACGTGGCCGCGGGGACCGGCGTGACCTTCGCCATGGAGAACCTCTTCCCCGTCGCGGGCCGCAATTTCTCCTCGGTGGTGACCCCGGAACAGCTCCAGGCCTTTCCCAATGTGGTCTTCGACACCAGCCACTTCGGCGTTTCGGGCATTGACCTGTTCCAGGCCTGGGACGCGCTCTCGGAGCGCGTCGCGCATCTGCATGTCAGCGACAACTTCGGCAACGGCAAGGACAGCCATGCCCCCATCGGGAGCGGCATCCTGCCGCTGGAGCGCTTCCTGGCCAGGGTGGGCGCATCCGACTGGTCCGGCACGATCACCCTGGAACTGGACTGCCGCGCCTACCTGGACACGCGTGACAGCCTGGTGGCGTTCCTCGCCCGCGAACGGGTGAAGGCGGCGACGCTGCTGGCCGGCGGCGAGCTCGACCCGCCGTTGGCGGCGACCCCCGATCCCGTGCACTGATGCGCTCACTCATCGTGCGCCCTTGGGCCTCATGGAGACCCGTAACCGGGCGGGGCCACTCATCCGGCATCGCTGTCGAAGGGTAGGTTGTCCTGCGCCTCGGCGGGGGCCGTCAGCAGCGGACGCTTTGGGCCGAACAGCCGCCACAGCAGCGGCGCGACGATCAGCAGGATGATCGACATCAGCAGGCCCAGTGACACCGGACGATTGACGAAGATCGCGAAGCTGCCGCGCGAGATGGTCAGCGACTGGCGCAGCGTCTCCTCGGCGAGCGGGCCAAGCACGAGCGCGACGACCGTCGCCGCCGGCGAGAAGCCGAAGCGCTTCATGAAGAACCCGACGACTCCGAAACCCAGCATGATCCAGGTCTCCACGATGCTGCCGTTGACCGTGTACGTCCCGACCGTGCACAGCACGATCACGGTGGGGATCACGATGCGGTAGGGGATCTTCATGAAGCTCGCGAACACCGGGATCGCGAAGATGTTGAGCAGCACCAGCATCATATTGCCGGCGAACATGCTGGCGATCAGGCCCCAGACGAACTCCGGGTTCTGTTCGATCAGCAGCGGACCGGGTCGCAGCCCGTACAGCAGGAAAGCCGCCAGCAGCACGGCGGTCGAGGCCGACCCCGGGATGCCCAGCGTGATCAGCGGCACCATCGCCCCGGCGCTGGCGGCGTTGTTGGCGGACTCCGGGCCGACCAGCCCCGCCATCGCACCCTTGCCGAACCTCTCGGGGGTACTGGAGACCGACTTCTCCATGGAGTAGGACATCAACGAGGCGATGGTCGCCCCCGCGCCGGGGATGACCCCCATGACGAAGCCCAGCACCGATCCCCGCAGCATGGAGCCCCTGCTCTCGACCCAGTCCCTGGCGGTCGGCCAGAAGCTGGCGGACTTCGTGTCCACCGAGACGAAGCGGGTCTCTTCGCGATGCTGGCCCTGGTACAGGGAGTGCAGCAGCTCACCAATGCCGAACAGCCCGATCGCGATGGGGATGAAGTCGATGCCGTTGATGAGGTCGGTGGACCCGAAGGTGTAGCGCTGGGCCCCGGTGCTGCTGTCCACGCCCATCGTTGCGACCGCGAACCCGATCAGCGCCGAGATGCTCCCGTAGAGCCGGTTGCCGCCGACGATCACGACCAGCATCAGCAGCCCGAGCATCACGACCAGGAACAGCTCGGGCGGCCCGAAGCGGCGGGCGACCTGGGAAAAGGCCGGTGCCAGCCAGCTGAGGAGCACCGCTCCCATCACGCCGGCAGCGAAGGAGCCGAGGGCGCACAGCACGAGCGCCGGTCCGGCCCGACCCTGCTTGGCCAACGGGTAGCCGTCGAAGGTGCTGGCGACGGTTGCCGACTCGCCGGGTGTGTTGATGAGCACCGACGTGATCGTCCCGCCGTACATCGCGCCGTAGTAGATGGCGGCCAGCATCACGATGGCCCCGGTCGGGTCCAACCCGAAGGTCAACGGCAGCAGGATCGCGATGCCCGCCGACGGCCCGAGGCCGGGAATGATCCCGATCACCATGCCCACCAGCACACCGGCGAGCAGCAACAGCAGGTTGACGGGGCTCGCGACGGTCACCAGGCCGTCGAACAGGTTGGACAGGACGTCCACGCATGCCTCCGGTCTCGTCGGCGAGCTAGTTGAAGAACGGCAACGCCCCGCGTGGCAGCGAGGCGTTGAGCAAGACGTCGAAGAGCACGTACAACCCGACGGGGAAGCCAATGCCGATCAGCAGGTTGTGCACCGGGTGCTCGCGGTTGAGGTAGGTCAGCGTCACGAGGGTGAACACGATCATGCCGATGAGCCCGCCGAGCCAGATCATCGCAAGCATGAACAGCACCGCGAGACCGCACAGCACGGCGACCTCGCGGCCGTGCGGCGCCTCCTCGTGGCCCGCCTGGCGGCGCACGTCCACAACGAGCGAGGTGGCCAGGGCGACCACGAGCAGCCCGCCGACGATGCGCGGGAAGAAGCCCGGGCCGATCCGCCCGGCAGTGGTCGTGAAGATCAGGCCGAAGGCCAGCACCGTGTAGGACAGCGACAGCGCCAGCAGGACCATGGTGAAGATCGACCGGGTGGTTGGCATCTTCGCGGCTCCTCGCCGCCTCGCGCCGCGCGGGCTTCGGGCGTCGTCACTCGATCGCGCCCTGCTCGCGCAGGATGGTCTCGAACGTGCCGCCGGTGTCTTCGAGGAACGCGGTGAAGTCCTCATCCCAGGCGAGGTTCTCCGACAGCAGGTTGTCCTCGATATATTCCTGCCACTCCGGGGTCTCGGCCACCTCCTGCATGACGGAGATCCAGTACTCCTGGATCTCCGGATCCACGTCCGGCGGCAAGACGATGCCGCGCGGCAACGACACGCCGATCTCGTAGTCGAGCTCCGCGAAGGTCGGTGTGTCGCCCAGTTCCTCGAGCCGCTCCGCGCCGGTGAACGCCAGCGCTCGCAGGTCACCGGACTGGATCTGGCCGAGGAGCTCGCCCGGGTTGGACACGATCGCATCGAGGCTCTCCGAGAGGAGTGCGGTGTTGAGCTCACCGGCGGCGTTGAACGACACGTATTCGAACTCGAAGTCTGCCTGGGTGGCGAACAGCGACGGCACGATGAAGTCGACGTTCACGATGCCGATGCCCCCGATGCTCGGCGGGTCTGCCTGCGCCGCCTCCACGAACTCCTCCAGGGTGGTGATCGGCGAGCTGTCGTTGACCAGCAGCACCAGCTCGTCGGTAGCCATCAGACCCACCGGCGTGAAGTCGGTGGCCACCCAGCCGGTGTCAGCCTGCAGCGGCGTGGTGAGGAAACTGCCGCTGGTCGAGGAGATTGCATAGGGGTTTCCGGCCTGATTCAGCAGGTAGCCCCAGCCGGTCGCGCCGCTGCCGCCCTCGCGGTTCTCGGCGGTGATGTTGCCCGGGTACAGCTCGTACTGCTGGATGATCTCGATGAGCTCGCGCGACATGATGTCGTTGCCGCCACCCGGTCCGAACGCGATCGTCCAGTCCAGCGTCTCCTCCCCGTAGCCCTCTGGCAGGGCGACCCCGCCGGGTTCACCGTCAGCCGCTTCTTCCTCGGTCGCGTCCTCCGTGCCGGCCTCCTCGGTTTCGGCGCCCCCGGCAGCGCCGTCCTGATCGTCACCGGCGCACGCCGCGGTGACGAGCGTCAGGCAGAACACGAGCCCGAACCATCGCAACTTCGTCTTCATCCTGCGCTCCTTCGCGCGCACGGCCGGGTGCGACCGCGCATTCGACATGGCTCAGATCGCCCTCTCGGGCGGCAGATCGGCGGCTGGTCACAGTGGCATACACCGCAGCGACCCCCCTCCGGTCCGCGCGCCCGCCCCAGCTTCTCCGCTGCCAGTCCACAACGTGGGTCAACAATGCGGAAGCGTGGGCCGCGATCCGGAACCGTGCACCGGGGGTTCAGCGGCTGTCAAGACCTTGTTTGCGAAGAGAGGGCACCGCGAACTGGCCGCCGCGGCCCTGGTGGGCCGCGTGCCCGTTGCTACCGTGTCCGGCGAAGGCGGGGGACAGCCGGAACCCGGGCTGAGCGGAACGCCGAAGGCGCGCGACATGAGACCGTGGACCACGATCGTCCTTGCGCTGCTGCTGGCGGCGATCGTCTTGGCGCTCGCCGTCCAGTTGATGCTGTCGACCTGACGGGCGGAGTCAGTGACCCCTTTCCTCACCGACCAATCAGCCACAGCGTCGGCTGAGGAAAGGGGGGTCAGAAGAAGATCGACCGCCGCTCCTTCAGATTGCGGGAGAGCATCCGCTGGATGGTGTCGCGCACGCGATCGACCAGTTCGAAGACCAGCATCGGGTCGTCGGCGGCCTCCGGTCCGTAGCCGGTCGTTTCGATCGGCTCGCCGAACTCCATGACCCACTTCGACGGCAGCGGCGCCACGCCGAGCGGGCCGAGGAGCGGGAACTGCCAGGTGATCGGGAAGTAGGGGAGTCCAAGCAGGCGCGCCAACCAGCGCACGTCGGCCACCATCGGGTAGATCTCCTCGGCTCCGATGATCGCCACCGGCACGATCGGCACCTGCGCGTGCAGGGCGACCTCCACGAACCCACCGCGACCGAACCGCTGCAGCTTGTAGCGGTCACGGTAGTGCTTGCCGATACCCTTGAAGCCCTCGGGCCAGACCCCGACGAGCTCACCGGAGCGCAGCAGGCGCAGCGCGTCCTCGGTGTGCGCGAGGGTGTTGCCGGTCTTGCGGGCCAGCGGCCCGACGAACGGTACGCGGAGCGCAAGGTCGGCGGCCAGTTCGCGCAGGTGACGGTGGGCGGGGTGCTCGTCGAGCAGGGCGATCTTCACCATGATCGCGTCGAAGGGCAGCGTGCCGCTGTGGTTGCCCACGATGAGGCCGCCGGACTCGGACGGGACGTGCTCCATGCCGAGGGTGCGCACGCGCCAGTAGGAGCGGTACAGCGGCCTGGCGAGCGGGAGCAGCACCTGCTCTGTGAGCTCCCGGTCGAACCCGTAGACGTCGATCTCGTACTGGCCGGTGAAGCGCCGGCGCATGAACCTGAGCGCCGCGGCGATCGTGGCGTCGACGTCGGCGAGCGGTTCGTCCTCGCCCGACCGGGTCACGGGGAACTCCCCGCTGTCCAGGGGCGCGCGCAGAGGGCGGCCGCGGTCCTGTAGGCGCGCGTCAACGCCACGCCCAGATCAGTCTCCCAGCGTTCGGCGGTCTCGCGGTCCACCACGGGCCGGATGTGATGCGTGAGGAACTCGCGGAAGGCCTCGCCAGTCGAATAGCGGGGCTCGTAGCCGAGCCTGCGGCGCAGACGGGTGATGTCCCCGACCCGTCCGTAGAACAGGAACCGCAGTTGCTCGGGGGAGAAGTCGACTCCCCACATGCGGCGCGCCACGTCCGCGATCCCGTGGACGAAGGGCTCTGGAACGGCGGCCCACGGCTTGCCCGCCAGGCGGACCGCCTGGGACAGGTAAAGGATGCCGGGTCCAGCCACGTTGCAGATGCCGGGGAGGTCCTCCAGCGTCGTCCGCTCCAGGACGGCGGCCGCGTCCTCGATGTGCACCAACTGCAGGCGAGGGTCATAGCCCAGTACCGTCGGCGCCACTGGCAGCGCGAAGTACCGGGTCAGGGGGCTGTCGACCCCCGGGCCGATGAAATTGGCGAAGCGCAGGATCGACAGCGCGACGTCCGGGCGGCGGTGGCCGAAGGCGCGGGCGTGGCCCTCGACCTCGACGGCGTCCTTCGCGTAGCCGGAGCTGTGCGCACTGTCAGGGGCGATGTCTTCGCGGAACAGTGCCGGGTCCGAGTAGTGGCTGCCGTAGACCGCGGTCGTGGACTTCAGCACTAGCTTCCGCAGCCGCGGCGATTTCTGCGCAGCGGCGAGCAGCTGCATCGTGCCGATGACGTTCTGCTCCTTCATCCGGCTGCGCCCACCCGCGCGGCCGGGCATGGCCGAGATCCACAGATGCACGATCGTGTCGACCCGGGACGACTCCACGACGCTCGCCACCAGCGGGTTTCGCAGATCCCCACGGATGAGCTCGGTGCGCTCCAGGGGGGACCTCGGTTCGTGAACGTCGACCCCGGCGATGTACTCGACGCGCTCGTCCGCCTCGAGCCTGGCGGCCAGGCGCGTCGCGAGATCGCTGGCGATGCCGGTCACCAGGATCCGCCGCCCGGCGGTATCCGCCACACTCCCCTCCCTTCGTGCGAGCCGGCTTCGTAGCCTACGGCCTCCGGTGTTGCCGACCTCCCGGCTCCGAGCCGGCACGGGAGAGGCGAACGGAGTCCCCCGGCCCAACCCCCAGACGCTGGGCGGCGCTGTCACCGTTGACCGCGACCGCCACCCTGCCGGCGCTGTCGAGCAGCACCACCACCTCGCCCGGCGCGGCATCTGCGAAGGTCCGCCCGAACACCGCGCGAGCGGGCCGCTCGCGGCCGCCGGCGCGCACGTGCAGCGGGTCGCCGATCCGCAACCCCGCGCCATCCAGATCCCGCGCTCGGGCCGACAGCGCCAGGGTCCCGAACCGATCCACCATGAGCACTTCAGCCATCAGATCACCGGCTCCAACCTCCGGGCTGGGAAACGAGATCCGGGTCAGGGTCTGAACAGGCAGCGGGCGACCCAGCGCAGCGGGGTCCCCTCCCGCGGCGAGCAGAGCCGCGGCCGGCGCGAACAGGTCCCGGCCGTGAAAGGTGTCGGAGCGTTGGCCGCCGACCTGAGGTGGGTGCTCGATGTGCCAGGCGGCCCCGGCGCCGCCCGCGGCCTCGATGGCCGGTGCGAGCACCCCGTTGTCCGGACCGACGAACCAGCGCGGCCGGGGGCCAGGGCCCGCACTGACCGCAACCGATCGCCGCCGGGTCCCCACACCAGGATCCACCACGGCCAGGACGACCCCCGGAGGGAGGTAGGGCAGGCTGTCGAGCAGCATCAGCGCGCCGGCCCGCACGTCCTGCGGTGGAACGCCGTGACTGAGATCGATCACCCGGACGTGGGGTGCGATCCCGGCGATCACGGCGTGGCAGATCCCCACGTAGGGATCCCGCAGACCGAAGTCGGTCAAGAAGACGATCACGGCCGGGTGACCGCTGCCGGGCGGGGCCGGGGACGTCACCATCGTGGAATCATGAACGAACGAGGCGTGGGTCTGCTCATCATCGGTTTCGGGGTGGCTGCGGTCATCGTCGGCGTTCTGGTCACCACGGGCGCGCTGTCCTGGTTCGGGCGCCTGCCCGGCGACATCCGGATCGAGACGGCACGCAGCAGGATCTTCATCCCCATCACGTCCGTGATCCTCGTGTCGGTGGTGCTCACGCTGTTGCTGTCGATGATCCACCGGTGCTGATCACGTGATGAAACTGGCGACCTGGAACGTCAACTCGCTAGAAGGCCCGCATGCCGCGCCTTCTGGAGTTCCTGCAGGAGCACCGGCCCGATGTCGTGTGCCTTCAGGAGACCAAATCCAGCGCGAACGGATCCCCGCAAGCCGACCTGGCCGAGATGGGCTACGCCGCGGCCGACCACAGCGGCGGGCGCTGGGCGGGCGTGGCGCTGCTCGCGCCCGAGGCCACCGCGCTGTTGTCCGAAGGGCAGGAAACCATCCGACCACGCGCCGCTGCTGCTCGAACTGGCTTGAGCTGTGCCAGGCAGTGGCCGGGGCCGAGGAGCCGGCACCGCCCGAAGGCGCGGTGGCCGCCGGGCGGTGCGACGGCCGCGTTGACGACTCGGTCAGCGCGGCCGGCGGGCGCGGTTCTCCTCGTGGGGCAGGGCAACGGTCTCGTCCTGCTCGCGCGAGAGGCTCATGGTGTCGTCGGAGCGGGTGCGCGTGGTACCAGCACCGGGGCCGGCCGGCGTCTGCTGGGCACGGTCCGCGGTCACCTGCTCGCGGCGCTCCTCGGCTCGGCGCGCGATGCGGTCCTGTGAGCCCTGGGCGCTCTCACGCACCTGCGGGGCCTCTCGCTCGACCCGCTGCAGGGCCTTTTCCCACTGGACGCGCATGGGTCCGATGCCGCCACCACCGATCGCGACGATCGCGGAACCGGCGATGATCGCCAGCACGGCATAGAACAACGCGTTGACGATCTGCGGTGCGATCTGCAGTTGGTTCAGCGCGGCGAACACGCCGACGACCAGTATTGCGCCGGAAGCCGCCATAGCGAGCGGGCGACCGTAGGACAGCCCGCCGATGCTGGCTTCGACGATCTCCTTGACTGCAGCGGCGATGGCCGCGGCCACCACGACGATGACGACCGCCACGAAGATGCGTGGCAGGAAAGCGATGATCCCGAAGATCAGTTCGCTGATCGCGTTCGGTCCAAACACACCGAACGCCAACTGCAGGACGACCAGCATCAACGCGTAGAAGACGATCCGGCCGAGGATGTCGCTGGCGTCGTACTTGGTGCGCTCCATTGCACGGCCGATCCCGCCACGCTCTACCACGCGATCAAAGCCGACACGCCCCAGCACCCGGTCAAGGATCTTGGCCACCGCCTTGGCGATGAAGTAGCCGACGATCAAGATCAGCAGGAAGACGAGCAGCGCCGGCAGCACGCTCACTACCGTCTGCCCGAGATCCTGCAGCCATTGACTTGCGTCAACCTGAGCGATGCTTGTCATGATTCTGCTCCTGGAAGACTCGTCATTCGGATCCCTTCGCGGCCCTCAACGGACCGCGTCCCGTACGGCGTTACCCCAGGAGGGCAAGGGGCATACCTTTTCTTTAG
>WHTC01000433.1 GCA_009379795.1 Nitriliruptorales bacterium | reverse complement strand
GGCTTGACTTCGCCGTTGATGCTCGTCGCTCCGCCCGACGGGTCAGAGCGGCGGCTCATCGTCGACCAGGTCGGGCTCATCCATGTCCTCATGCCCGATGGCACGCTTGCCGACGAGCCGTTCCTCGACGTGCGTGACCGCATCGTCCCGCTGATGGAGAACTTCGACGAGCGCGGCCTTCTGGGACTCGCCTTCCATCCCCAGTTCGGGGACAACGGACGCTTCTTCGTCTACTACAGCGCGCCGCTGCGGGCGGAGGCGCCACCGGACTGGAATCACACAAGCCACCTGTCCGAGTTCCAGGTGTCCGCGGCCGACCCCAACCGGGCCGACCCCGACTCCGAGCGGAGACTGCTCCAGGTCGACCAGCCCCAGTTCAACCACAACGCCGGCGACCTCGCGTTCAGCCCCGACGGCCTGCTGCACGTCGCCCTCGGCGACGGCGGTGGAGCCAACGACACGGACCTCGGTCACACGCCCGGGCTCGGCAACGGCCAGGACGTCACCAACCTTCTCGGCAGCATCCTGCGCATCGACGTCGATGCCGGCGATCCCTACGCGATCCCCCCGGACAACCCGTTCGTCGGGGAGGAGGGGCGCGACGAGATCTTCGCGTACGGGTTCCGCAATCCCTACCGGATCACCTTCGACCGGGGTGGCGACCGCGACCTGTTCGTCGCCGACGCCGGCCAGAACCTGTGGGAAGAGGTCAGCGTCGTGGTGCGCGGCGGCAACTACGGCTGGAACATCAAGGAAGGCACGCACTGCTTCGACCCCGACAACCCGTTCACGTCGCCCGAGGTCTGCCCCGAAACCGGTGCCTCTGGCGAACCGCTGATCGACCCGGTCATCGAGTACCCGAACAGCAGCGGCCAGGACGACGGCCTCGGGCTCGTGGTGATCGGCGGCCGCGTCTATCGCGGCACCGAGCTGCCCCAGCTGCGCGGACGGTACGTGTTCGCGGACTGGAGCCGCAGCTTCGCCGAGCCCGACGGGACCCTCCTGGTCGCCAAGCCCCGTGATCGCGGGCTGTGGAAGCTCGAGGAGCTGCGGGTCGCCGGGCGGCCGGGCGGGCGACTCGGCCACTTCGTCCTCGGCTTCGGCGAGGACGCGTCGGGCGAGGTCTACGTCCTCACCTCGGACACCACCGGCCCCACCGGCACATCCGGAAACGTCTATCGTCTCACCAGCCCCGCCAGCCGGTAGGCGGCGTTCGACCCCGCGGGACGAGCCCCTGCCCTGAGACTCGGAGGAAGGCACATGCACCGTCGACTGATAGCAACCATCGTCGTGCTCTTGATGGCCATGGTCGTCGCCCTGGCCGCCGTGTCCCTGGCGTCGTCGCGCAACTTCGCCTCGCCGATGTCCGGAGACCAGGAGGTGCCGGCTGAAGGGGCGCCGGATGTGGAAACGAACGCCACCGGCCTCGCCAAGTACCAGCTGAGCGCGGACGGCACCGAGATGTCGTTCCGCCTCAACGTCGGCAACATCGAGAACGTCACCCAGGCGCACATCCACCTCGGAGCCCGTGGCGAGAACGGCGACATTGTCGTGTGGCTGTACCCTGACGGCCCGCCGCCCGAGCTGATCCCGGGGCGGACCAATGGCACCCTGGCGACCTTCACGTTCACGGCGGACGACCTGGTCGG
>WHTC01000270.1 GCA_009379795.1 Nitriliruptorales bacterium | reverse complement strand
TCGTGCTGTGCGCCGAGGACGTCATCACCCCGGATGGTACCGAGAACGCCGTCGCTGGCCGGCGATCAGCGACGGCGCGGCACGACCCCGTGCAGATGGCATGCCACCTGCCCCCGCCTGACCTGTTGAAGGGCCGGTTCCCACGCCCTCCCCCAGTTGCACCAGAACGTGCCCGTCCTCGGTGGTGACGTCGGTCACTGCGCTGAAGACCCGCCCAGCCTCCAAGCGCCGCAAGCGCTCCAGGAGAGGCACAAGCCGCCCGGCATCGCCCTGGGGGAACCGCACCTCGCGCTCGCTGATCTGGATCGAGTCCAGCGGCCCGGTCGCGGCGAGTTCCGCCTCGAAGGTGTCCACGTCAGTCTCCGACCAGCGGCGCTCCAGCAGATCCACCAGGTCCGCCCCCTCCCAACCACAGGGTGCGAACGCCTCAGGGCACCGCGGGTGGAAGCGGCATCCCGCCGGCGGGTCCAGGGCGTCGGGCACCTCACCGGACGGCAGCCGCCGCTCCCGGCCCCGCCGCGAGGGATCAGGCACCGGCACCGCGTCGAGCAGCGACCGTGTATAGGGATGCGTGGGGTCGGCGAACAGTGCGTCGGCGGGCCCCCGCTCCACCATGTTGCCCAGGTAGAGAATGCCGATCCTGTCACAGAGGAACTTGGCCGTGGCCAGATCATGCGTGATGAACAGGTAGGTCAAGCTCAAGTCGCGCTTGAGGTCCAGCAGCAGTTCGAGAACCTTCGCCCGAACGCTCATGTCGAGGGCCGCGACCGGCTCGTCGGCGACCACGAAAGAGGGGTTGGTGATCAGGGCGCGAGCGATCACGAGCCGCTGCTTCTGGCCGCCGGACACGTCCTCCGGGTACTTGTCGAGGAACGCCTCCGGCGGCGACAGCCCCACCCGGACGAGCATCTCGGCCACCCCTTGGCGGGCCTCGGCGCGCGAGGACGCCAGGCCGTGGATGCGCAGCGGGTGCCCCACCCCCTGGACGATCGTCATCGCGGGGTTCAGCGACGCGTTGGGGTCCTGGAAGATCAGCGCAAGTTCTCGGCGGAGCGGCCGCATCCGCCGCTCGGACAGAGCGACCAGGTCGCGGCCCCGGTAGCGCACGGCACCGCTCGTCGGCTTGACCAGCTGCAGAAGGCTGCGCCCCAGCGTGGTCTTGCCCGACCCGCTCTCTCCGACCAGGCCGAAGACCTCACCCTGGCGGATGTCGAAGGTGATGTCGTCCACCGCCCGCACCGCCAGAGCCTGGCGGCGGCCGAACAGGCCCGCGCGCACCGGGAAGTGGGTCGACAGGTGGTCGACCTCGACCAGCACCTCAGCGTCAGGGCTGGTGACCGCCGCGCGCTGGGGCGCCGGCTGGGGCACGCGACTCACGAGGCCACCTCCTGGGCGAGCAGGGGTTCCGCCCCAGGGTGCAGGTAGCAGGCGGCGAACTGGCCGGGCGACGGTTCGGCGTAGCCGGGAACCGCGTCCGTGCAGTGCGGCATGACCGCCGGGCAGCGCGGCGCGAAGCGGCAGCCGGGCGGCGGGTGGACCAGATCGGGAGGGCTGCCGGCGATGGAGTGCAGCTCGGTGGTGTCCAGGGCGATGGTCGAGGCGAGCAGTCCCTGGGTGTAGGGGTGCTGCGGCGCGGCGAAGACCTCCTCCACCGGGCCGACCTCCACGATCTTCCCGGCGTACATCACCGCTACCCGATCGCAGGTCTGCGCGACGATCCCGAGGTTGTGCGTGATCAGGATCAGCGCCAAGCGCTCATCTCGGCGCAGCCGTTCGAAGATGCTGAGGATCTGCGCCTCCACGATGACGTCGAGTGCCGTGGTCGGCTCGTCGGCGATCACGACCGCGGGACGCAGCACGATGCCGAGCGCCAGCATGATGCGCTGGCGCATCCCGCCCGAGAACTCGTGCGGGTAGTTGTCGGCGCGGGTCGGGGGGATCCCGACCTGCGCCATCGCCTCACGGCCCATCCGCCGGGCCGTCTTCGCGGACGTGCCGGGCCGGTGCGCGCGGATCGCCTCGACGAAGTGGTCGCTGACGCGCATCAGCGGGTCGAGGCGGGTCATCGGCTCCTGGAACACCAGGGCCGCGTCCTCCCCTCGGATCTCCCGCAATCGCCGGGACGAGGCCCCGACGAGTTCCCGGTCGCCGAGCTGCACGCTGCCGCGGGCCACCCCGCCGGGCGGCAGCAGTTGCAGCAGGCCGCGCCCCAGTGAGGACTTCCCGCACCCCGACTCCCCCACCAGACCGAGGCTCTCCCCCGGATGCACGTCGAAGCTGACGTCGTCGACCGCCCACAGCGGGCCGCGGGCGGTCCGGTAGCCGACCCGCAGGCTGCGGACCCGGAGCGCAGGGGCGTTCACCGTTTCACCCTGCCCGTACCGCCGGCCGCGCTGTCCTCATCCTCAGGGGTTCCCGCCTCTGCCACCTCGGGCGCGGGCGCCGCCGCGATCGCAGGCTCCTCCGGGAGAATCGCCGGCGTTTCGCGCGCGATGCGCGCACCCACCAGCCCGCGGGCACGCAGCAACGGGTTGATCACATCGTTGAGGCCTTCGCCGACCAAGGTCAGCCCGGTCACCAGGAGCACGATCGCCAGGCCAGGCCACATCGCGGTCCACCAGACGCCGGAGGTGATGTCGATCACGGCCTGGGAGATGTCGTAGCCCCATTCGGGCGTGGGCGGGTTCACCCCGTAGCCGAGAAAGCCCAGGGCGGCCAGGGTGAGCACCGCGTCGGCGGCGTTCAGCGTGAAGATGACGGGCACGCTCTGCACCACATTGAAGAACACGTAGCGGGTGATGATCGTGTGCTCGCGCGCCCCCAGCGACCGGGCCGCCTCGACGAACGGCTCCTCCTTGACCGACAGGGTGTGGTTGCGCACCACGCGGTAGTACTGGGGGATGTAGACCACCCCGACCGCGGCGGCGGCCGAGGGGACGCCCGGCGACAGATACCGCTGCAGCAGGAACGCCACGATGATCGCGAGCAGCAGAGGCGGGAAGGTGTACACCGCGTCCATGGAGGTGACCAGGAACCGGTCGATCCGCCCGCCCCGGTAGCCACTGAGCAGGCCCAGGGTCACGCCGACGCTCATCGCGAGCAGAGTGGAGAACAGCACCACGGACAACGCCAGGCGGGCGCCGCCGATGATCCGCGCCAGGACGTCGTAGCGGTCGCGAGTGGTGCCCATGGGGTGCTCGCCGGAGGGGTCGGCAAGGCGTGGCAACTGCTCGCCGCCGGACACCCCGGGCTCCACCTGATACTGGATAGCGTCGTAGCGGTACAGGGATGGGCCCACGAAGGCCACCAGCACAAAGAACAGGGTGATGATCAGACCAACGAGCACGAGGGTCCGCGCCGTGCGGCTGGCCTGGCCGAAGGGCCGCCAGGCGTGAGAAACCCGGGTTCCAAGGCCGGGCATCAGTACCGGATCCTGGGATCGATCAACCCGCTGATCACGTCGATCAGCAGGGAGATGACGATGACCACCACCGCGAAGAAGGTCACGATGCCCTGGACGGCAACGTAGTCGCGCGCCTCGATGAAACCGAGGATCGCGGTGCCCAGGCCGGGCCAGCTGAAGACTCGCTCGGTCAGGATGGCCCCGCCGAGCAGCAGCGCGAACTGCAGTCCGAC
>WHTC01000306.1 GCA_009379795.1 Nitriliruptorales bacterium | reverse complement strand
GCGGCAAGGTTTCCGGCCAGGTGCGGCGTGATCACCGCGCCCGACAGCACGACGTCGGCCCAGGGCTGGGCGAGCGCCGCGGCGATCGCCAGCGCGTCCACGCCCACCCCGTGGCCAGCGGCACTCTGGCGCAGCAGCGTCCGCACAGTGGCCAGCGACGGACCCTCCTCATCCTGCGCGGTCAGCCGCCCGTTGGCGACCGCCTCCTTGATGATCACCGCCCAGCCGGCATCGTGCGCCTCGGCCAGCGCGGGCCCGGCCGAGGGCTCCAGCAGGTTCCACGTGGCCTGCACCGAACGGAACAGGCGCTCCCCGTCGACCTCGACCTCCAGCGCGCGGCGGATGGTGTCACCCTGCCGCGGCCCGCTGACCGACAGCCCGATGACCATCCCGTCACCGGCGAGGCGGGACAGTTCGGTGAGGATGGCGCGATCCTGGAGCACCCCGGTATCCAGCGTCGCCGAGTGGATCTGGTACAGCTTCAGCCGATCGCCCAGGATCACCCGCGACTCGGCCGCCTGGCGGCGCAACGCGGGCAGCGAGTGATCCTTGACCTCGTGCACCTGGGCGTCGGCCCGCCACCCGCCCGTGTAGGTGTAGCCCCACTTGGAGCTGACCAACAGGTCGCCGGAGGCCAGGCCGCGCGCGTCGAGCCAGGAGGCGACGAACTCCTCCGCATGGCCGTAGGAGCGGGCGGCATCCACGTGGCGGATGCCCGCGGCGTAGGCGGCGTCGAGCATGGCGTGGGCATGCCGCTCCATGGCGGCGACGCTGCGGTCTGCTCCGAGGTCCCGGCCGTGGCCCAGGTTGAGGTAGCCGGGCCGACCCAATGCCGCGGTTCCCAGCCCCAGCGGGGTCCCGACCAGCCCGGTGGATCCAAGTTCGCGAACACGCATGACCCGAAGTCAAGCAGATCCGGCGACACGCCACTTCACCCTCGGGCAAGGCTCATGCGGCAGATCCTGGACTTGACGACGTATTTCGATACTCTTCCCCCGTCATTGTCAGATTGGAAAAATCTCACGGCTGGCTTTCGGGGAGGAAGCAACGTGTGGGCACAAGTACATCGAACGCCGCTCATTGCGCGCGCTGGCGCGGCGGTCCTCCTGCTGTCAGCAGTGACACTGTCGCTTCTTTCCAAGCCGGCCCACGCCGAGATCAGGCATCCTACGATCGCGATCGCCGCGACGGCCGAGGGCACCGGCTATTGGCTCGCCACGAACCACGGAGATGTCCATACGTACGGTGCTGCGCAGTACCACGGGGGATCACCGGACGGGGCCGACGACTCGATCATCGCTTTCGCACCAACTGCCGATGACACCGGGTATTGGCTCGCCAGTTCCACCGGACAGGTCTACGCCTACGGCTCGGCGTCAGATCACGGCGGAGCGCCGGAAGGCTATGTCGGTACGATCTCCGGTTTCGCGGCAAAGCCCGATGGGACCGGCTATTGGCTCACAAGCGCAACCGGACAGATCTACGCCTACGGATCCGCCGGAAATCACGGCCAGACGCCCGAGAGCCTGGACGCGCCGGTCGTCGGCATGGCCTCCGCCCCCGATGGCAACGGCTACTGGCTGGTCAGCGCGGCGGGACAGGTCCACGCCTACGGGTCTGCCAAGCATCATGGAGACTCCCCGGACTCCTATCGCGGCACCATCGTCGACCTCGCCGCCACCCCTGACGGCAGCGGTTACTGGATCACCAGTTCGAGCGGGCAAATCTTCTCCTACGGGTCCGCGCGACACCACGGTGGCGCAGCCAGAAGTGGCAGCGACCCGGTCACGGGAATCACCTCGACACCGACCGGAGAGGGGTACTGGCAGGTGGTGGCGGACCATCAGGTCTCCCCGAACGGTGACGCCCGATTCTTCGGCACGCTCCTGCTCGATGAGGCATACGATCGGAAATACCCCTCTTTCACCGGAACAGTTGGGGCCTGGGGGGGACATACGAACGGCAGGATTCCGTCATCGTTGTTGTGCCGCGTCGAGCGCGGTGACCATCGATTGCGCTGCGATGCCGCGACTGCGCTGCTGGCGCTGGATGCCGCATTCCGCGAGGAGTTCAATGAGACCCTGAGAGTCACTGATACGTACCGTTCCTACGACGGACAGGTGCGTACCAGGGGTCGATGGTGCCAGCAGAGGATGTGCTACAAAGCCGCAATCCCGGGCACCTCCAACCACGGTTGGGGACTTGCAATCGATATCGGCAGCGGAGTGAACTCGTTCGGCACCCCGCAACACGAGTGGATGCGGCAGAACGCCGGCCAATTCGGATGGATTCATCCGCTTTGGGCCCAGCAGGGCGGGAGCAACCCGGAGCCCTGGCACTGGGAGTTCACGGGTACCGGCTGACCGGGACGGCGACACACCGGCACGGCCTCTCCAGGTGTGCCGGAGTCACGTGAGTGCACGCCAGGCGGGCGGCGTCACCGCTGCCCGCGAGAGCGACCTGCTCCGGCCGCACCGCCGCCGCCCTTCCCGTCACCGGCGGAGGTGTCGATCTCCCTCTGGGCCCGTGGGATGCGCACGCCGCAGTTCGGGTGAGCACCGGCACTCCCGAGGCTGAGCCGTGGTGCTGCACGCCGCCGACCGCGAATGGGCGCTGACCTGCACGCTCACACGCCGTGCAGCCTTCGACTGTCATGGAGCTATGTCGTCCTGTCACAGACTGTCATGGATTCTAATGATTATCGCTCTTGACTGTGCTGAGATGGTCAGCGACTGTTTATGATAGTTTGGTCTTCGCGGGCAGCGGCCGGTGAGCGGGACGATCCGGGTTGCGGGGACCTGGGTGTTTGGTCGTTGTGGGCAGGGCTGGGCGACTTGGGGGGTTGGCGATGGGGGCGCGCGGGCGGACGTGGGGTCGGGCGGGTCTGGTCGGGTTGCTGGTCATGGCGCTGGGGTTGGGG
>WHTC01000418.1 GCA_009379795.1 Nitriliruptorales bacterium | reverse complement strand
GCCTTTAGGGGGCAGCGGACGGCTCGTCCTGTACCCGCCACTCCGGATTGCGGGCATGGGCGAGCTCGATCGCCGAAGCGAGGTAGCCGGCCGCGGCCCGCAGCAGAGGCGCGTCGGCGTTCTGGAAGAACCCCTTGGACGTGGTAGACACGAGTGTCATGTCGCCACGGATCTCGCCGGCGACGACAAGCGGGGTGTGGCAGCCGGATCTGGCTCCCAGCCTCTGGGCCATGCGAGGGTCCGCGTCCACGATGGCTGTGGCGTCGGCCTCGATCCGCTGGCGGCCCTCGAGCACAACGCTTGCCACGATGTCGGTTGAACCGTCCAGCACACGTTGGTACTGCCAGGGTTCGCGGAGCTCCATCGCCGGCGCGCACCCGATCATCCGCGCTTCGGTGCGGTCGGCGTCCGCCCACCAGACTCGGCACCAGTCAGCGTCCCAGAGGTTGCGGTAGACGCCGGCGACCAGCGCCGCCACCTCCGATGGGCCGGCGGCCCGAGCGATCCCGGAGGGCAGGGACCCCAGCGCGTCGAGCAACCGCGAAGCAAGGTCGTCGGGCCGATCACTCACTCGCGCACCTCCTACTCGAAGGCAAAGAGAGCACCACCTACTGGTCCGCTGGGGCCTCCATCACGAACCGAGCGTGTCCCGCGTCGCCACCGGGGGGCATGGCCACCGTGGGATAGGCGTGGAACCGGCCGCGGTGGCCGCTGACCCGATCGAGGTTGGTCAGGTTCTCGGCGATCAGCACATCGTTGCCGAGGAGCTTGCGGTGGACCGGGAAGTTGAAGCCCTCGTCTCGCTGGCTGACGGGCAGGTCGGGGTTGATGGTGTCGATCGCGATCATCGACAGCCCTTGCTCGACCGCCCACTCGGCGAGTTCCATATCGAGCGAGGGGTGTTCGTGGTAGTCCTCTCCGTCGAAGTGCGCGCTCCAGCCGGTGTGGATGATCAGCGTGTCACCCGCGCGTGGCTCCGGCCCGCCTGAGAGCACGTCTGAGACGGTGATGAGCTCCTTGTGCGCGCGATGCACGGTCGAGACGACGGCCTGGCCCGTGAAGCGGGCGAGTTCGATGTCGCCGATCCGCTTGCCCCCCTTGATGACATGGATGGGGGCGTCGATGTGCGTGCCGGCGTGCGAGGGGACCGACAACAGGCTCGTCTGCAGGTTAGTGTTCAACCGGGTGATCTCAACCTCTGGCAGCACGGCGACTCGCGACATCCCAGGGTGCAACGGCTGACTGAGGTCAACGAGCTCGGAGGCCATGGCGGGTCCTTCTCTGGAGGGGTGGTGCCAGCGGTCTGAGTATGCGGAGCCCTGCCGCGGGCGCGCTGAGCTCGTCTTACTCTTCAAGACGACGCTGGCGGGGATGACCGGGCTCCTGCCGTTGTCGGCATGGCGGTGGGGGCGCGGGTCCGGCGAGCGTCAGAGCGGCCTGCGCACCGCCTGTGCCCCCTCCGTGCTCGGCTTCCTGGCGCTGGCCGTGCTGCGCTCTGTCGGGCTGATGCCCGACACCCTCGCGGTCACGCTCGGCGACGTCGCGAGCGTCTGCATCGCCGTCGCGGTGGTCTCGCTGGGAGCTGGCGTGCGTGCCCAGGGCCTGTGCTGACCGGCTGCACCCGTTTCTCGGCCTGCGTCAACAGCCGCACCTTGTCTGCCCTTGCGGCTCGCCGTGACGGTCGACTAAGGTCATGCATTCAATCAGTAAGACGTCTGAG
>WHTC01000246.1 GCA_009379795.1 Nitriliruptorales bacterium | reverse complement strand
GTTGGTGGTGCCGACCTCGACCAGGCGCGCACCGGAGGCGGCCATGATCTCGGGCAGGCGGAACGACCCCCCGATCTCGACCAGTTCCCCGCGACTGACGGGAACCTCGCGTCCGGTGGCGAGTGCGGCCAGGATGAGCACGAGCGCCGCGGCAGCGTTGTTCACCGCGATGCCGGCTTCCGCCCCGGTCGCCTCGACCAGCGGCGGCCCCAGCCGCGTGTCACGCGAGCCTCGGCGACCGGTGTCCAAGTCGTACTCCAAGTCGCAGTAGTCGGAGGCCGCGAGCATCGCCTCGCGCGCAGCCGCTGACAGCGGCGCCCGCCCGAGGTTGGTGTGCACGACGATGCCGGCGG
The DNA here is from genome assembly GCA_009379795.1 of Nitriliruptorales bacterium. Classification (GTDB taxonomy): domain Bacteria; phylum Actinomycetota; class Nitriliruptoria; order Euzebyales; family Egibacteraceae; genus WHTC01. Next base: position 3,978 of record WHTC01000246.1, on the reverse strand, counting down.
CGTTCAGCACCGGACGGGGCGGTCCCGGCCGCCGCCGGGCCAGGTCGAGCGTGGCGGCCGCGACCAGCGAGCCGGCGTCGACGTCGGCGCCCTCCCCGGCGAGCAGCGCCCGGCGGGCGCCGTCCACGGCCCGCCGGAGCGCATCGGTCGCTGGCGCCCGACCGTACTGAGCGACGAGGTCTTCCGCCGCCTCAACCAGCGCGTCGACACGGGGCAGGGCGGCAAGCGCGGCGTGTTCAATCACCCGCCCATCCTGCCCCACCGCGCGGCTGCGGTGCTGCTCCAGAGCGCCGGGAACCGGCACGGGAACCAAGTCGAGGCGATCGATCCCCTTGAAGTCACTGGGGTTTGCAGGTGTAGAGGGGAGCTCGTTCGCGATCGCGACGGCCGCGATCATCGCGTCATATGCCCGCGCGGCGGGCATGCGGCCCGAGCGACGCAATGACGCCGCCACCTGCCCGAACGCCCTTGCAGCTTCGGCGTCGAACGGTAGGGGCTCGAAGTCCGTCTCAGCCTGTTGCAGATGCGCCTGCCGGGCCGCGTTCCGGGGCGTCGGGGGGGCCGAGCCGGGCCTGCCGATCACGAGATGCATTCAGACATAGGATGCCGTCGTATGGGGGCACAGTCGCAGGCGCCCGGGGGTGCGGAGCCGCGAGGCCAAGGACCCAGCGGCGCGTTCGCTCGGGACGCCGCCACCGTCGTGCTGCTGCGAGAGTCGCCGGGAGGCGGCCCCCCGGAGCTGCTGCTGCTCCAGCGGCACGCCCGCGCCGGGTTCGCGCCCACGGCATGGGTCTTTCCCGGCGGGACGGTGGACCAGGCCGACATGCGGCTGGAGCCCGCCTGCTGGGACGGTCTGGACCCGGCCGCCGTCGCGCCGCTGGTTGGCCGTGCCCCCGGGCTCACGCTGGGGCTGTTCGTGGCCGCCGTGCGCGAGACGTTCGAGGAGGCGGGGGTGCTGCTGGCCCGCCGCGCCGACGGCCGGCCGGTCGACCACGCTGAGGTCATGGCGATGCGGCAGGCGCTCGCGGCGCCACCCGAGCGCGGGGCGAAGGACGAGGACGTCACGGCGGCGTTCAACGCGTGGGTGGCCGGAGCGGGCCTGGTGCTGGACCTCGGGGCGCTCACACCGCTCAGCCGCTGGATCACACCGGCTCAGGAGCCCCGGCGTTACGACACGATCTTCTTCCTCGCTCGCGCCCCGGAGGAACAGACCGCCGCCCACGACCGGGTCGAGACGACTGAGTCGCGCTGGCTGACCGCCGCCGACGCGCTGTCGGCGCACACGGCGGGCGATCTCAGGCTGGTGTTCCCGACGATCCGTACGCTGGAGGAGTTGGCGGGGTTCGCCGACACCCCGACGCTGCTGGCGGCGGCGGCCGCCAGAGGGCGCCTCCGCCCGCTCCAGCCACACCTGATCGTGGACGAGAACGGCAAGGTCACCGGCATCCTGCACCCCGATGACCCTGACTACCCCTGGCCCCTTTACCCTGGGCAGCGCTGATGCCCGCGCCTGACGACCTGCCCGAAGGAGCCGCCGGAGCCGGTGCTGGCCAGCCACCCCTGCGGTGGCTCGACGAGGTGACTGCCGTTGTCCTGGCTCCTAACCCCTCGCCGATGACGCTCGAGGGCACGAACACGTACCTCATGGGGCAGCGGGGCCGCGGCGATGTCGTCCTGATCGATCCCGGGCCGGATCTGGTCGCACACCGTGCCGCGCTCGACGCCAGCCTGCGGTGGATGGATGCCACGGTGTCGGCGGTGGTGCTGACCCATCACCACGCCGACCACGCCGAGGCCGCCGGGTGGGCCGATGACTGGGGCGCAGTGCTGCACGCCTTCACCCCTGATCTGGTACCCGCGAAGGCCCGTCCGCTCCCCGACGGTGCGACCGTCGGCGCGGGAGGCGTGACCCTTGAGGCGGTGCACACTCCCGGGCACGCCAGCGACCACCTGTGCCTGAAAGCGCGCGACACCGGGGTGGTGCTCACCGGCGACCACGTGCTCGGGCGCGGGACGACCGTGGTCGCGTGGCCAGACGGGGACATGCGGGAGTACATGGCGTCACTGGAACGCCTCGGCGGGCTCAGTGCGAGCGCGCTGTATCCCGGCCACGGCCCGGCGCTGCATGACCCCGCGGGCGTTATCGCGGAGTATCTGGCGCATCGCCGCGAACGGGAACAGCAGGTGCTCGATGCCGTGGCCGCCGTGGGCGGCACTCCCGGCGAGATCGTCGCACGGGTCTATGCGGACGTCGATCCGGTTCTGTACCCCGCCGCCGAGCGCAGCGTCCGAGCGCACCTGCGCAAGCTCGTGATCGAGGGCCGGGTGCGCGCGCGGGGGGACACCTACAGCATCTGAGCCCTGCCCGCCGGTGCAGGGGGCGTAGCCGCCGCGTCTCGGGGGAAGGCTAGAACACCGGATTCGGCCTGGTCGGCGCCGGCTTCCATGTTCCGACTAGGATCGTCTTGGCTCGTAGCGGCTCGCGGTCACCCGCTGCCGTCCGCGCATTGTCCCCGTGTCCGGTCGTCCCCCAGGAGGTACCCGCGTCGTGGCCATCACGCTTCCCGCTGCTAAGTCCGTCGCCGTCAACCCGTCACAGGACGAGCTCAAGGCCTTCGTCTCCCGAATGCCCAACGCGCAGTTGACCGAGTTCGGCAACTGGCACGTGAAGGCGCGGGTCACGGCTCGGTCCGGAGGATCCACGTTCATCATCACCGAGGATCCCTCGACGACCAGCAAGCAGACCATGTCGCGCGCCGACTCCGAAGCGTTGGCCAAGCGCCAGGACGCCTACATCGCGGAGACGGACATGATCCTGGTCGAGGGCTACATCGGCCCGGAGAACTCGCCGATGAAGCGTCCGGCACGGGTCTACATCGAGCGGGCGAACGCGAACATCCCGGCGATGCAGCAGCAGTTGTACTACCCCAAGGACGCCGACTGGCGGGAGGAGGACGTGCTCACGGTCATCTACACGCCCAATTGCCCGGCCGAAGGCCTCCCAGACAACAGGTTGGTCACCATCGACCTGGACAACGAAGTCACCCGCGTGTTCAACATCGACTACTTCGGTGAGTCGAAGATGGGCAACCTGCGCATGTGGATGGAGTGGGCATACCAGCAGAACGCGCTGGCGATGCATGCGGGAGCGAAAGTCATCCCCACCGATGGTGGGGACAGGGTTGGGCTGATCGTGGGGCTGTCGGGGACGGGAAAGACCACCACCACGTTCACACGGCAAAACGGGTCCCTGCCGGTGCAGGACGACATCGTCGCCCTCGTCCAGGGCGGCGAGGTCTACTCCACCGAGAACGGCTGCTTCGCCAAGACCTACGGGCTTGACCCGCGTTACGAGCCGACCATCCACGGGGCGCTGACCAAGCCCAGTGGCTGGCTGGAGAACGTCGGGGTCGACGCCAATGGCAAGGTTGATTTCTACGACGACAGCTACACGGCGAATGGCCGTGGCACCTTCGAGCTCAGCGAAATCGAGCACTTTGATCCACGCAAGCTGGGCAAGGCCGACTTCCTGCTGATCCTGAACCGCAATGAGACGATCATCCCGGCGGTCGCAAAGATGGCCTCGGTGGAGCAGGCGGTCGCGTATTTCATGCTCGGGGAGACCAAGGGCACGTCGGCGGGGGGGAAGGACGAGGCCGGCAAGAACCTCCGCGTGCCGGGCACCAACCCCTTCTTCATGGGCCACGAGTACCTCCAGGGGAACCGCCTGGGCGAGTTGATCCGGTCGATGGACTACGACTTCGGGGTCTATGTGCTGAATACCGGTCGGGTCGGCGGTCGGGAAGGCGTCGATGGGTCCAAGGAGGTCGAGATCCCGCACTCCTCGGCCATCGTGAAGGCGATCGCCGAGGACACCATCCATTGGAAGACCGACCCGGACTTCGGTTATCTGGTGGCCACCCACGTGCCCGAGTTCGAGGATCCGGAGCTGCTGCAGCCACGCGACCTCTACCAGTC
>WHTC01000130.1 GCA_009379795.1 Nitriliruptorales bacterium | reverse complement strand
GTGCCGGTGATCGGCACCCTCGTGGTGCTGAGCGGGATGTGGCTGATGAGTGAGCTGTTGAACCTGCGGTGGCCCCCCTATCTCCTGGAGGATCTGCTCCCGTTCCTCGGGACATGAGCCCGCTCCAACACGAGCGGGCGGCCCGGGAAATGGCCATCGCATGGTGAAGGTCGGGCTGTTCCTGTCGAATCAGCAGCCACCGGACCGGGATCCGCTGAGGGCGCTGCACGAGCAGCTCGAGATGGTCGCCTTCGTGCGGGATCACGGCTGGGACTCGGTGTTCACGGGCCACCACTACCTGCTCGAGGAGGTGCGCAAGCTCCAGCCGCTTCCCTTCCTTGCCCGTCTGTGCGCGGACACCGGTGATATGGAGGTCGGCCTGTGCGTGCTGCTCCTGGCGTTGCAGAACCCCGTCGACGTTGCCGAGAATCTCGCCTCACTCGATGTGATCAGCGGTGGCCGACTGGTGTTCGGGGCGGCGCTCGGCTACCGCGAGCAGGAGTACGCGGCATTCAACATCCCTCGCGGGCAGCGTGTCGAGCGGTTCGAACGCAACCTCGACATCGTCACCCGCCTTCTCGAGGGCGAGGAGGTCTCCGCGGATCTGCCATGGTGCCGTCTGGACGGCGCGAGGCTCGTGAACCGCCCTGTACGGCGGCCGCGCCCGCCGATCTGGATCGGGGCCAACAGCGACCGCGCGGTCGCTCGCGCGGGCCGGATGGGGGACACCTGGATCATCAACCCGCACGCCCGGCGCGACACGGTGCGCCAGCAGGTCCGGGTGTTCGCTGCGGCCCGGGCTGAGCGCGGCGCCGACAGGCGACCGGCCGAGCTCCCCGCGCTGAAAGAGGTGTTCTGCGCCGAGACCCGGGAACAGGCCTGGGAGCGCTGCCTGCCGTACCTCGGCGAGAAGTATCGCACCTACCTGTCCTGGGGGCAGGACACCGCGATGCCAGACCGTGACTCGCTCGACAAGCCCGTCGAGCAGCTGGTCGACCAGCGCTTCGTCATCGGCTCCCCGGACGACTGCCTCGAGGAGCTCGAGCGCTGGCGCGACGACGTCGGCGTCACGCACTTCATCCTGCGGACCGAGTGGAGCGGCCTGCCCCACGAACTCGCTCGCGAGTCGCTCGAACTGATCAACGAGCGCGTCATCCCTGCCCTGCGGGCCGGCGGGCCGGCGGAGTGAGACCCTGAGAGCATTCGTTTCAGCCACCGACGAGGAGGCAGCTTTGGTCACGATCCGGGACGTGGAGGTCTTCGTCATCGACGTGCCGCTCCAGCGGCCCTTCCACATGGCATCCCGCGCCATTACGCGCCAGACGGAGATCATCGTGAAGGTGCACACCGACGCGGGCGTCGTGGGGATCGGGAGCGCCCATGGCACCCCGCTCGAGCGGGTGGCGGAGATCATCAAGAAGGAGCTCGCGCCGCTCATCATCGGCGAGGACCCGCGCAACACCGAACGGCTCTGGCAGCGCATGTTTCAGACCACGTGCGCACCGCGAGCCGCGAACACGGCGACCAGCGGTGCCAGCCTGCCCAAGGGGCTGGGCCGACCGCAGGTCGCCTGCGCAATCGGGGGGATCGACATCGCGTTGTGGGACATTGCCGGCCAGCTGTCCGGCCGCCCGGTCTGGCAGCTGCTGGGCGGGTGCCGGTCCCGCATCCCCGTCTACGCCACCGGCGGGTACTACGCGGAGGACGAGGACATCAAGGACCTGGCCGGGGAGTTCTCCGGCTACGTCGCGCAGGGCTACCGGGAGGTCAAGTTGAAGGCCGGCCGTCTGTCCCCCGAGGGCGACTTCGAGCGCGCGAAGGTCGTGCGCGAGGCGATCGGACCCGACATCGCGCTGTACGTGGACGCGAGTCAGGGATGGGACGTCTGGGACGCCGTGCGGGCCGGGCGGCTGTACGAGCAACTCGATGTCGCGTGGTTCGAGGAGCCCGTCCACTGGTACGACGATATCTCCGGTCTCGCGCAGGTCGCCCGACACGTGCGCATCCCGATTACGTCCGGGGAGAGCGAGTTCACGAAGCAGGGCGTTCGTGACCTGATCCTGCACGGGCACATCGCCATCACCAACTACGACTGCACCAAGGCCGGCGGGCTGACCGAGGGACGCAAGATCGCCGCGCTCGCCGAGGCGCACAACGTCAGGTTCGCCCCGCACCACGCCGCCCACATCCACGCGCATCTCGCCGCCGCGGTGCCGAACGGCATGAACGTCGAGTTGCACCCCGACCCGCAGCGCGATCCGCTCTGGGAGCGGCTGTTCGAGAAGAAGCCGGCGATCGAGGGCGGGGAGATGGTGCTCGACGACACGCCGGGTCTGGGCTACATCCTGGACGAGGGCGTCATGGCGCGCGTCGCCACCGAGGTGCGCTGATCAGCGCCCGGTCCTCCCGACCTGCTCCTGCCGCGCGCGCAGTTGGCGCAGCACGTAGTGCAGGATGCCGCCGTGCCGGTAGTACTCGGCCTCCAGTGCGGTGTCGATCCGCACCGTTGCCTGGAACTCGACGTCGCCGGCGCGCACCGTCACCTCACGGGGGATCTCGCCGGCACCCTCCAGCCCCACGATGTCGAAGATCTCGTGACCTGTCAGGCTGAGGGACTCGGCTGACTCACCCTCCCTGTACTCGAGCGGCACGATGCCCATGCCGATCAGGTTCGACCGGTGAATCCGCTCGAAGCTCTCGACGAGCACCGCACGGACGCCGAGCAGCGACGGTGCCTTGGCGGCCCAGTCCCGGGACGACCCGGAGCCGTACTCCTTGCCGCCGAGGACGACAAGGGGAGTGCCCTCCGCCTGGTAGCGCATGGCGGCGTCGTAGATCGTGGTCTGCTCGCCCTCGGGAAGTTTGCGCGTGACGCCGCCTTCGACGCCGGGCACGAGCTTGTTGCGCAGCCGGATGTTGGCGAACCCGCCGCGCATCATGACCTCGTGGTTACCGCGCCGCGCCCCGTAGGAGTTGAAGTTCCTCGGCTCCACGCCGTGTTCGAGGAGGTAACGGCCGGCCGGACTGTCGGCCTGGATCGATCCGGCGGGGGAGATGTGGTCCGTGGTCACGAAGTCGCCGAGCACCGCGAGCACGCGGGCGCCCCTGATGTCGTTCAGCGGCTCGGGCTCCGCCGGCATGCCCTCGAAGAACGGCGCTTTCCGCACGTAGGTGGAGTTCGGATCCCACGGTGATTCGTCGGCGGACGGCACGTCGAGGGCCTGCCAGCGCTCATCTCCTCGGAACACGTCCGCGTAGCGCTGTTTGAACATTTCAGACTGCACCGACTCGCGCACCAGCGCTTCGATCTCGGCCGAACCCGGCCAGATGTCGCGCAGGTACACCGGCTCGCCGTCGGGATCGTGTCCAAGGGGGTCCTGGTAGAGGTCGAGGTTCATGCTCCCGGCCAGCGCGTAGGCCACGACCAGTGGTGGTGAGGCGAGGTAGTTCATCTTCACGTCGGGATTGATGCGCCCCTCGAAGTTGCGGTTCCCGGAGAGCACCGCCACGACCGCGAGGTCGTGCTCGTTGATCGCCTCGGAGATCTCCGGCGCGAGGGGGCCTGAGTTCCCGACGCAGGTCGTGCAGCCGAACCCGACGAGGTTGAAGCGCAGCTTCTCCAGGTAGGGGAGCAGCCCGGCCCGCTCGTAGTAGTCCATCACGACCTTGGAGCCGGGCGCGAGCGACGACTTCACCCAGGGCTTGGTCTCCAGGCCGCGTTGCACGGCGTTCCTCGCGAGGAGCCCGGCCGCGAGCATGACCTGCGGATTGGACGTGTTCGTGCAGCTGGTGATCGCGGCGACGGCCACGTGACCATGGTCGAGGTGGAACCGTTCGCCCTCAGCGGTGGCGACCTCCACCGCGCTGGAGTGTTCGTGGTCGTGGTAGGCGGGCGGGTCGCTGGCGGGGAAGGTCTCCTCGAGCGCCTCGTCAGTCTCGGTCGTGATGAACTGGGGCAACGTGGAACGGAACCGCCGGGCAGCCTCGGTCAGCGGCACACGGTCGTGCGGCCGGCTCGGGCCCGCGAGGCTGGGCGTCACCGCCGACAGGTCAAGTTCCAACCGCTCCGAGTAGGACGGCTCCACGCTGGGATCGTGGAACAGCCCCTGCTCCTTCGCGTACGCCTCGACCAGCGCGACCTGCTCGGCTGACCGGCCGGTGAACTCGAGGTAGCGCAGCGTCTCCTCGTCGATCGGGAAGATGGCGCAGGTCGACCCGTACTCGGGTGACATGTTCCCGATCGTCGCGCGGTTCGCGAGCGGCACCTGCCCGACACCGGGACCGTAGAACTCGACGAACTTCCCGACCACACGGTGCTCGCGCAGCATCTGGGTGATGGTCAGCACGAGGTCGGTCGCGGTCGTGCCCTCGGGGAGCTCACCGGTGAGCTTCATGCCGACGACCCTGGGCACGAGCATGGAGATCGGCTGGCCGAGCATCGCGGCCTCGGCCTCGATCCCCCCCACGCCCCAGCCGAGCACGCCGAGGCCGTTGACCATGGGCGTGTGGCTGTCGAGGCCGACCAGGGTGTCCGGGTACGCCCGGCCCTCATCGTCGGTGAACACGACCTGGGCCAGGTACTCGAGGTTGACCTGATGCACGATCCCGGTGCTGGGTGGGACGACGCGCAGGTTGTTGAACGCCTCCTTGCCCCACCGCAGGAACCGGTAGCGCTCCAGGTTGCGCTCGTACTCGATCTCGGCGTTGCGCCGGAAGGCGTCGGACGCGCCCGCCACCTCGGCGATGACCGAGTGGTCGATCACGAGGTCGGCCAGCAGTTGTGGATCCATGACGGACGGATCTCCACCGAGCTCCGCCATCGCGTCGCGCATCGCCGTGAGGTCCACGATCGCCGGGATCCCCGTGAAGTCCTGCAGCAGGACGCGCGCGGGCGTGAACAGGGTCTCGCGCTGAGCCGTCGAGGCTGGGTCCCACTCGAGGAACTGCCGGATGTCCTCAGCCGTCACGGTGTCGCCGTCCTCGTTGCGCAGGAGGTTCTCGAGGAGGATGCGAAGCGAGTAGGGAAACTCCTCGATGTTGCGGCCGACGGCAGCGAGCCGGTGGATCTCGTACTTCCGACCGCCGACCTCAAAGGTGCTACGGGAACCGAAGCTGTCTGCGGCCATGTTCTACTCTTCTCCCGGATCGGACGGCGTGGGATTTCAGGCTACCCGGCCGCGCATGGGGCAGCACGCCGGTGACCGATCGCGAGCTGGAGGTGGACCATGACGGACGCGCGGCCCTATCGTCTCGGGGTCCTCGACGGAGACGGCATCGGACCGGAGATCGTACCGGCGTCCCTCGATGTCCTCGACGCGGTGCTGGCGGCCACCGGCCGGGCCGGCGGCATCGAGTGGATGCGGCTGCCGATGGGGCGGTCGGCGATCGACGAGCATGGCGCCGCTATGCCGGATGAGACGCTCCACGCGCTGGCCACGCTCGACGGCTGGATCATGGGGCCGCACGACAGCGCGAGCTACCCCGAGCCACACCGGTCGCAGCTCAACCCGAGCGGACTCGTCCGCAAGAAATTCGACCTGTTCGCGAACATCCGGCCGGCAAAGACCTTCCCGGGAACCCGCGCCGTCTGCGCGAACGCCGACCTTGTCATCGTTCGTGAGAACACACAGGGGTTCTACGCGGACCGCAACACCTACCTCGGTACCGGGGAGTGGATGCCCACCGCCGACGTCGCGATCGCCCAGGCGATCTTCACCCGGCCGGCGATCGAGCGTATCGCCCGGCAGGCGTTCGAGCTCGCGAGGCGCCGACGCAAGCATCTCACGATCGTGCACAAGGCCAACGTGCTGCGAGTCACCACCGGTATGTTCCGCAGCATCGTCGAGGAGTTCGCCCCGGAGTACCCCGACGTCACCGTGGATGCCTTCCACATGGACGCGATGACCGTCCACCTCGTCCGCCGTGCGGGGGACTTCGACGTCATCGTCGCCGAGAACATGTTCGGTGACATCCTCTCGGACCTCGCGGGTGAGGTCAGCGGCTCGCTGGGCGTCGCTGCCTCGCTGAACCATTCCACCGACAAGGCGATGGCGCAGGCCGCGCACGGCTCGGCGCCTGACATCGCCGGTCAGGGCGTCGCCAACCCCGCCGCGATGATCCTGTCCGCGGCAATGCTGCTCGGCTGGCTCGGCGCCCGCAACGATGACATGGCACTGCCGAGGGCCGCCGCCGAGATCGAGCGCGGGGTTTCGGCCGCGATCGCCGGGGGATCGGCAACCCGCGACCTCGGCGGCAGCGCGAGCACCGCCGGCTTCGTCGCCGCGGTCGTGGCCGAGCTTGGTTCGTGACGCGCGTGGCGCGGCTTCGCCCCGCCCCCAAGCTTGGGGCGAAATATTTGTCTGCTACAATCAAATATCTATGATCCGGCAGGCTGACCTCGACACGCTCGACGACCTCCTTACCCATGTCCGCCGACTGCTGCAGCGTCCCGGCTACCGGCGGCGGTTCCTCACCGCGCTCGGCCTGCCGGTCGCTCCGGGCACGTTGCGGGCGGTCCGCGCCGTCGAGCGGCTCGACGCGCCCGAGCCTTGCATGAGCGATCTCGCCGGCGCGCTCACCGTCGATGCGTCGACCGCCACGAGGCTGGTGGACCAGGCGGTGGCCGAGGGCTACCTTGCCCGGCAGCCCAGCAGCGCGGACCAGCGGCGCACCGCGCTCGAGCTGACCTCGCAGGGCCGGGAGCTCCTTGAGCGCGCCAACGCGGTGCGGCGCGAGCTCCTCGCCGAGGTCACCACGGGGTGGTCGGGCGAGGATCTCCACGCGCTTGCGGTGCTGCTCGGGCGCCTGACCCGGGACCTCGACCGGCTCGAGCAGCCGTGAGAGGCCAGCCGCAGCACGAGGGTGAGCGGCCGGCGCTTGCGGGGGGAGTCCGGCAGGTCGCTGGGCCTGAGCATCCGGCGGGGGCCGAACCAGCCCGCGGCACCGTGCGGCTGCTGCTCGACCGCACGGTCGGTCCGTACTTCGCCGCCAAGGTGCTGGCGTCGATGGGCATCTGGATCCACAACGTCGTCGCGGCAATCGTCGTCTACCAGGTGTCGGGCTCTGCGCTGCTCGTGGGCGCGGTCAGCATCGCGCAGTTCACTCCGCAGGTGTTCCTCGCCCCGTGGATGGGCGCCGTCGCCGATCGCGGTGACCGTTGCGGGCAAGTCGTCGCCGGCCGGTTGGGCACCGCCGCCGGCTCCGGGGCCCTCGCCGTCTGGATCGCTGTCATCGGCCTCGAGGGTCCGCGGGGTGCCGCCGCCGTGATCGCCGCCGCGCTCGTGGTCGGCATCGGCTTCGCGGTGAGCGGGCCGGCGATGCATGCGCTCGAGCCGGCTCTGGCCCGGCCCTCCGAGCTGCCGGTGGTCATCACGATCGCCACGTCGCCGTTCACCGTCGCCCGCGCGGCGGGTCCCGCCCTGGGGGCGCTCCTGCTCGTGATCGCCGGGCCGGCGGTGGCCTTCGGCGTCGCGTCATCGTGCCAACTGGCCTTCGCGTTCGTCGTGTGGAGGCTGCGACTGCGGTCCGTTGTGCGCCCGGAGTCCTCGGACGGCTCGGTGCTCGCGGGCGTGCGCTACCTGCGCCGCGACGCGGCGGTCGCGCTGCTGCTGATTGGGGTCACCGGTGTCGGGTTCGGCGTCGACCCGGTCATCACTCTGAGCCCGCCGCTGGCCGCCGGCTACGGAGCCGGCGCCGAGCTCGTGGCGGCCATGGCATCGGCGTTCGGCGCCGGGGCGGCGGTGACGGTGTTCCTGCTCGGCCCGGTGCGCCGGCGGTTCAGCCAGTCCCGTATCGGCTCGGCGGGCCTCGGCGTGCTCGCGGCGAGCATGGCCGCGGTCGCCGCGAGCCCGACGTCGGCGCTGGCTGTCGCCTTCCTGTTCGTCGGCGGGATGGGCATGATGGGCGCCATCACGAGTTTGACCACCCAGATCCAGCAGCGTGTCCCGGAGGAGTTACGCGGTCGGGTGATGGCGCTGTGGTCGGTGTGCTTCGTCGGCTCGCGCCCGCTGGCCGCCGCGATCAACGGCGCGATCGCGGATCTGTGGTCGCCCGAGGCCGCGCTGGTCGTGCTCGCCGCGCTGCTCGCGGCCGCCGCGATCCTCGCGCGCCCGTCCCGCATCGCGCGGGCCGCGCTATCCCCTTTGCACACCTGGCGGCCATGATTGCGCGCGGCGGAAGACGGCGTTGTGAAGCACCCTGAAACGATGGGCCTCCCCCCACACCACCGTGCCAAGAGCGAGCTGTCCGGCGCCGCCGGAAACACGACGCGACCGCGGCCTGAGACCGCCGGCCGGACCGGCGGCTGGCTGCTCGGGGTGGCGATCGTGCTCGCCGCGGTGAATCTGCGGCCGGCTGTGGCAAGCGTGGGCCCCGTGCTCGACGACATCCGCCTGGACCTGGGCCTGTCGGGCGCGGCGGCGTCGGTCCTGACCGCGCTGCCGATCCTGTGCTTCGGGGCCGGCGCGCTGGTGGCGCCCCGGCTCGCCCGGCGGTTCAGCTCCGAGATCACGCTCGTGGCCGTGTTCGCGGCCACGACCGTGGGGCTGGTGCTGCGTCTTGGGCCCGACGCGGTCACCCTGTTCGCGGGGACCTTCCTCGCCGGTGCGGCCATCGCGGTCGCCAACGTGCTCATCCCGGCGATGGTCAAGCGCGAGTTCGCCAGCCGCACCGGCCTGATGATGGGCCTGTACGTGGGCGTCACGGTCGTCGGGGCCTCGGTGGCCGCTGCGATCGCCGTGCCCGCTGCTGAGGCCCTCGGTGGGCAGTGGCGCGCCGGGCTGGGCGTGTGGGCCCTGCCGGCGGCGCTGGCCTTCGCCGTGTGGGTCGCGGTCACCGCGTCCCGTCGCCGGCGGTCCGTGCCCGACGACCGCACCACCGACGCGCCGACATCGCTGCTGGGGGACCCGGTTGCGTGGCAGGTGACCGTCTTCATGGGCCTGCAGTCGCTGGGGTTCTACGCCCTGCTGTCATGGCTGCCCTCGGTGTACCGCAGCTACGGCATCAGCCCGGAGGTCGCGGGTCAGCTGCTGTCGCTGATGATCATCCTCGGCGTGCCGACCGCGCTGTTGTTCCCGAGCCTGCTCACGCGGTCGGCCCAGCAGAGCGGCTGGGCGCTGGCGGCCACGGCCTTGATCGGCGCCGGCCTGCTGGGCCTGCTGCTCGCTCCCAGCGCCTCTCCCTACGTGTGGGCCACACTGATCGGGATCGGGATGGGCGCGGCGTTCCCGCTCGCGCTCACCCTGGTGGTGCTGCGCACCCGCGACGTCCACGACGCCGCCCAACTGTCGACGATGAGCCAGAGCGTAGGCTATGTCCTCGCCGCCGCCGGGCCGTTCGTGTTCGGTCTCCTGCACGACCTCAGCCACGGCTGGATGCTGCCGGTTGGGTTTCTTCTCGTCCTGCTCGTCCCGCAGACGATCGCCGGTCTCG
>WHTC01000451.1 GCA_009379795.1 Nitriliruptorales bacterium | reverse complement strand
CTCAACGCGATTACCGCAACCAACCCTCCCGAGGATCGAGGCTAGGTGCTCGAAGACCCGCGGTCGCGTCGCGCGGGCCGCTGAGGGGGAGATGGTGGCCCGTGAGTGAAACCTCCGAGGAGACGTTCCGCCCGCTGCGACTGGTGCGCGCGGCGGACATCAGCCCGGAGACCGCCCAGACCGGCGGGATGCGCCGGCTGGCCGGCGTCTCGGGTGCGACCGCCGGATCCCGGGCCATCTGGCTTGGCCAGACCCACGTGGCCCCCGCCACACGGTCGGCGAACCATCATCACGGCGAGTCGGAGACGGCCATCTACGTGGTCTCGGGCAACCCCAGGTTCGTGTTCGCTGACGGTGACCGGGAGCGCGTCCTGGACACCGCCCCCGGCGACTACATCTTCGTCCCGCCCCACACGCCTCACCGGGAGGAGAATCCCTCGCCGGACACCGAGGCGGTGGTGGTGATCGCTCGCAGCACGCAGGAGGCGATCGTGGTCAACCTCCCGAGCCTGCGCGGCTGATCTCAGCCGCGGCCCTGGGACGGGTCGGGCGGTGAGCGGCCGGTCGGGCCGCGGGTGGGCGCGGCGGGATCAGCGTTCGTGCCATTCCCGCGCAATGCGCGCGGTGGCCGTGGCGCCGAAGCGGTTGGCGCCTGCGCCGATGATCGCCAGCGCGGTGTCGAGGCTGCGGATCCCACCCGTGGCCTTCACTCCGACCTCGTCACCAACGGTGCGCCGCATCAGGGCGATCTCCTCGGCGTCGGCCCCGCGCTGGGAGAAGCCGGTGCCATTCTGGACGAACGCCGCCCCGGCGTCGGCCGCCAACCGGCAACCCCGCACCACCTCGCTCGGGCTGAGGTAGGCGGTCTCCAGGATCACCTTGACCGGCATCGGATCCACGGCCTCCACGACGGCGGCGATGTCCTGGCCGACCTCGGCATCAAGGTCCGAGCGCAGTGCGCCGATGGCGAGGACCATGTCGAGTTCGATCGCGCCCTCGTAGGCTGCCACTTCGGCCTCGGCCACCTTGATGCGCGTCAGGTGCGCGCCGGAGGGGAAGCCGACCACCGTGGTCGGCCCGACCCTGGTGCCGCGCAACCGCTCCACGGCAAGCCCCAGGTCGGCCGGACGCACGCAGACGGTGGCGCTCCGATGCTCGGCGGCCACCGCCAGGCCCGCCTCCACCTCCTCCCTGGTCAGCTCCGGCCGGAGCAGGGAGTGGTCGATGCACATCGTCAGCTCGTCGAGGGTCAGCGTCGCCGGGTCGAGTGGCGCGCGGCCCGCCAGGCGTTCCATCAAGTCCATTGTGTGCCGATCTCACCAGTCCTGGGGCTGCCACGCGCCCTTGGTGACTTCGGGCAGGAGCCTCCAACCGCCGGCAGGAACGTTCCGGCGCCTGCCGAGCGTCCAGCATTATGCGGTTTTCGGCAGGGTAGCCATAAGTGGCCGCTTCGCCAGGG
>WHTC01000380.1 GCA_009379795.1 Nitriliruptorales bacterium | reverse complement strand
CGTTCGCGCTGGCGCACGAGCTGCAGCCCTGCAGCGCGACGGCCGTGTCACTCACTCCGGGTTGGCTGCGGTCAGAGGCCATGCTCGAGGCTTTTGGCGTCACCGAATCGAACTGGCGTGACGCGACAGAGCGCGTGCCCCACTTCGCCATCTCCGAAAGTCCAGCGTTCGTCGGCCGGGCCGTGGTGGCGCTCGCCGGCGATCCCGACGTGGCGCGCTGGAACGGACAGTCGCTGTCCAGCGGACAGCTGGCGAGAATCTACGGCCTCACCGATCTCGACGGCAGCCAGCCCGATGCCTGGAGGTACGTCCCCGAAGTTCAAGACGCCGGCAAACCCGCCGATACGACCGGCTATCGGTGACAACGCTGGCCGACCAGCCGCGCCGCCCCTGCGGCACCCCGCGGCGGCACTGTGGATCGCTCGACCAGGAGGGACGAGCACCCCCGCCAGCAGGAAGCCCACGATCGGCACGAGGCCGGCCGGAGAAGTGAGCAGCGGAACCAGGACGACGTTCACAGCGGGATGCCGCGGGTCCGGCGGCTAGACCGGTGGGGAGGCCTCGGGCCGACCGGGACGCTCGGGCACCTTCAGCTCTGGCAGTTGCCGCTCGATCCAGGAACGCTCGGACTCCAGCCAGGGGGGCAGGCGGAGCGCCTGGCCCAGTCGCTCGACTGGTTCGTCCTTGGTGAAGCCGGGTGGGTCGGTCGCGATCTCGAACAGCACCCCGCCGGGCTCACGGAAGTAGATCGAATGGAAGTACTGGCGGTCGAGCACGGGGGTCACGTCCAGGCCCTGCTCGACGAGGCGCGCGCGCCAGTCGAGTTGGACCGGGTCGTCGGGGGCGCGCCAGGCGACGTGATGCACCGTGCCCGCCGCGACCAAGCCTCGGGGAGCATCGGGTTGGCACAGCACGTCCACGCGCGCACCCGGGCCGCCCTCACCGACGTCGAAGCGGAAGCGATTGCCGTCCTCGCGGCTGAGCCGGAAGCCGAGTTGGTCGACCAGCAGCCCGGCGGTCATCTCGTAGCCCATCTCTGACAGCGCGACGTGGTCCAGGCCGCGGATCGCGCGCTCCGCGGGCACCGGCCCCGCCTCCCACGGCGGGCGCGGGTCGGCATCGGGATGGGCCACCAACTCCAGTTGCAACCCGTCCGGGTCGAGCAGGACCAGCACGTCCTCACCCTCGCGGGTGTGCGGGGTGCTCATGGTCGCGCCGGACGCTCGCACCCGCTCGGCCCAGTAGCCAAGCGAGCTCTCCGGGACCGAGAACGCGACCGTCGTGGTCTGGCCGGTGCCACGCCGTCCTCGTGGCGCGCCAGGCCAGGGGAAGAAGGTGAGGATGGTTCCGGGATGACCGACCTCATCGCCGTAGTACAGATGATACGTATCGGGCGCATCGAAGTTCACCGTGCGCTTCACCAGCCGGAGGCCCAGCACGTCCAGATAGAACTCGACATTGCGTTGCGGGTCCCCGGCGATGGCGGTCACGTGATGCAGGCCCAGGGGCTCCACGTCCATCGCGGCCTCCCTTCTCCGTAGGCGCGGCGAAGCCTAGCTGGCCTTGGTGCCTCGCACTGCTGCTGGGTCGCGGCCCAGCGGGATGCTTGGCCCAGCGGGCATCGGTCCAGCCGGTACACTGTCGGAATGGTGCCGGCAGCGGTCCAGTCGGCCGGGGTCTCGACCCCAGCAGGATGGACCGGGCTGGTACAGTCCCAGAACGGGTACCGGCGAGGTTCGCCGGCCGGGGGGAAACGATCGTCCCCAGGCCGGAATGTGACAGGCCGGGAATGTGTTGAACCACGCTGCGGCGGACGCAAACGTCCCCGCAGCCGAGCCGCAAAGTACTTCCGAAAGTTGCCCGAGGACGTTGGTCCCGGGCAGGGCTCGATGTTGAGCCGTCGTCGGTTCTTTGAAAACTGTACAGTGTGCTAGTAGCCAGTGTATTTTGCCCCGCCTTTGGGATCGGTTTTGTGCCGTGAAATTTGGTGGTGGTTGTACTGGTTCCGGACGGTGTTGTTAGCTGTTTCGGGGTCGGGTG
>WHTC01000275.1 GCA_009379795.1 Nitriliruptorales bacterium | reverse complement strand
GCGACGCCGGGGTGGTCCGGGTGATCACCACGGGTGCGTCACAGCCGTTGGACGTGGGCCGGGAGACCCGGGTCGTCTCCGCCGCGCAGCGGCGGGCGCTGGCGGTCCGCGACGGCGGCTGCGTCGGCTGCCACGCCCCCGCGGTGTGGTGCGAAGCTCACCACGTCCGGCATTGGCTCGACGGCGGCCCCACCGATCTGGACAATTTGTTGCTGGCATGCGCCGGCTGTCACCGGGACATCCACGACCGCGGCTGGGAACCTGTCCGCGGCCCCGACAGCCACTGGAGCCTCCACCCACCCGACCCAGCACACCCACCACACCCGCCCGACCCACCAGAACCGGCTGGATCGCCGCCGGGCCAATCCAGGCCGTGGGGCTCGCGTCCGTCGGACCCGCCAGCAACACCGGCCAGGCCTGAAGCCGGTCAGGCCCGGAGCCGGGCCAGTCCAGTCTGAGCACCGAAGCCCGAGGCGGTGGTCCAGCCACCCACACCCACCACCTTGCGACCACTGACCTGTCCCGAACGGAATCAGTCATATCAGCCGACCTGGAGCACGATCTTGCCGATGTGGTCGCCGGCATCCATCAGGCGATGGGCCTCGGCGACCTCATCCAGGCTGAGCACGCGGTCGATCACCGGCCGCAGGGTGCCGTCGCTGAAGCCGGGCAGGACCACGCGGCGCATCCGCTCAGCCAGCCCGGCCTTCTCCTCGACGGAGCGGGCCCGCAGGCTGGAGGCGGCGACGCTGAGGCGGCGGGACAGCATCTGCCCGAGGTTCACCTCGGCCTCGGCGCCGCCCTGCAGTCCGATGATCACCAGACGCCCCTCGAGCGCCAGGGCGTCGAGGTTGCGTGCCAGGTAGCGACCACCGACCACGTCGAGGATGACGTTCACGCCCCGCCCGTCCGTCGCCTCGCGGGCGGCGACGACGAAGTCCTGGGTGGTGTAGTCGATGCCGACCTCTGCGCCCAGGCGTGCCGCCGCCTCCAGCTTGGCCTGGGAGGACGCGGTCACCAGCACGCGCGCCCCGGCCCGACGCGCCAGTTGAATCGCGGCCGTGCCGATCCCGCTGGATCCGCCGTGCACCAGCACGGTCTCGCCGCCCGCGAGCCGGCCGCGCAGCAGCATGTTGTCGTAGACGGTCGTGAACACCTCGGGGATCGCGGCGGCCTCGATCAGCGACACCCCGGTGGGCACCGGCAGCAGGCACGAGGCCGGGACGGCCGCAAGCTCGGCGTACCCGCCCCCGCTCACCACCGCCATCGCCTCGTCGCCGACGGCCCATCCCCTGGCACCTGCGCCGAGCGCGATGACGGTGCCGGCAAGTTCCAGGCCGAGCGCCTCGCTTGCGCCCGGCGGCGGGGGATAGTGACCCTTGCGCTGCATGAGGTCGGCGCGGTTGAGCGCGGTGGCCTCGACGCGGACCAGGGCCTCCCCAGGTCCGGGCGTGGGATCGGGCGTCTCGACCAGCTTGAGGGCCTCGGGCCCACCGGGCTCGGGAGCGATGACGGCACGCATGCGATTCCTCCTTCTGCTGACGCCGGTCGCCGGCAGCGCGTGCCCGGACCGGGGGGACGGCCTCGGCCGCGGTCAAGTACCCTCGCACATCATGCGGCGCTGGCTTCTGTCTGCACTCACCCTTCTGCTCGCGTCGGCCGGCTGCGGCTCCGGAGTGCATGTCGGTTCATCGACGGCGAGATCGGTACGGTGACGCGCGAGTTCGGCGCGCTCGCCGGGGCTGAGCTGTCCCGAGCGCCTGGAGCAACTCAGCGGCTGACTCGGGCGAGAGCGGCCAGACGTTCCCGGGCCCGCTTGAGCAGCGGTGGGCCGTGGCCGAACGCCAGGAGATCGAACTCCAGCCCGGCAAGCCGTTTGATCGTGTCCTGCTCGATGGACCGCGCCGACCGCAACAGGCGTGGCCCGCGTGACAGGAACAGGACGTTGAGCAGCGCGTCGCCGGTCAGCAGCACCCCGCGGGAGGCCACCAGGTAGGCGAGGTGACCGGGGGTGTGGCCGGGGCTGGCCACGACTTGAATGCCTCCGGCCGCTTCCAGCCGGGCACCGTCGGCCAGTCCGCTCACCGCTGGCACTCCGGGCGGGGGCGGGACCAGGCGCGACAGCGGACGCCCGAGCGCAGTCGTGTCTCTGCGTGGGGGCACAGGCGGGCGCAGGCCCTCCCGCACCACCGCCAGATCACCCTCCCCGACCCAGACCGTGGGTGCGGCGCTGGAACGAGCGAAGCGTGCGGCACTGCCGGCATGATCCGCGTGCCAATGGGTGAGCAGGACGTCCCCCACCGCTCGCGGGTCCAGCCCCATCAACCGGATGCTTCGCACCAGCCTGGGCCCACTTCGCGGGGTGCCGGTGTCCACCAGTGTCAGCCCCTCGGCGTCGCCGCACCCGTCGTTGGCCAGCACATAGGCGTTGACGTAGGTGGTCACCTCCACCCGCCAGACACCGTCCGCAAGCTGCTCTGTGCGGTTATCCATCAGCGGTTCGAGGGACCGGTCCATGATGATGCGGTCACGTACGTGCCAGCGCGTCGAGCCGCGCGGTCAACCGATCGAGATCACCGACGTGCACGGCACCGGCGGCTTCGACAGTCGCACGGTTGGCACCCTGACCGCCGACGACCACGGTCGCGTCGTGGTCCTTCTGGGCCACCGCAACCAGGTCGTGCAACGCGATCGGGTCGAGGTCGGGATTCGTTGCCGACACGGCGACCACATCCATCGGCACCGCCTGGAGGAAGGCCCGTAGGTCCTCTATGCGCACGTTCGCGCCGAGATGGTGCACGTCGTAGCCGCCGGCGCGCAGGAAATCGGCGACCATGGCGGAGGGCAGGCGGTGGGGGTCGCCAGGCATGGTCAGGGTGGCCGCCGTCCCCCGGCTCGGTCCACGTCGCCGGAATGCCTCACCGAGGCGGGCTATCAGGGTGCCCGCGATCTCGGTGGCGCGATGCTCGATGCCGACGCCGATACGCCCCGCGGCCCACAGGTCACCGATGCGGTGCAGTGCGGGAGTCAGCAGCCGAATGTACACCTCGCCCGCGGGAGCGCCGTCGGCAACCACCTTGCGAACAAGGCCGCTGGCCTGGACGCCTTCGCCGTCGATGAGCAGCCGCGTCAGCCGGTCCACATGGGTGGGCCAATCCGTGCGCCGGAATGACCTTGCGGGCAGCGCCACGTCCACCTCCCGCTCGTCGAGAAAGCGGTCCAGATCGCGCAGGCGGACCCGGAGCCGCCCGCCGGCCTTGACGGCCGGCAGCTCTCCCCGGCGAACCCACCGGTAGGCGGTCATGTAGTGGACCCTCAGCCGATCGGCCGCTTCTTGGAGGGTGAGCAGCCCGCGCTCACTCTCCGGGGGGCTGTCGCGCACGACTGCTCCTCCCTCGTCGTCCCCTGCTGGGCACCGGCGGGCCTGAACGAAGGCCTGCCGCGTCGGTGATCGCCCATGCAGCCCGCTTGAGCAGCCTTCAGTCTGCACCTGATCGCGCCGCCGCGCCTCCCTTGTCGTGGAAGAGCCGTGTGATCCGGGCTGCCGGACAAAGGCCTGGATCGTTGTCGCCTGAG
>WHTC01000220.1 GCA_009379795.1 Nitriliruptorales bacterium | reverse complement strand
GTAGACCGCCGTGAAGTCGCTGCTGAACGCGAACGGCATGACCGCGAGGCGCACCAGCAGGCCCGCGCCCAGCCAGCGCAGGATGCGGCGACGGTCCCGCGGGTCGCGGTACGCGGGCAGTCGCTCCAGCCGCCGCCGCAGTCCGTCCAGCCGCCCGGGCCGGACCGCGCGCTCCTGCCCGCGCGCCCGGGGACTTGCCACGGCCATGGCCCTACCGGCCCAGCCTCATGCGCAGGAAGTTGCGCGCGTGGTGGACCGCGGCTTTGGGACCCACCGCCCGGTAGTAGTCATAGAAGCGGCGCGCGAGGTAGGAGGCGGAGCGGTCCGGTATGAGTTGCTGGGCCTTGACATACTCGGCCGGCCGGCCCGCCCGGTCCGCGGCGTGTCGCGGCTGGTTCGCGAAGTCCACGATCGGCGCCAGCGCCCGCTCCCAGGTCATCTCCGGGGCCAGAGCCTCGACGTTGGCCTTGCAGGTCTGGTACAGGCTCCGGTCGTTGTGCAGCCGGCGCAGGGCGCTCGCGAGTTGATCGACGTTCTCCGCGGGCACGGTGAGCCCCAGCCCGTGCTGGTTGACGAGACGGGACAGCGAGTCACCCTCGGTGGCCACGATGGGCAGTGACGCCCACAGATAGTCCAGGATCCGCGTGCGGTAGCTGAATGCCGTCTCGATGTGCTCGAAATGCGTGGACACGCCCAGGTCGGCTTCGAGCAGGTAGTCGGCGCGCTTCTCGTACTCGACCCAGCCGGGGTTGAAGAACACGTGCTTGTCCAGCAGTCCGCGCTCCTCCGCGAGGCGGTACGCGTCCGCGGCCATGCGCATCTCCGGGACGTCGGGGTTGGGATGCGCCGAGCCCAGGAAGAAGAGCTTCATGTCCGGGTGGTCGGCGGCGACGATCCCGAGTGCGTTGATCAGCGTCAGTGGATCGAACCAGTTGTAGATCCCGCCGCCCCACAGCAGCAGGAAGTCGTCCTCGCCGATGCCGTGGATCACGCCCTTGATGACCTGTTCGCGCTTGACGGGCGGGTCCGATGGCAGCCCGAACGGCGCGACGTCGACCAGTCTGCGCAGCGACGGGTCCTGGTCGTAGGTCGCCGGGTTGACCCGGCCGACGGCCGTCATCTGTCCCAGCCAGAAGTCCCGCTGCTTGTCCGACGCGCACACGAAGAAGTCGCCCCGCTCCAACTGCTGGTTGAGGATGCGGGTGTCGGACTTGATCGTGGAGAACCGCTCGACCGGCGCCTCTTCCCGCCGCAACTCCAGCCCCTCGAGGTGGAACGGATCGTAGATGTCGACCAGCACCGGCACGTCGGAGGCGGCGATCTGGGGGTAGAAGAACATGATGAAGCCCTGAAAGATGACCAGATCGGTCTCGGCGAGCAGGGCGTCGATCCGCTCGCTGTTGACCTGCACGACATCGAAGCCGGGGTGCTCCAACTCCGGGGCGGCCGTCGTGCCCAGGGTCACGCGGTGCTGGCGGGACAACAGCTTGGCCATCTCCCAGCAGCGGATCGCGGGTCCCGCCATGCGCTTGCCCAACCGGTCCGCGGTGATGATCAGCACGTGCCCGTGGTGCTTCAAGTGCTCACGCAGGTTCCAGGCGTTGAGCACGAACTCGAACACCCGCAGGAAGTCGGCGTCGGGCACGTTGGGCAGCAGCGGCCGCTCGAACAGGCGGGACAACTGGTGGTCGTCGACCTTGCGCTGGGACTGCACCGCGTACCGCTTGGCGCCAAGGGTGTCCAGGGACAGCCCCCAGTCGCGCACCGCCGCCAGGTGGGCCCCGGTCAGCGCCGAGACGCGCCCCTCGGTGATCGGCGACGGGTCATCGCGGATGGTGTAGTCGGCCAGTTCGGTGTCCGGATCGGCAAGGCCGCGCAGCAGCGCCAGGACGAGCGTGCCCGGCAGGGTCCGCGCCAGCATCTCGTCGCCGTAGTTCTTGAACACCGTGGCCAGGGCGTTGCGCTCCAGCAGGTAGCGCTCACGCGGGTAGCCGAAGCGCGCGATCGTGCCGTGGTGACGGTGGTAGACGACCGAGTCGGGCACGTAGCGAACCTCGTGGCCCAGCACCCACAGCCGCCAGCCGAAGTCGACGTCCTCGAAGAAGGCGAAGTAGGAGGCGTCGAACCCGCCCACATCCAGAAACAGTTCCCGGCGCACGATCATCGCGCCACCGGAGGCGAACAGCGTGGGACGGGGCAGGCTGTCCGATGGGTCATCCGGCTCGCGGTTGCCCTTGGCGAACCCGTGGCCGTAGAAGGCCATCTGGCCGCCGGCGAAGTCCACCGTCCTGCGGTCGTCGCGCAGGATCTTGGAGGCCACGCAGGCAACGCGGTCGTCCAGGTCGAGCACCTGCACAGCGGCCTTGATCCAGTCCGGATCGGCCTCGGCGTCGTTGTTCAGCAGGGCGAGGTGATCGCCGCTCGCCAGTTGCGCACCCTGGTTCACCGCCGGGGAGAAGCCCGTGTTCTCCTCATTGACGACGACGCGGACCTCGGGGAACGCGCTCCGCACATACTCGACCGAGCCGTCCGTGGAGGCGTTGTCGATGAAGATGACCTCGATGCGGTCGGCGGGATAGTCCAGCCTGCGCAACGAACCGAGGCAGCGCTCCAGATAGTCCCGGCCGTCGAAGTTGACCACGACGATGCTGACGCTGGGCCAGCGCCTGCCTGGCAGGTGGGCCCGCGGCGGGGTATCGGGCAGATCGGGCACGCTCAGCGATCCTCTCTGACGCCAGGTCGCCGGCAGAGTTGTCCGCAGTGCCGGCGGGGTGGGCTCGCGTGTGGGGGGAGACGGGGCGGCCCCGTAGGGCAGGATTCTTATGGTTTACCACAGCCCCCGGCTGGACCCCACCAGCCCGTCCGGGCGATAGAACCCAGGTGGGGAGGGGCCCGTAGGATGCTCGCGTGTCCGTCCATCTCTCCGCGGTCGTGCCCGTCTTCGACGAGCGCGAGAGCCTGCCCGGCTTCCACCAGGAACTGGTGGGGGCGCTCAAGACCGTCGGGCGCCCCTTCGAGATCGTCTACGTCGACGACGGCTCCACCGACGGCTCCAGCGATCTGCTCCGGGGCTTCGCCGATGATCTGCCCGGGGTGGTGCGCGTGGTCATACTGCGGCGCAATTTCGGCAAGTCCGGTGCGCTGGCCGCTGGCTTCGCGCTCGCTCGCGGCCGGCGACTGGTCACCCTGGACGCCGACGGTCAGGACGTGCCCGCCGAAGTCCCAAAGCTGCTCCAGGCGGCCGACGTGGGGGGGTACGACCTGGTCGGCGGGTGGCGCCAGCGGCGCGATGACCGCCTGTTCAAGCGGCTCTCCTCGCGCCTGTACAACCACGCGATCCGCTGGCTCACGGGTCTGCCTCTGCACGACTGCAACACCGGGTTCAAGCTGCTGAGCGCCGAGGTCGCGCACGAACTGCCGCTCTACGGCGAGTTCCACCGGTTCGTGCCGGTGCTCGCCGACGACCTCGGCTTCCGTGTCGGCGAGGTCCCCGTGCGCCACCGGGCGCGCAGCGCCGGCCGCTCCAAGTACCTGTCGGTGCTGCGCTTCCCCAAGACCCTGCTCGACCTGCTGACCGTGCTGTTCCTGACGCGCTTCGCCGACCGGCCGCTGTACCTGTTCGGCGCGATCGGCGCGGCACTGTCGGCCACCGGCTTCGCGATCCTGGCCTACCTGTCGGTGCTGCGCCTGGTCTTCGACCAGGGCATCGGCCAGCGTCCACTGCTCCAACTCGGGGTGCTTGCCCTGCTGGTGGGGGTGCAGTTGATCGGTACCGGCTTTCTCGGCGACGTGCTGCGCCACTCGAACGCTCGGGAGCGCCAGCCGTACCGGATCCGGCAGGTGATCGACCCCGGCTCCGACGCCGGAGCCGTCGGACAGGAGCTCGCAGCGCAGCCCCAAAGGCCGGTGCGATGAGGGTTCTGGCGCTCACGCACGTGTTCCCCCGAAGCGAGGGCGATCCCTGCGCCCCCTTCCTGCTGGCCTGGGCGAATGCGTTGCGGGGGGCCGGGGTGCGCATCGCCGTGGTCGCGCCGCACGACGCCGGCCTGCCGATCCGTCACCACGTCGCCGGGATCGGCGTCCGGCGGTCGCGCTATGCCCCCGATGGCTGGGAGCGGCTGGCCTACCGCGGGCAGATGCACGAACTGGTGCGGTCTCCCGCCGGACCCCCCCTGGCCGGCGGCCTGATCGCTTCCCTGACGTCCGCCGTGCGCGCTCAGATCCGCGCGGGCCGCCCTGACGTGCTGCACGTCCACTGGTGGCTGCCCGGGGCGATCGTCGCGCGGCTGGCGCGGCCCTCGATCCCGGTGGTCGTGACGGTCCACGGGACCGACGTCGCGCTGATCGAGGCACGTCCTGCGCTGGCTGCCCTGGCGCGCTGGGCTCTGGAGGGTGTGGATCGGGTCGAGGCCGTGTCCACCGACCTGGCCGAACGGCTGGAAGCGGCGACCGGCCGACCCGCCGACGCGATAGGACCCATGCCCCTGGCCGCAGCCGCCCAGGCCGCGGCAGCCACCGGGGCCTCCGGCTCCGGGGCCGGATCGGGGCTCAAGGCCGCGGGCACCACCGGCGACAGCGAGCGGCCCCTTCGGGTACTGGCGGCAGGAAGACTCGTACCCGAGAAGGGCTTCACCGACCTGGTCGAGGCGGTGGCTCGGCTGGCCGCCCCGGCACGCCTGGAGATCGTGGGCGACGGTCCCGAGCGCGTCGCGCTGATCCAGCGGGCCGCGGCGCGGCGCGTCGACCTGCACCTGCCGGGAAGCCTTCCGCCGGAGGAGCTGGCGGTGGCCTATGCGGGCGCCGATGTCGTGGCGCAGCCCTCCCACCGGGAGGGATTCGGGCTCGTGGCCGCGGAGGCCCTGATGGCCGGCGTGCCCGTGGTGGCCACCGACTCGGGGGGTGCGC
>WHTC01000509.1 GCA_009379795.1 Nitriliruptorales bacterium | reverse complement strand
TGAACTTCTTCGACACCGCCAACGTGTACGCGGCCGGCCGGGCGGAGGAGGTCGTCGGCAAGACCCTCGCGGACGTCACCAGAGATTCCTACGTCCTGGCCACCAAGGTCTTCTTCCCTATGCCACACCCTGCCCATCCGGGTCCCAACGATCGTGGCCTGTCGCGCAAGCACGTGTGGGAGCAGTTGCACCACTCGCTGCGGCGGCTCGGGACGGACTACGTTGACCTCTATCAATGCCACCGCTACGACGAGTCGGTGCCGCTGGAGGAGACGTGCCGGGTCATGGCCGACATGATCGGCCGTGGAGAAGTCCTCTACTGGGGCACCTCTGAGTGGAGTGCGGATCAGATCGCCCACGCGGTGACGCTGTGCCGCTTACGCGGCTGGCCCGAGCCGGTCAGCAACCAGCCGCAGTACTCGGCGCTGTGGCGCCGCATCGAACGGCGGATCCTGCCGGTCAGCAAGGAGGTTGGTCTTGGCCAGGTGGTCTGGTCGCCGCTGGCGATGGGCGTGCTGACGGGCAAGTACTCGTCCATGGACTGCGTGCCCCCGGACAGCCGCGCTGCCGGCGAGTATGCGGCGCACATGGGCAATTTCATGACACCTGAGATCCTGGAGGCCGTGCAGCGGGTGAAGCCGATCGCGCAGGAAGCCGGCTGTTCCCTGTCGCAACTGGCGCTGGCCTGGTGCCTGAGGGATCAGGGAATCTCCAGCGTCGTCGTGGGCGCCACCAAGACGAGCCACGTGGAGGACAACGTCGCCGCCGCCGACCTGACTGCCGACCCCGCACTGCTCTCGCGGGTCGACGACGTCCTCGCGCCTGTCGCCCACCGCTGAGCCATGCCCGTTGCGGTCGTCACCGGCGCATCCGGCTTCCTCGGCCGGGCCTTCGGCCGTGCGCTGGCGGCGCGCGGCTACGAGGTGCGTGGCATCGATGTCCGGCCTGGCCCGAAGGTCATCCTGGCGGACATCACCCGGCCTGGCGCCTGGGGCGAGGTGCTGGACGGG
>WHTC01000260.1 GCA_009379795.1 Nitriliruptorales bacterium | reverse complement strand
GGTCGTGACACCAGAGGACTGCTGGGTGGCGTAGGACAGCACCCAGCGAACCTGCTCGGGTGACAGGCCTTCGAGGGCGGCCGCGGCCGCGGCTGCGCCGTAGACGCTGACGACGGCGTGGCTGGCCAGAGAGCTGCCATGCGCGGAGAACTGCGACATCCCCAGCATGGGCGTGATGCGGCACCCGATGTCATAGCCCGCCGCCACGGCGCGGACGAGGTCGGTGCCGGAGCGGCCGTGACGCTCGGCGACGGCCAGCGCCGCCGGCACGACCGCGCAGCCGGGGTGGCTGAAGGAAGGCGCGTGGGAATCGTCGGTCTCGTCCGCGTGCGCGGAGATGCCGTTGGCCAGGGCGGCCAGGGTGGCGTTGGTGCGGACATCTGCCCCGATGACCTGGGCCTCCTCCACACCGCCCTGCGAGCGCACGTAGCCGATGGCCAGTCGCCCCGGCTCCAGCACCGCCCCGGAGATCATGGCCGCCACCGTGTCGAGCACGTGGTAGGTGGTCCTCGTCACGACCTCGTCGGGAAGCGGGCGGTCTACCGCCCCTGCGAGGTATTCGGCGACCGCCTGAGTCTCCTCGCTGAGAGGCGCCGCCTCGGTGTCCGCCATCTGCTGCTCCTCTCTTCGCGGGCGCGAGGTCACCCACCGAGCGCGACCTCCCAGTCGAGGTAGTCGCGCATCGCCTCGGGCCCACGATAGACGGGGTGGATGAAGCGGTCGTCGGGATCCGTGTGGTCGGGCACGGGCGTCCGGTCGACCGGACGCCCGTCCCGCTCCCAGACGTCGAGCCCGCCGTCGAGCACCGCGACGTCGCGCCATCCGGCGCGCTGCGCCTTCCACGCGGTGATCCGGGAGAGCACCCCGTCGCGGCAGGTGAGCACGGTCGGTGTGCTGCGCGCAGCACCGATCTCCTCGAGTCGAGCCTCCAGACGGGTCGGTGACACCCACGACGCTCCGGGGACGTGGCCCCGCTCGTAGCCGGCGCTGGTGTCCACGTGTACGACCGGGGGCGACGAGGGGGACCGCAACGCCTCACCGAGAGCCTCGGCGCTCACCGGCTTCACGCTGCGCTGTGCGGTTGCAAGCCCCAGGACCTCGGGATGCTCCCCGCTCTCGGTCGGCAGACCTTCGTCCTGCCACCGGTGCACCCCACCAGCGACGACGAGCACCGCTCCGAAGCCCATTCGGCGCAGCCAGTAGGCGGCGATCGACGAGCGCGCCGACCCGTCGCACATGAGCACGATGACCGCCCCCTGGACAGCCACGTACGTGTCGGTGAGCTGCACGAGCTGCCCGCCGGGAGCCCATTGCGCCCCTGCCGCGTGGGCCTCCAGGTGTTCGGCGTGCGTGCGCACGTCGAACAGGTAGGCGGTCGATCCCAGCTGCCGGGAGGCCTGGAGCACGCGGTCGGCGTCGCGTGGCGCGAGATAGCGCACCCCCACGCTCTCCGCCTCCGCGCGCCAGCGACGCCGTAGCGTGTCACCGTCGCCTGAGACCGGCACGGTGGCGGTGCCGTCACGACATGCTCCGTGCTCCACGTCGTAGCCGGCCAGCAACCACCCCATCGTCCCGTTCTCGAGGCCCACGGCGTTGCGGATCCCGCTGCGCTGAAGCGTGGCGGTGCCGATGATGCTCCTGGTCCGCCCGGAGCAGTGCACGACGACGGTGGCGTCGTCCTCGGGATCCTCCAGGCGGATCGGAAGCTCGAAGCCGGGCACGTTGACCGAGCCGGGCAGCGTCTCCCTGGCATGCTCCTCGGCGGTGCGCACATCGCAGAGCACGACCTTGCGGCCCTCCGCCAGCCATGAGTGAAGCTCCTGCGGCGACACGCTGGGCACGCGGTCCGCGTGCTGCACGAGCTCGCCGAAGTGCTTGCTCGGGACGCTGTGCCCCCGGTCCACGGCCAGGCCGGTGTCGCTCCACGCGGCCAGGCCCCCGTGAAGGACCCGCACGTCGTCGTAGCCGACAGCCCGCAGGTCGTCCGCGGCCCGAGGGGCAATGGACAGGTCGTCGTCGTAGAGGATGACCGGTGTCGAGCGGAGCGGCACGAGGCGTTTCATGTGCCATTCGAGCGCGCGACGCGGGACGTTCGTGCTGCCGAGGATGTGGCCCGCGTCCGACCACCGCTGCTCCCGGACGTCCAGCACGGCGGCTTCCACACCGGTCTGCATGAGGATCCGCAGATCCTCGCTGGCGATGGTCCTTGACGTGTCTCGATCGGTCGGGTGGAGCACCGTCATGCCGTGACCTCGGCACGGGACTCGCGCTGCCGCCGCCTGCGCAGGACCGAGATGACCTGGGTTGCGATGGTGAGGATGAACAGGCTCCACATGACCAAGGCGGTCGGCGACTGCAGGAAGTAGAGCGGGTCGTTGTTGCCGAGGCGCAGCGCTCGCATGAAGTTGTTCTCGGCGATCGGGCCGAGGATGAGCGCCAGCACCAACGGCACGACGGGGTAGCCGCGCGTTCGGAGGAAAACCCCGAGCAGCCCGAACACGAGCGCCAGCCCTGCGTCGAACAGCGAGTTGCGCACCGCGAAGGCGCCGACGAAGCACAGCATGAGCACGACCGGCACGAGGACGGCGGGACGGAACCGGATGATCTGCGCCATCGGCGTGGCCAGGAGGATCCCCAGAGGAAGTATCAGCAGCGAGGCGACGAACAGGCCGCCGAGGACCGCATAGACCTCCGCCGCGTGGGTCTGCATCACGCGGGGGCCGGGCTGCACCCCGTGGAGGTACAGGGAGGCGAGCATGACCGCGGACGTGGCGCTGCCGGGGATGCCGAGCGTGAACGTGGGGATCATGGTCCCGCCCGTCACCGCGTTGTCGCAGGCCTCCGAGGCGATGATTCCCTCGTGCGCCCCCTTGCCGAACTGCTCGGGGTTCTTCGCTCGCCGCTTGGCGTCTCCGTAGCTGATGAAGTTCGCGACCGCTGTTCCTATCCCGGGGATGCAACCCAGGCCGACACCGATCGCCGAGGAGCGGAGCACGATCCACGGGTGACCGAGGGTGCTGGCGATGCCGTCCCACAGCTCGTGCAGCTGGTACTTGAGGCCCCGCTTCTGGCTGGCCAGCTCCTGGGTGACCTGCGGGTCGAGGAGGCGCTCGCGGGGGGCGAGCAGCAGCATCTGCGTCACCGCGAACAGGCCGATGATGGCCGGGACGAACGGCACGGACTCATACAGGCCGAGGAAGCCGAAGGTGAAGCGGGGCTGCCCCGTCAGCGGGCTCGCGGACATCGCGGCGATGAGCAGACCGAGCAGCGCGGAGACCATGCCCTTGCGGAAGCTGTCCCCGATGACGGCTGCGATGACGGTCAGGCCGAACAGCGCGACGACGAACATCTCCCGCGCGCCGAACCCCAGCGCGAGCTGGGCCAGCGGGCCAACGACGAGGATGATGACCATCATCGCGAGGACGCCCCCGAGCGTGGAGCTCATGCGCGCGAGCCCGATGGCCAGCTCGGCTTTGCCCTGCTTCGCGAGCGGGTATCCGTCGAGCGCCGTCGCCGCCGCGCCGGCGGTCCCGGGGACGTTCATGAGAATCGCGGGGATCGCTCCCGCGAACGACGCCCCGGCGTAGATGGCGGCCATGAGGACGAGCGCCACCTCTGTCGGGAGGCCGATCGAGAACCCGAGCACGAGCGCCGCCGCGTTCGCCCCGCTGAACCCCGGGAGCACGCCCACGACGAAGCCGCCCACGAGGCCGGCGACGAGGTAGATCAACGCGTCGAGCGAGAGCAGCAGCTCCAGGCCCGCAGTGATGTCGTCGAAGGGGATCACGGCAGTCATCCGATGAGGGGTCCGGCCGGGATGCGGACGTCCAGCGCGACGGCGAAGAGCAGCCAGCTG
>WHTC01000281.1 GCA_009379795.1 Nitriliruptorales bacterium | reverse complement strand
CGCGCTGGCCGGGTGGGACCAGGGGACCACGTGCGCGAGCTGCACCTTCGCACGTCGGGGCCGTCCGAGACACGTGCGGTCGCCGGCACGATCGCGCGCGTCCTCCGACCCGGTGACGTCGTGGCACTCACCGGTGAGTTGGGCGCGGGTAAGACGTGCTTCGTGCAGGGCGCCGCCTCCTCCCTCGGGGTGACCGAGCGCGTGACGAGCCCATCCTTCGTGCTGCGCCGGGAGTACCGTGGGCGGATTCCCATGATCCACCTCGACATTTACCGGCTTGAGACGCTCGCCGAGGTCGTCGACCTCGGCTTCGAGGAGATCTTCGACCCGGAGCGCGTGACCTTCATCGAATGGGGCGATGCCATGAGTCCCCTGCTCCCCGCCGACTACCTGGAGGTCGAGTTGCTGCTCGCCGAGCCGGCACAGGGCTCGGACTCCGGCCAGGAGTCTCCGGCAAGCGCCGGCGGGGCGGAGCCGCGCCGGCTGATCGTGCGCGCCCGCGGGGGCGGCTGGCGCCAACGTCTGGCGGCGCTGGAGGGCGCGCTGCAGCCGTGGGACGCGCAGCGCATGGCCGACGGCGGGCAGGGGACAGTGCCCTTCGGCCCGCCCGCACACGATCCAGAGTGGGAAGGCTGACGCCGTGCTGGTGCTGGGTCTGGAGACCTCCACGCCGCAGTCGAGTGTGTGCCTGGCCACCGAAGACGGCCTGGTCGCCAGCGCCACGCTCAACCCCCGTCCCTCCGTCCACCGCGGGCCTCGCACCCGCGCGCACGGCGAGTTCCTGGCGCCCGCCATCCACTTCTGCCTGCGCCAGGCGGAACGGGACATGAGCGCGATCTCCGGTGTGGCGGTGGGTCTGGGGCCAGGGCTGTTCACCGGCATGCGGGTCGGCATCGCAACCGCGCAGACGCTGGCGCACGCGCGCCGCTTGCCAGTGGTGGGTCTCGCCTCGCTGGACCTGCTGGCCTACCGCGTGCGCCACGTCCGGCGGCTGCTGTGCCCAGCCCTGGACGCCCGCCGTGGAGAGCTGTTCTGGGCCTTCTACCGCAGTGCCCCCGGCGGCGTACAGCGGGTGACCGAGTTCCGGGTGGGACCGGCCGCGAAGCTCGCCGGCGAGATCAAGGCGGTGGGCGAGGACGTGCTGTGCGTGGGGGACGGCGCGATCGCCAACCGTGCCGTGCTGGAATCCGACGGCGCGGAGGTGGGCGGTCACGACAGCGCCTACCCAGCGGCCGAGGCGCTCGCCGAGTTGGCCGTCGCGCGCTTCCTGCGGGAGGAGGGGGGCCGTCCTGAGGAGCTCCTGCCGATCTATCTGCGCAAGGCCGACGCGCGCATCGGCTGGGAGACCCGCGGCCTGCTCGACGGTGGCAGGGGCAAGCTCCCGCCGCGCCCAAGTGCTCCCCGGAAGGCCGGGACGGGCTGGGGCGCCGATGAGGGTGGGAGGCGCTGACCATGGTCGCCGCTCCACCCCGCGCCGCCCTCACCGACATCGAGGTGGTGCCGATGCGCCGCCGCCACGTGCGGGGCGTGATGGCCGTGGAGCGTCTGGTCTATCCGCGGCCCTGGTCGGCCACGTTGTTCACCTCCGAGTTGGCCCAGTGTGACAGCCGGCGCTACGTGGTCGCGCTGGCGCCCCAGTCAGACCGGGCGCTGTTCGCGCGCAAGGTCGTCGGCTACGCCGGGGTGATGGTCACGGCGGAGGCGCACATCACCACGGTGGCGGTGCACCCCGAGCACCACCGGCAGAAGATCGCCACACATCTGCTGCTCGCCATCCTGGATGAGGCCCGGGCGATGGGCGCCGAGGCGGCGGCCCTGGAGGTGCGGGTCGCCAACCGCGGAGCCCAGCGGCTGTACAGCGGATTCGGCTTCGCGCCGGTCGGGATGCGTCCCGGCTACTACGCCGAGACCAGCGAGGACGCGCTGATCATGTGGGCCCATGACCTGCAGTCCGAGGCCTACGGGGCGCGCCTGCAACGCCAGCGCGTCCGGCTCAGCTCCCCTGGGGGCGCCAGTGGTGCGCCGGATCACCCGGTTCCCTGGGTGAAGGGGCGGATCGGCCTGACAGAGGTTGATCGCGCCGGGAGGGGGGGAAGCGGCAGCGCAGACGACAACGGTGGGAAACCGACATGCTGGTGATTGGGATCGAGACCTCCTGCGACGAGACCGCGGTCGCGCTCGTCGAGGACGGTCTGCGGGTGCGCTCCAACGTCATCGGGTCCCAGGTTGATCGCCACCGGCCCTACGGGGGGGTCGTCCCTGAGGTTGCCGCGCGCGCCCATCTCGAACTGCTCCTGCCGGTGATCGACCGCGCGCTGGTGGAGAGCGGCTGCATCTATGCCGACATCGACGCGGTCGCCGTCACGGTCGGCCCTGGCCTGGTCGGCACCCTGCTCGTTGGTGTCGCTGCGGGGAAGTCACTCGCACTGGCCCACGACCTGCCGCTGATCGGCGTGAACCACCTCGAGGGGCACGTTTTCGCCACCCAGTTGGAGTTCGGCCGCCCGGCGTTCCCCCTCGTCGCGCTGATCGTCAGCGGCGGCCACACCAGCCTCGTCCTGCTTGATGAGGAGGGCGGCTTCACCACACTCGGCACCACGGTCGACGACGCGGCCGGTGAGGCGTTCGACAAGGTGGCCCGCTTTCTGGGCCTGCCCTATCCCGGCGGACCTGAGATCGATCGTCTGGCGCGGGACGGCAACCCGGCGGCGATCGCCTTTCCCCGGGCGATGCTGCACGACGGCACGTACGACTTCTCCCTGTCGGGGCTGAAGACCGCGGTCGTGCGCGAGTTGCGTCGCCGCGACGCAACCCAGCAGGAGGTCTCGCTGCCCGACGTCGCGGCCAGCTTCCAGGAGGCACTGGTCGAGGTGCAGGTGCGCAAGACCATCGCCGCCGCCCGGGAGCACGGCGTGGACCAGGTGACCGTCGCGGGCGGTGTTGCCGCAAACTCACGGCTGCGTGCCGCCATGGCCAAGGCGAGCGTGGACGCGGGGATGCGCCTGCTGATCCCCTCCCCCGCCCTGTGCACCGACAACGGGGCCATGATCGCGGCGGCCGGCTCCAACCGGCTGGCAGCCGGGGAGCGGACCCCACTGGACGTCATCGTTGACCCCAACCTGCAGTTCTCCAGCGTGCCGGTCCTCGGAGGCGCCCCCTGATGACCACCACCCCCGCCCGCGACCGTCTCCGCCGTCTCGATCCGCGCGGCGTGGGGCACGTCACCGCCCTGCTCGAACACGATTTCGGGCAGTCGGCAAGCCCCTGGGCGACGCGGGGTGCCGCCGTGCTGGCCAACCAGTTCCTGCTGGACGCACTGGACCGCGGTGATTGCGACCGTTTCCACGTCTGGCCGGCCCGCGATCCAGTGGCGTTGCTGTACTCGGGGCCGAGCGGGACGCTGATTCCCGCAGGCGACCCGGTGGGTGGCCCGCCCCTGTGCGAGGCTGCGGAGCGCGTCGGCTGGCGGGTG
>WHTC01000155.1 GCA_009379795.1 Nitriliruptorales bacterium | reverse complement strand
GGCTCACGCGCACCGCCGCCGAAGCACGGCTGCCATCGTGGCGGCGGCAGCGACCGCGAGCGCACCCCCCTGTGCGCGCCCCTCACCCAGCAGATCCGGCCACCGAGGAAGAGGCCTGCGGCCGCAGGACGCGCGGCTAGGTCGAGCCCTGCGCCTTCCAGCTGGAGAACCGCTTCTCGAGAATGTCGAATGCGCCGATGAACAGGATGCCGAGCACCGCGAACACGAGCACGCCCACCAGCATTCGTGCAGTGCGGAAGTAGGCGGATTCGGTCTGGATGATCCCGCCGACGCCGGTCAGGTCGAGGAAGATCTCCGCGATCACCACGCCGAGCAGCAGCCGACCCGCGGAGATGCGCAGCCCGGCGAGCACATAGGGCACCGCGCCGGGGAGGATCACATGACGCACCAGGTCGCGTTCGGAGGCTTGGAACGACCGGGCGACCTCGATCAGGTCGGGACGGGCGTTGCGCACTCCGATCGCGGTGTTGAGGATGATCGGCACGACGCCGCCGATCCAGATGATGAACACCCGGCCCCAGAATCCCACGCCGAACCACAGGATGACCAACGGCGTGATGACCACCCGCGGCGTCGCGTAGATCGCGTCGATGTAGGGCTCGACGACTCGTGCGAGTGTCGGGTTGCGGCCCAGCGCCAGTCCGGTCAGCAGCCCGGTGACCAGTGACAGCACAAAGCCAGTCGCGAGCGCGTGCAGCGTGACGACGAGCGCCCGCGGCAGTCGCCCGCTGGCGGTCAGGTCGAAGAAGGCCGCGGCGACCGCCGAGGGTGGGGCGAACAGGATCGGGTTGGACAACCGCCCGAAGACCTCCCAGGCCGCGAGGAACACCACCACCGCGAGCACCGGCAGGTAGATCTCGGGCCGCTTCCACCAGCTGACGGCGTCGGCGGAAGCCCGAGCGGCAGCCCCGCCGCCGGTCGCTGGGGCGACGGGGCCGGCTGAGACCCCGACGCCCCGCGGATCGGCCTTCGCCACGGCGCGCCTCACTCCTGCCCGCAGCCCATGTCCGCCGCCTCCTGCAGGTAGCTGATGTCGGCGATCTCCTCGGGCTCCACCGGCGAGGAGATGTCGCCGGTCTCGACCATCGCGTCGACAAGGCCGCCCAGGCCAGACACCGAGAACAGCTCCTCGGGCTCGGTGGGGAACATGTCGATCTCCTGTGCGGCGTCGTAGATTGAATCCACGGCCTCCGGTGTGGCGCCCTCCACAAGCTCCAGTGTGTAGTCGATGAAGCGCTGCTTGTCCTCGTTGATCCAGGCGTTGGCCTGCAGGTTCGCGCAGGCCAACGCGAGCGCGACGTCGGGGTTCTCCTCCCAGAAGCTGGCCTGAGCAAAGTACGCCGACGCCGGGAACTCCTCGACGATGTCGGCCATGTACTGGATGAGCTGGAGGTCGTCGGTCTGCAGCCGCAGCTCCTCCCAGTCCTCCAAGAACACGGTTGCCGCATCCACCTGGCCGGACAGCAGCGCGGTCGCCCGGTCCGGGCTGCCCCCGACCTGCACGAAGTTGACGTCGGTCTCCGGGTCCAGGCCGGCGTCACGCAGCGAGAGGCGACTGAGCAGCGCGTCGAACCCGGCTGGGCCCGACATCGCGATGGTCCCGCCCTGCAGGTCAGCGACCTCGGCGTAGTCGCTCGAGCCGACCAGGACGTAGTCCATGCGCGTGGCCGGAGCGCCGATCGCGATCACCTCGGCACCCTCGGCGGCGCCGAGGACGACCTCGTCGGAGCCGTGCGAGGCGAGGTCGCTGCGG
Source organism: Nitriliruptorales bacterium (assembly GCA_009379795.1). Classification (GTDB taxonomy): domain Bacteria; phylum Actinomycetota; class Nitriliruptoria; order Euzebyales; family Egibacteraceae; genus WHTC01. The sequence continues at coordinate 6,112 of WHTC01000155.1, read as the reverse complement.
CCGGCGATCAGCGTCTGGATGCCCGTCGTCGTGGTCAGGATGACGGTGTCGACCTCCGCGCCCCATTCTTCGAGCCGTTCGAACGCCCAGAACGTCCCGATGTTCAGCGCGCCGGGGATGGAGGTCGTGGCGGTGATGCTGGTGCCGCTCAGGTCGAAGCTCGGCCCGCCCTCCACGCCGGTGCCGCCGCCCTCTGGCGCGGCCTGGTCCTCCTCGGCCTGGTCCTCCTCGGCCCCGGGCGGGGCTCCCGCCGGCACCGGTGCCTCACCCTGCTCACCGCTTGCGCACGCGGCGGCGAGCGGCACGACCAGCGCGAACAGCGCCACGCCCCGCAGATTCGTCAATCGGCTCATCTGGTGCCTCCATCTGGTCGGCGGCGCGGCGCGGGTGCGACTACACGGCGCGCCAGTACTGGAAGTGGTGTTCGATCCGCGCAAACACCTTGGTCAGGACGATGCCTAGCAGCGGCAGGGGGATGATCGCCGCGAGCAGCAGGTCGATGCGGAACGCCGCGCCGTACTCGACGATCAGCGCCCCAATGCCGCCCAGGCGCAGGTAGACCTCGGCGACCGCCATCCCGACCACCCCGCGCCCGATGCCCAGGCGGACCCCGGCCATGATCAGTGGGATCGCCGAGGGCAGGACCACGTTGCGCAGTAGCCCCACCTCGGTGTGCACGCCGAACGACTCCGCGACCTCGATGAGCTCCGCGGGAGCGTCGCGCACGCCGGCGTAGGTGTTGATCATGATCGGGAAGAACGCGGCCAGGAGCACGACCACAACCCGTCCGGTCATGCCGAAGCCGAACCACACCAGGATCAGCGGCAGCAGCGCGATGTCGGGGGTGGCGTACAGCGCGTTGAGGAACGGGCCGAGGGTTCGGTTGGCGACCTGATAGCGACCGATCAGCACGCCGAGCAGCAGCCCGAGTCCCAGCGCGACGCTGAAGCCGGTGACGAGCAGCTGCAGGCTGGTGAACAGTGCGGCCGGCAGCGGACCGCCGAACGTGATCTGGATCAGGCCGGCGGCGACCGCCGAGATCGGGGGCAGCAGGATCGGGTTGACCAGCCGGCCGTACAGCTCCCACGCGCCGAAGAACGCGAGCGCGAACGCCAGATGTGGCAGGGCGGAGCCGCGTGTGAGCAGCCAGCGGTCAGCGCGCAACCGACTCCGCCTTCCCCGCTCGCGCCTCCTCCTCGGCTTGCGCCTGGAGGTCGCCGCGCAGCAAGGCCCAGATCCGCTGGCGGACCTCGGCGAAGTCGGCGTGCTTGCGCACGTCGTACTCCCAGCGGGGCCGCGGCAGGGTCACATCGACGACCGTGCGCACCTTGCCCGGCGCGCGGGTGAGCACGAGGATCCGGTCCGACAGCGTCACCGCCTCGTCCAGGTCGTGGGTGATGAACACCACCGTCTTCAGCGACTCCGACCACAGCCGCATCAGCTCCTCTTGCATGAGCTCGCGGGTCTGCGCGTCGATCGCCCCGAACGGCTCGTCCATCAGCAGGATCTCGGGGTCGGTCGCCAGGGCCCGCGCCAGCCCCACGCGCTGCTGCATCCCGCCGGACAGCTGATGAGGGTGACTGAGCTCGAAGCGCTCGAGCCCGACGCGCGCCAGCTGGGCACGCGCGACGTCGGTCGCCTCGCGGTCCGAGCGCTTGCCGACCAGCAAGGGAAACTTGACGTTGTCGAGCACGTTCTTCCACGGGAACAGCCCGAACTGCTGGAACACCATCGCCCGTTCGGGTCCCGGCTGGCTGACTCGGCGACCGTCGACCAGAACCTCTCCGGCGTCGACCTCGGTGAGGCTCGCGACGACCCGCAGCAGTGTGGTCTTGCCACAGCCGCTGGGGCCGATGATCGACACGAACTCGTTAGGCCAGATCGCGAAGTCGACGCCGTCGAGGGCATGGACCTCATGGTGGCGCCCCTTGGCGTCCCAGCGGAAGGTCTTGCTGATCCCCCGCAGCTCGATCTTGGGCCGAGCCGTCGCCGCGCTCACCGCGGTTCCAGCGCGGTGCCCCCGGACAGCGCCATCGCGCCCTCCGGGTTGTCGGCCAGCAGCCTGCAGGCGTCGGCGACGGTCTCGGGCTCGGCGCAGGCGACGTTGGGCACGGGCTAGCGCTCGATTGGGCTGCGCATCCGGCCCACGCCCTCGATCGAGACCACACCGTGCGCCGGCGTGGTCTCGGTGTCGTACCTGACGAGTCTCATGTGCTGTCCTCGCTGAGCGTCGCTTCCCACGGGCGTCGAGAGCTAAGTTGTAACTTGGTGCTCACTCGATTGCGCGTGTCAATACCCACTCGCCTGAGTTAGGGGTCCCGCATCGACATCTCGCCGGCGACGGAGCCGGCCGAATGACATGACGGGGCTCCGAGGGACCCCGGCAGTTGCCGGGCGCGCGAACCCTGAGGGCGCCTCGTTGACGACGCGCACGCAAGCTGATGGCTGACACCTGCTGCGCGCGCGACCACGACCAGCCGGCAGCCACCGAGGAGGAGCCCTCCGACCGGCTGCGGGATGTCCCCGAGATCCGGGCGGCCGTGCTCAGCGGTCTGTTGCTGGCAGCCGGCTCAGTGATGAGCCGGCTCGTGGACGGCCCGGCAGGCGGTCTGGGCTATGTGCCGGCGCTCCTGGTCGGCGGGCGGACGTTTGTGCCCGACGCCGTCCGGCGGCTGCTCCGCCGGCAACGTCCGGGTGTCGGGTCGCTGATGGCCGCGGCCGCGGTGGGAGCGGTCGCGCTGGGCGAGCTTGGCGAGGCCGCGGCGCTGGCGTTCCTGTTCTCGATATCCGAGGGCCTCGAGGCCTACGCGCTCGCCCGCACCCGGCGGGGACTGCGCGCCCTGCTCGATCTGGTGCCGGCCACCGTCACCGCCCGGCGGGATGGCCGGGAGGTGGCGGTCCACCCCGACGACCTGCGCGTCGGCGACCACATGATCGTCGGTCCCGGCGAGCGGATGGCCACCGACGGGACGGTGCGCTCAGGCCGATCGCTGCTCGACCTCTCACCGATCACCGGTGAGTCCGTCCCCGTCGAGACCCGCCCCGGCGACGACGCGCCGGCCGGCGCGATCAACGGTCGTGGCGTCCTCGATGTGGAGGTCACCGCCCCCGCCTCCGATAGCTCGCTCGCGCGCATCGTGCACGTCGTCGAGCAGGCCCAAGAGCGCAAAGGCGCCAGCCAGCGGATGACCGAGCGCCTCGTGCGCCCGCTCGTTCCTCTCGTCTTCGGCGCCGCTGCGCTGCTCGCGGTCTCCGGGAGCCTCCTCGGCGAGCCGGGCGTCTGGGTTCATCGTGCGCTGGTCCTGCTCGTGGCAGCGGCCCCCTGCGCGTTGGCCATCTCCGTGCCGGTCACGGTCGTCGCGGGGATCGGTGCGGCCACCCGGCGCGGGTTCCTCATCAAGGGCGGGGCCGCACTCGAGGCGCTCGACCGGGTTCGCGTGGTCGCGCTGGACAAGACCGGGACGCTCACCCGCAACGAGCCGCGCGTCATCGAGGTTGTCGTCGCGGATGGCGTCGTTGTGAAGGATGTCCTGAGCGTCGCGGCGGCACTCGAGCGTTACAGCGAGCACCCGCTGGCGCGCGCCATCCTCGAGGCCGCGCCCGACGGGATCGTCGCCCGCGATGTCGAGGCGGTGCCCGGACACGGCCTCGTGGGCACCGTCGAGGGCGTCACTGCCCGTCTCGGTCGCGTCGGCTGGGTGGATGCCGGTTGCCTGGGCGAGCAGGCGGCGCGGCTCGCCGACGCTGGCGCGACCGTCGTGGCCGTCGCACGTGACGGCCGCACGCTCGGGCTGATCGCGGTCCGCGACGAGTTACGAGCGGAAGCAGTGGCTGTCGTCGCCGCTCTGCGACTTCAACGCATGCGCACGGTCATGCTGACCGGCGACAGCGCCCGCACGGCACGCGTACTCGGGCAGGCCGCGGGCGTCGACGATGTTCGGGCTGAGCTGCTGCCGGAGGATAAGGCAGACGCCGTCCGTCGCTTGCAGCGCGAACTGCCGGTAGCGATGGTCGGGGACGGCATCAACGACGCACCCGCTCTCGCTGTCGCTGACGTCGGGATCGCCATGGGAGCGATGGGCGCCGACGCCGCCATCGAAACCGCCGACGTCGCCCTCATGGGCGACGATCTGCGCCTGCTGGCCACGGCGCTCGAGCACGCCGGCCGGACCGCGACGATCATGCGCCAGAACCTCGGATTTTCCGCGGCGATTCTCCTCACGCTCGTCCCGCTGGCTGCCCTCGGCGCGATCGGGCTGGCCGCCGCCGTCGCCGTCCACGAACTCGCCGAGGTGGCCGTGATCGCCAACGGCGTCCGTGCCGGACGGCTGCGCGAGTCTTCCGATGGCGCCACTGGCCAACCTGACGCCCCGGGCGGCACGGAGCATGGTCACACTCGGGCGGGACGCAGGTCTGGCACCCTGCACCCAGCGTCCTCCAAGGTCGCGATCAGGTGATGGCTAGGGCAACCCACCATGGTCGCGGTGCGCACGGGCTCAAGAGAAGGAGTCAGCATGATGACGAAGCTCAGCAAGGACGACAGTACGGAGGTTCGTGGCGAGACCGACGAGCGGCGCGCCATCACCACTCGCCTTGGGGAGATCCTCCAGGCCGCATGCGACAAGGACTTCGAGCGGCTCGCCGGCTACCACCTTGATTCGCCCAAGTTCACCAAGTTCGACGACTTCGAGCCGCTGGAGCGCCAGGACGCGACCACCGCGATGAAGTCCGAGGCCGATGGCCTGGGCGCTGTCGACAACCTCGTCATGGGGGCCGAGGACCTGAAGGTCGACGTGTTCGGCACCGTCGGTGTCGCCACGTTCGTGCTCGCCTACGGCTTCGACCTTCCCTCCAGCGGCGGAGCGGTGGCGAGCCCACCTGCAGAAGGCGAGCACCTCGACGTCCGCGCGCGGGCGACGCTGGTGTTCGTCCGCGAAGGCGACCAGTGGCTGATCGCCCACGAGCACCTGTCGGCCTTCAAGTCCAACCCGTGATGGCGCCTATCCCTGGATCGGCGCGGGGAGCTCGGCGGTGCTGAGACGTCCCGCCTGGGCGGGGACCACGATGGCGAAGGTGGCGCCTCGCCCTGGGGCCGAGTCGAGTTCGACTGAACCGCCGTGGGCCTGGGCGATCGCCTGAACGATGGCCAGGCCGAGGCCCGCCCCCTCATGGCCGCGGGGGCGCCGTCAGCGCGGGCGAAACGCTCGAAGATGCGCTCGCGGTCGGCCTCGCTGACGCCGGGTCCCGTGTCACGCACCCACAGGCGGAGCACGCCGTCGGCGACTGAGGAGCCCAGGGTGATGTGCTGGCCGTCCTCGGTGTGCTGCACCGCGTTCTGCGCAAGTTGCACGACGGCCTGCGTGAGGCGCTGGCGATCGGCGACGACAACCGCGTCGCCGGCGGTTTCGAGTTCCCAGTGGCGGTCCCCGAGCGCGCTGGCCTTGTCGAGCATCTCCTGGGTCAGGACCGCGAGGTCCACCCCATCCAGGTGCAGGAAGTCGGGCCGCTGGAACTTGGCCAGCAGGAGCAGGTCGTCGACCAGGCGGTTCATGCGGTCCAGTTCGTCCAGGACCAGTGCGACGGTCTGCTCGCGGTCGGCGGCATCGCCGTACTCCAGCAGTTCGAGATGGCCCCGGACGATGGTGATCGGGGTGCGCAGTTCGTGGCCCGCGTCGTCGACGAACTGCCGCTGGGTGGCGAAGGCGGCTTCGAGCCGGTCGAGCATGGCGTTGAAGGTCGCGGCGAGCTGGCCGATCTCGTCGTCACCCGAGGTGGCGATACGCTGCGTGAGGTCGGTCTCGGTGATGGTCCGAGCGGTGTCAGCGACCTCCCGAACCGGGCGCATGACGCGGCTGGTGACGTTCCACACGATCGCCGAGGCGAACAGCAGCACCACAAGCCCGATGCCGGCGTTGAGGCGCACGATCTCGTTGATCTCGGCGGCCTCGAGGTCGCGGAACCAGGCGCTGACGAACACCCCGCGCGTGTCGCCGTCGATGCGCAATGGCACGGCGTGGTAGATGATCCGTCCTACCTCGGGGCGTTGCAGCGTGCCCAGCTGTGGGGTCTCGATCGTCGCCCACTGGCGGATGAGCTCGGGATCGCGGTCGAG
>WHTC01000114.1 GCA_009379795.1 Nitriliruptorales bacterium | reverse complement strand
CTAGCGTGCCGCTTCTTGACGGCAAGCGCCTGCTGGTCACCGGGGTCCTCACCGAGGCGTCGATCGCCTTCCACGTGGCCCGGGTGGCGCAGCGGGAAGGGGCGGACCTGGTCCTCAGCGGCTTCGGGCGGGGCCTGAAGATCACCCAGCGGATCGCCAAGCGTCTGCCGCGGGAGCCCGACGTCCTCGAACTCGACGTCACCCAGCCCGAGCACCTGGAGGCCGCCGTGACCGCTCTGGGCGAGCGCTGGGGTGCGCTCGACGGGATGGTGCACGCGATTGCGTTCGCGCCGGAGGCGGCCATGGGCGGCGGGTTCCTGACCGCGTCCTGGGAGGACGTGGGCACCGCCCTGCACATCTCCACCTATTCCTATGCGGCGCTGGGCCGATCGCTGGCGCCGCTGCTCGCCGAAGCCGGTGGCGGCTCCATCGTCGGCCTGGACTTCGATGCGTCGGTGGCCTGGCCCTCCTACGACTGGATGGGCGTGGCCAAGGCGGGCCTGGAGTCGTGCAATCGCTACCTGGCGCGAGACCTGGGGGCGCAGGGCACGCGGGTGAACCTGGTCGCCGCGGGGCCGCTGCGCACCATTGCCGCCAAGAGCATCGCCGGCTTCCAGGAGTTCGACGAAGCCTGGAAGCGGCGGGCGCCGCTGGGCTGGGACGTGACCGACCCCGAGCCGGTCGCCCGGGTGGTGTGCGCCCTGCTGTCGGACTGGCTGCCGGCCGTCACCGGTGAGATCGTCCACGCCGACGGGGGCGCGCACGCGATCGGCGCAGACCTGCGCTAACGCCACCATGGGGTCACCTGGCCGCACTGTCACCAAGCGAGTCCCAACGCGGCGGCCTCTGGGGCGTCGCGCCGCTGTGACGAGCCGGTGATCCCACCCACTCGAGATTGAACCGTAGGCGTCGGATATGAGGGCTACGGTTCAAACTTGGTCAGGCCCCACAGCCGGCTGGTCGATGCGGCCGATGATCCGCGGTACCGGTGGCCCACGTCATGCTGCGGGATCGAACCAATCGAGTTCTGGGAAGCGTGCAAACCCGCGATCTGCGGTTGCCAGACGGGCACCGTGCGCGATGGCCAGGGCTGCGAGGTGGGCGTCCGGTAACAGGTTTCCGCCAAGTGCCTTGTCGTTCGTTGCCAGCCCCCGCAGGGCGTCCCAGGGCACATCGCCAGTCGGCAGCCACCGGGCTCGCGGCGCGCCGCGGAGACGGTCGACGAAGGCGAGCGCCGCGGACAGGGGCGCGGGTCGCGCCATGATCCTTGGGTTGGTCACGATCCGGGCGAACCCCAGAAGGGGAAGATCGTGGAGGGCCAGCTCGTCCTTGCCGGCCACGACGGCGGTCAACCATGTGCGGTAGCGGTCGTGGTCGTCGGCCTCCCGTCGGTAGGCGTAGACGAGCACGTTCACGTCGGGGAGGATCATCGCGCGCCGTCGGCGTCGAGTGCGGCCCAAAGCGCCTCACGGTCTGCGGGATCGATCAGGAAGCGGTCGCCGGCGTCCCCGAACGTGGGCAGCGGTTCAAGGTCGTCGTCCGTCCCTCGCTCGCGGGCCAGCACCGCACGCAGTCCCTCTTCCACCAGACTGGTGAACGTCCTTCTCTCCGCAGCGGCGCGCGCCTTGGCCTCCGCAGCCAGCCCGTCAGGCAGATTGATGGTCGTACGCATGCAGATCAGCATACCCTACCCTGCAGGGCGTGGCGCTCCCAGTTCGGCGGGACACGGGTGGTCCGGTCGACGCGGCTGTCGGCCACCGGTGATACTGACGCCAGGACGACCGCATCCCTCGACAGACAAAGGCCGGAGCATGCTTTTCCCGACCTCGCTCGTCGGCAGCTACCCGCAACCGGACTGGCTCATCGACCGCGCCAAGCTCGCCGGGCGGTTTCCGCCGCGTGTTCGCGCCCGCGAGCTGTGGCGGGTGGAGGAGCCCCATCTCGCCGAAGCGCAGCTTGACGCGACGCTGGTCGCGATCCGGGCGCAGGAGCGGGCCGGGCTGGACATCGTCACCGACGGCGAGATCCGCCGGGAGAGTTACTCCAACCACTTCGCGACCGCACTGGACGGCGTGGACATCGACAACCCCGGCGTCGCCCTCGATCGCAGCGGCCATCCCAACCCGGTGCCCCGCGTGGCTGGCCCGGTCACCCGCACGCGGCCGGTCGAGGTCGCCGACGTCGCCTTCCTTGCCGCCAACACCGACAGGAGTGTCAAGGTCACCGTGCCGGGACCGTTCACCATGAGCCAGCAGGCGCAGAACGACCACTACCCGGACGAGGAACAGCTTGCCTTCGCCTACGCCGACGCATGCAATGCCGAGATCCGTGACCTGTTCGCCGCGGGCGCGGACATCGTCCAGGTCGACGAGCCGTACATGCAGGCACGCCCCGAGAAGGCACGGCAGTACGGGGTCGCTGCGCTCAACCGCGCGCTGGACGGCGTGACCGGCACGACCGCGGTGCATATCTGCTTCGGGTATGCCGCCATCATCCACGACCGTCCCTCGGGCTACTCGTTCCTTCCCGAACTGAAGGATTGCACCTGCGATCAGGTGTCGATCGAGACCGCACAGTCCGGCCTGGACTGCGCGGTCCTTGGCGACCTGCCGAACAAGACGATCATCCTGGGCGTGCTGGACCTGTCGGACGCGACTGTGGAGAGCCCGGAGGTGATCATCGAGCGGGTGCGCCGGGCGCTGAACTATGTGGCGCCCGAGCGGATCGTGCTCGCGCCCGACTGCGGGATGAAGTACCTGCCACGGGAGGCCGCTGACGGCAAGCTGCGCAACATGGTGATCGCCGCGGCGACCCTGCGGGAGGAACTCGCCGGATGACCTGGGGCGGCCATGCGACGCCAACCTCCTTCGCGCTTCCCGGATCCCCGGCGAGCCCCCGGCGACGCTCCGCTGGCCTGGGGAGGCGACCTGGAGCCGCCCACGCTGCTGGACGCCTACAGCCACGGCATCTTCCCGTGGCCCACAGGCGACGGCACGGTCCTGTGGTGGTCTCCTGACCCGCGGGCGGTGATCCCCCTTGGCGGGCTGCACGTGTCTCGCAGCCTGCGCCGGACGCTGACCCGGGGGCGGTTCCGTTGCACTGTCGACACCGATTTCGCAGCGGTGGTGCGCGGGTGCGCCGATCGGCCGGGGGAGGGGACCTGGATCACCGAGGAGATGATCAGGGCCTACGAGCAACTCCACGCGCTCGGCCTGGCACACGCGGTGGGGGTGCGCGACGCCGACCACGGCGCGCTGGTCGGGGGCATCTACGGCGTCGCGCTCGGCGCGGCGTTCATGGGCGAATCGATGTTCTCCCGCGCCACCGACGCGTCCAAGGTCGCACTGGTCCATCTGGTCGAACGGCTGAACGCGGCGGGGTTCGCATTGTTCGACGCGCAGATGCCCACTCCGCATCTGACGTCCCTGGGTGCGGTGACGGTCACCAGGGACACCTTCCTCCGCTCGCTGGCCGACGCCCTCGCCCGCCGGACGTCGTTCGCGGCTCCCGCCGGCTCGCCGAGGTAGAAGGGCTGGCACCGGCCTCGTTGTTTATCGCCACCTGGCCAGGGAATTCCGCCGAGATGGCGGACGAGCGAGCGAGCAGCGCCTTGACCCAGCAGGATGCGGTGAGCAGGGGACAGGGTGAACAGGACCGCGGGGCCGGGCGTCCCGGCGACATCCCCCGCCCGGACTGGAAGGACATCGGGCTGCGCGTCAAGGGCCAGATGAAGGAGGACAACGTCTCGCTGATGGCGGCCGGCGTGGCTTTCTACGCCATGCTCGCGATCTTCCCCGCGCTGATCGCGGCACTGACCATCTACAGCCTCGTCGCCGATCCCGCGCAAGTGGAGCGGCAGGTCACCGAGTTGACCCAGCCCCTGCCCGACGACGCCGCCAGCCTGATGACCGGAGCGCTGACCGGAGCCGCGAATGCGGCCACTGGCGGGCTCACCATCGGCCTGATCGTCTCGCTCGCAGCAGCGCTGTGGACCGCCTCCGGCGGGATGAACGGGCTGATCGGGGGGATCAACGCCGCGTACGACAAGCGCGAGAGCCGCGGCTTCGCGAAGCTGCGCGGGCTGGCGCTGCTGCTCACGCTCGGCGCCATCCTCGCCGGGCTGATCGCCATCGGCCTGATCGCTGTCCTGCCAGCGCTGCTCGGCACCATCGGGCTGAGAGAGGTGACGGCGGCCGTCCTGCGCTGGGCGCGCTGGCCGCTGCTCGCCGCCCTGGTCATGGCCGGTCTGGCGGTCGTGTACCGGTACGCGCCTGACCGGGAGAAACCGCAGATGCGCTGGGTCAGTCCGGGTGCGGCGATCGCGACCGTCCTGTGGCTGATCGGCTCGGGATTATTCTCGCTGTACGTGACCAACTTCGGCAGCTACGAGGCCACGTACGGGGCGCTGGCGGGGGTGATCGTCCTGCTGCTCTGGCTGTTCCTTAGCAGCTTCGTGGTCCTGCTGGGCGCCGAGGTCAACAACGAGATCGAACTGGCCGGGGCTCGACGCTAGGCCAGCCGCCGGTCCTCAGTGCGCTCCTGCGCCTCAGCGATCAGTTTGCGGGCAAGGGACTCCGGGACCTCCTGATGCTGCTCGTAGCTCATCTCGACCGTGCCCGTCCCGCTGGTGATGCTTCGCAGCTCGGCCACATACGTCAGCATCTCCGATTCCGGCACGAAGGCGTTGACCGTGGTCCACCCCGGCCGGGACTGCTCGGTGCCCTTGACACGCCCGCGGCGGCCGGACAGGTCACCGAGGATGTCGCCCATGTAGGCGTCCGGGGCGATCACCGAGACGTCCAGGACCGGCTCCAGCAGGACCACCCCCGCGTCGTCCGCCGCATCGCGGAACGCCAGCAGACCGGCCATCTGGAAGGCCATGTCCGATGAGTCCACCGAGTGGTACTTGCCGTCGTACAGCCGGGCGCGGACATCGACCACCGGGTAGCCGGCGAGGATCCCCTGAGCCATAGCGTCGCGGATGCCCTTCTCGACCGACCCGATGTAGGTGTTGGGAATGGCCCCGCCGACGATGCGGTCTTCGAACTCGAAGTCGCTGCCCGGCGCCAGCGGCTCGACTTCGATCTCAGCGATCCCATACTGGCCGTGCCCCCCGGACTGCTTCACGTGGCGGCCCTTGCCCTTGCCCTGCCCGCGCAGCGTCTCCCGGTAACGCAGCCGCAGCGGCACCTGCTCGACAGCCACGTTGAACTTGCGCTCCATCCGGGCCAGCGTCACCTCGACGTGGCTGGGGCCGTAGCTGTACAGCACGAGTTGCGAGGTCTCGGGGTCGCGCACCACGCGCAGAACCGGGTCCTCGTCGGCCAGCCTGGCCAGGGCGGGCGACAGCTTGTCCTCGTCCCGTGAGCTGGCCGGCCGCAGAGCCACCCGGAAATGCGGCTCGGGTGGGGTGACGGCGGGCAGCTTGACCTCCGCCGCGTTCGCGCACAGCAGGTCACCCGTGGCGACGTCGTCCAGCTTGGTCACGGCCACGATGTCGCCCGGGCCGACCTGGCTGACCGGCCGCTGCTCCTTGCCGACGAGGCTGACAAGACCGTGAAGCCGCACGGTCGACCCCGTCCGCCGGTTGGCCAACTCGTCGTCCTGGCGCAGCCCGCCGGAGAGGACCCGCAGCACATTGATGCGCCCGACGTAGGGGTCCGACAGCGTCTTGGCCACGTACAGCGCCGTTGGGGAGTCCAGCGCCAGGTCGGTGGCGGGACGCGCGGCGGGGGAGGGACACTCCTGTACCAGGAAATCCAGCAGCAGGCGCGTACCCAACTGTTCCGTGGCCGACCCGCACAGCAGCGGGAAGAACCCGCCGGAGGCAATGCCTCGGGCGAACACCTCGGCGAGCTCGGACGCCTCGGGCACGTCGCCCTCGAGGTAGCGCTCGAGCAGGTCGTCGTCGTTCTCGACGATCGCCTCGACCAGGAGTTCGCGGTTGCGGTTCGCCTGCTCGACGCGGTCCTCGGGAACCTCGCCCTCGACCCGCTGGTCGTCCCGGCGCATCACCGCCATGAAGTGCAGCAGGTCGATGACCCCGGTGAAGTCCTCCTCGACACCGATCGGCATGTGCACCGGTGCGAGCCGGCGCCCGTAGCGCTCGCGCAGCGCGTCGACATTGCTCTGGTAGGCCGCATTGCGCTTGTCGAGCTTGTTGAGCATGACCAGGCGCGGCAGGTTCAGCCGTTCGCAGACCTCCCACAGCTGCTCGTGCTGCGGCTGGACGCCGAGCGTGGCGTCCACCACGAACACGGCGGTCTCCGCGGCCAGCAGCGCGGGATAGGCATCGCCCAGCGCCTCCACGGACCCGGGACAGTCCAGCACGTTGAGGCGATGATCGCGCCACATCAGTGACCCCATCGCCAGTCCCAGCGAATGCCCGCGGTCACGCTCTTCCGGCTCGAAGTCCAGCGTGCCACCGCGTCCGCCAGTGACCTCGCCGGCAGCCAACATCGCCTCAGCAAGCGCCGTCTTACCGGTCCCGCCGTGACCGATCAGCACGACGTTTCTGATCTTGTCGGCGGGCACCCCCTCGACCTGCGTCATGGACCCACCCTCGCGGCTCAAGGCGCCGGCCCTCGCGGCCGGCGCGAGGCCGCTCATCGTAGGACGCCGCCTTCCCCTTGGGCAGGGGTCAAGTGATATTTGAGTTGTGCTTAGCCGGATGACACGGTACCGACCGCTCGGGCAGGTTCCGGAGCGGGTAGGTCTGCCGGGGGAGGGGTACGCCCTCGGGCAGGGCCTGTCGCAAGGAGGGTTTCGCATGAACGCCCGCCGTGTCGGCGCGCTCGCGTTGACCGCCGCGCTGGGCGCGGTGGTCCTCAGACGGGTGCTGCGCTCCGACCAGTGGCGCCTGCTCACCATGAGCGGGTCCTCGATCGCCTCTCCGACGGCGGCGGGCTGGGTGACCGACTTTCTCAATGCGTCCTACTACGCCAGACCGCGCGGGCTGCGCAGCGTCGATGACCTGCGGTTGGCGTTCGGGATCCTGACCACCCGATGGCACCGGTTGGGCGGCCGGCGACTGACCGCCTACGACGCCATCGCCTTCCATCGGGCGTTCGGCCGCGACCGGTTCGTCGACGCGGCGCGGAGCGAGCGTGGGAGGCTGGACAGCGCCCAACTGCGGGAGGGCGCCAGGCGGTTGATCGGGCCGTGGTTCGCCGACGCGTGGGCTGACCCCGACCGCCGTGGGTGGGGGATCGCCTTCGAGACCGCCGGTGACAAGGCGGCCCACCTGCCCGAGCGGCGCCTGCGCAACGCCCGCCTCGGACCGCTGACACCCCCAACCGCACCCGGGCGCGAGCAGATCTGGCACACCTATCCGTCGGTGCCCGTCCCGTCAGCCCAACGGGTGGTCGAAGCGCTCACCGCCGTGGAGACCTGGCCGGACTACGGCTCGGAGATCGGCCGTTTCACTCCGCTGCGCCGACGCGGCCTTGATGGCCAGACGTTCGAGATCGAGGTCATCGGGCTGACCTCGACCCGCACTCCGGTCCTCCTGCGCGGCTACGTGACCGTCACACGGCTGGTGACCGTCGGCGACGAGCCGGAGCTCGCCGCCTACGTCCGTGACCTCAACGACGCCATGACGCGCTTCGGCCGCGATGAGCCGCCGCCCGTCCCGGAGGGCGCGAAGCCGCTGGTGGCCTTCGACCTGACCACCCACGACGGCCATTTCCTGGGCGATGCCCGCAACCGACTGGTGCTCTACGAGCAGGACGGGCAGGCTTACCTGCGCGCGGCCAGCACATGGGATCCCATGAAGTGGCACCTTGATCAGGTCTACTCACGCGCTGGGCGCTACGAACAGCATGCCTTCTGGGGCATGGAGTCAGCGGAGGAGAGCATGCTCCACCAGATCGCCCAGGCGACCGCCCGTGAGCGGGCCCCTGCGTGAGCCGGATCGAGCGCTATGACGCGCTGGTCGTCGGCGCCGGCCCCAACGGGCTGAGCGCGGCGATCACGCTGGCCCGGTGGGGCCGCTCCGTGCTGGTGCTGGAGGCCGCCGAGCGTCCCGGCGGGGCCGTCATCACCGAGGAGCTGACCCTGCCCGGCTTCCGCCACGACGTGTTCTCCTCGGTGTATCCGGCCGCGGTCGCCTCGCCGGTGTTGGCGCGCATGCCGCTGGAACGCCACGGCCTGCGCTGGGTCCATCCGCCGGTGGCCATGGCCCATCCCATGCCTGATGGGCGCGCCGCGGCGCTCTACCTCGGGCTCGAGCGGACCGTGGAGAGCCTGGAGCGGCTGGCACCGGGTGACGGCCGCGCGTGGGAGGCCTTCATGAGCCCCTACGTGCGCCACTTCGAGGCGTTGCGCCGGATGATGCTCGGCGGCTTCCCGCCGGTCGGGGGCGGTGTGCGCCTGCTGGCCACGCTCGGGCTGGACGGAGTGCTGGAGTTCGCCCGCATGTTGCTCATGTCGGCCGACGCGCTGGCGGGCGAGTTGTTCCGCGGCGAGCACGCGACCGCCTGGCTGTACGGCTCGACGCTGCACGGTGACGTCCCCCCGCAGGAGTCGGGCAGCGCCATCACCGGGATGTACATGAACGTGATGGGGCACGCCGTGGGCTGGCCGAGCCCGGCGGGCGGTGCGGACGGGCTGTCCGGTGCGCTGGTGGGCTACCTGCACGCGCTCGGCGGCAAGCTGCGCACGAGCTCGCGGGTCGACCGCATCGTGACCGTCGGCAACCGGGTGGCCGGCGCCGTGCTGGCCGGCGGCGACCGGGTGCGCGCGAACATCGTGGTGTGCGACGTCGGGCCGCGCGATCTGCTGCGCCTGGCCGGCGACGCCCTGCCCGAGCGCTACCGCGCCCGGATGGCGCGCTTCAGGTACGGACCGCCCACGTTCAAGCTGGACTGGGCGCTGTCGGGCCCGGTGCCGTGGGAGGCGGCGGAGGCTCGCGAGGCGGGCACGGTCCACGTGGGCGGGCCGGCGCGGGAGATCTCCGACAGCCTGGCCCAGGTCCGCGCTGGGGAGGTGCCCGAACGGCCGTTTCTGCTCTTCGGGCAGCAGAGCCTGGCCGACCCAACCCGCGCGCCGGCGCGCAAGCACACCGCCTGGGCGTACACCCACCCGCCGCCGGGCCTGGACTGGAGCGGCGAAAAGGACAAGCAGATCGAGCGTGTCGAGGCCCAGGTCGAGCGCTTCGCCCCGGGCTTCCGCGACCGCATCCTGGCACGCAACGTGCTGACCCCCGGTGACATGCAGAGCCGCAACCCCAATCTCATCGCGGGCGACGTCGGCGGGGGGTCCTACACCCTGGACCAGGTCGTGTTCCGACCGCTGCCGGGCCTGGCTCCGTACCGAACCCCGCTCCGCGGGCTCTACATAGGCAGCGCCTCGGCCTTCCCGGGCGGGGCGGTCCACGGCGTTCCCGGCCACGCCGCCGCCCGGCTGGCACTCGCAGAGTCCCTGTTGACCTGAGGCTGACCTGCATTGGCCTTCTGGCCATCCAACCCTGGCCGTTCGCCCATGTATCGAACGCAGGGGAGGGGAGCGAGATCTGAGACAATCCGGGCACCTCTTACTCAGCCATGAGGCCCCCTCACGGAAGACGTGTTTCGCATGCGCTTGTGGACCGGGAACCGAAGCGGGCCGGTCATCGCAGCCCTGGCGGTCTTGACGCTGATTGCCTGGCTCTTCCCGGCCGACGCTGCCGGATCGCCACCCGGGCCAGAGGATGTCCAGCGGGCCCGTGAACGTCTCGCTCACCTTGAGACCGCCTTCGCGACGGCGGTCGAGGACTACCACGACGCCAACCTGCGACTGGAGACGCTGGAGGCCCGGCGCGAGGCGGCACTGGCCAGGGTGGAGGAGATCGAGGCGCAGACCGCCGAGCATCGGAAGGCGGTGAGCGCGGTGGCGAGCAGCCTCTACCGGGGCGCCCAGCTGTTCGAGATCAGCGCAGTCCTGGCCGCCGAGAGCACCTCGGTGGCCGCCGAGCGCATTAGTTACCTCAGCAGCGCCGCCCGGGTCCGTCAGGGACTGATCGAGCAACTGGCCGTGAGCCGTGAGACGCTGGCCGAGGACCTCGCGGAGCTGGAACTGGCAAGGCGCGAGGCTGAGACCCAGGCGCAGCACCTGGCCGACGTCAACGCCGACGTGCGGCGCATGGCCGACGAGCAGCGTGATGAGGTCGCTCACCTGGCTGCCCAGCTGGAGGCGTCCGAGGAGGAGCGGCAAGCGCACCAGGCCGCAGCCGAGGCAGCGCGGGCCGCGGCCGAAGGGAGCAACCGCGACCCGGGCCCACCGACG
>WHTC01000469.1 GCA_009379795.1 Nitriliruptorales bacterium | reverse complement strand
CGTTCCCGTGGAGGCGGCGGCCGCCGCCGTTGAGGGGCGCCTACAGGCGGGAGGCCGGGGACGTCCCGTGGCGGTCGGCCAGGAGGCGCTTGAGGGTGCGCGGGAAGTCGCGGGTGGCGGCGAAGTGGCTGTCGGCCAGGGCGAGTTGCGCGCCGGCGTCGCCGGTGAACGCGGCCGCGCACGTGCGAGGCTCGAGGTTCGCCAGCGCCAGCAGGGCGCCGTCGCACCCGAGCGGGCCGGCGTAGGACAGCAGCGCGGCTGAGCCGACGAAAACGTCCCCGTCAAAGCGCGGCAGGATCGCCAGCAGCCGGGCCGGCTCGCCGCTGGAGTCCTTGACCCCGTGCACCGGCAGCCCGACCAGCGTGTCCACGTCGATCCCTGGCGACGATGCCGCGGGGAAGTGGTAGGCCAGCACGGGGATGCCGTCGGCGGCCTTGGCCACACGCTCGTAGTAGCCCTGCAGGTCCATCGACCGCGGCGGCGACAGCGCCAGCACCGCGTCCGCGCCCGCATCGCGGGCCGCCGCGGTCAGCCGCTCGGCCTGGTACGCCGAGGCCGCACCGGTACCGGCGATCAGCGGCACCTCGGCGGGCACCACGTTGCGCAGCGCGGTGAGCACGTCCACGCGCTCCTGCTCCGACAGGGTGATGGCCTCTCCGGTCGTGCCGACGCCGAGGATCGCCCGCACCCCCTCCGCAAGCAGGCGCTCGGCGTGCTCGGCGGTGGCGGCCGCGTCCACCTGGCCCTGGGACCCGAACAGGGTGAGCAACGCCACCCCGACTCCTCGGAAAAGCGGATCCCTCCCGCCTGCTCGACGCTGGTTGGCCTCGCTCATCGCCGCATGCCTCCTTCAGGTTCTGCCCGATCCGGTTTGAACCTGGCATTCGCCTCCAGCGGCGAAGCCCTCAATACGTATACGGACAATGCTAGAGCAAGCAGACCTTGGAGCCCGCGCACACAGAGGGCCCGCAGCTGCGCGCACGTGCAGCGCGATACTTCGCGCTGCGGGTGCACAGGAGGGCGCGGCCTTCGGGGGCGCGCGCCTCGGACGCGATATGCCGCGTGTGAGGTGCACACACGGGACCGCAGCGGGCTGGCTCGTGATCGCCGGCTCAAGGCCAGAGCCTCACGGCGCAGGCCGCATCGGTGCATCGCACACGACCTAGTAAGAGCCTGTAGGCGGTTGCCATAGCGACATCCCCCTGGTGCGGTTGTCGGGCTTGGTGTCCCAGAACCGCACAGGAGGATGTCATGGTTCACCGTATCGGACCGTCTCGTGGGGATCGACGGCGCAACGCT
>WHTC01000057.1 GCA_009379795.1 Nitriliruptorales bacterium | reverse complement strand
TGCCGAAGGCGTAGAAGTCCTCACCTCCCAGGCTGGGCTTGGATTCGGTGAGCACCCGGTGTTCGCTCAGTACCGAGCGGGCCGAGGTCGCAACGAGTTCGCTGAGTGCGGGGTCGTTGAAGCCAGCGTCGT
This sequence comes from Nitriliruptorales bacterium, assembly GCA_009379795.1. Classification (GTDB taxonomy): domain Bacteria; phylum Actinomycetota; class Nitriliruptoria; order Euzebyales; family Egibacteraceae; genus WHTC01. The sequence goes on along the minus strand of WHTC01000057.1, from coordinate 15,836 downwards.
AGCCCGCCCGGTGGGCGATGCTCGCCTTGGCGCGGTGGGCGCTGGCGATCCCTTGAGCGACTTCCCCGATCCGTGCCACGAGCAGCGCGCGAACCTCCTCGTCGACGGTGCGCAGGGTGCCCTGCAGCGCCACCGACGGGGCGATCACGTTGTGCCGGCTGCCACCGTGGATCGAGCCAAACGTGCACACAGCCGGGGTCACCGGGTCGACCTCGCGGGTCATGATCAGCTGGATCGCGGTGATGATCTGCGCGGCCACGGGGACGGGATCGATGGCGGTGTCCGGGTGCGCGGCATGCCCGCCGGCGCCATGAATGGTGATGTCGAAGCCGTCGTCGGATCCGGTGGCTGGACCGTAACGCAAGGCCACGACGCCTGAGGGGTGCCGCGTCGAGACATGCAGACCCAGCACCGCCTGGGGTGCCGGGTCGTCCAGCACGCCGGCGGCAACCATCGGCGTGGCCCCACCCGGACCCTCTTCCGCCGGCTGGAAGTACAGCACAACGGTCCCGGGCAGGTCGTCGACGCCGGCGAGCAGTTTCGCCAGGCCGAGCGCCACGGCCACGTGCGCGTCGTGCCCGCAGGCATGCGACACCCCGTCGATCTCCGAGCGGTAGCCCTCCCGGCCGAGGGCCTCGGACACCGGCAGCGCGTCGATGTCGGCGCGCACCCCCACGCAGCCCGCCCCGCTGCCCTCGAGCACCGCCACGATGCCGGTGCCGACCACCCGGCGGTGCGGCACGCCCAACTCGGACAGGACGGATTCGATGTAGCCGGCGGTGCGGTGCTCGGCGAAGCCCAGTTCCGGCTGGCGGTGGATCGCACGGCGGTGGAGACGCAGGATGCCTTCCATCGCTTGGGCCGCGTCCTGAATCGCCGTCGTATCGAACTGCACCGGTTGCTCCATTTCCGCAGATGTGCGCGCGCCCTCCAGCTCTGGTGAAAGGTCCGCACGAGCGGGAAGGCTCTGCGCAGTGTCGCGTGCCCTACGCCCCCTGTCAGCTGCTCCTCCCGGCCAAGGGAGTCGCGCCCGTGCCGGTTCGCCCGGCATCCTGGTCCCTTGACTGAAGGGACGGGCCGAGCCCCCAAAGAACGGAGCATCCGTGGCAAAGCTGGTTGTCCTGTACACCAAGCCCGAGGACATCGAAGGCTTCGACGAGTACTACCGGCAGACGCACATGCCGCTGGCCCGCCGGATCGCCGGTGCCAGGTGGTCGCTGACGCGCATCACCGGCACGCCTCGCGGAGGCGAGGCCCCGTACTTCCTGATGGCGCAGGCGAGCTTCGACAGTGACGAGGTCATGCAGTCTGCGTTGATGAGCCCGGAGATGCGGGAGACGGGCAAGGACGCTGCGCAGATGGTGCAACGCTTCGGCAACCAGGCGACCATGCTGCTGGGCAGCGATCTCCAGTGATCCGCGCGGGTGGCGCAGTGCTGTGGCGCCGGACGGATGTCGGCGGCGTCGAGGTCGCGGTCATCCACCGTCCGCGTTACGACGACTGGACGCTGCCCAAGGGCAACCTCGACAAGGGCGTGGACGCGATCGCGGTCCGCACCTGAGCGGCTTGACGAATGGGCGGGCAGGGTTTGGTCATGGTCTTCGTGCTGTTGCTCGCCGCCTTCCTGACGCTGTGGAACAACCTGGTCAACCTGTGGCCCGGCTTCCAGCGCTGGTATGCGGTCATCAACCTGACGCTGGTGGCCGCGCTGCTCCTGGTGGCGCGGATGCAGGGGCTGTCCTGGCAGAGCCTCGGGCTTGCTCCGGAGCGTGCCGTCTCCGGACTGGCGTGGGGAAGCGTGGCGTTTCTGGTCGTGGCGCTGGCCCTGGCCTTGCTGTTCAGGGTTTCCTGGGGTCGCCGATTGCTGCGGGACGGCCGCATCGCAGATCTTACCGCATCGCGGCTCGCATTCCTCGCGCTGATCCGCATCCCGCTGGGGACGGTCGCGCTCGAGGAGATCGCCTTCCGCGGTGTGCTGTTCGGCGCGTGGGGCCAGGGGCAGTCGGTCGCGGCTGCCGTGATCGGATCGAGCATCGTGTTCGGCCTGTGGCACATCGCCCCGACGATCGTGCTCTACAACCTGGACCATCCGGCGGTGAGCGGGCGAGCCCGGCTGCTCGCGGCCGCGACAGGCGTTATCGTCACCACCGCGGCCGGCATCGCGCTGGTCCTGCTTCGGATGGTCGCAGGCAGCCTGATCGCCCCAGCCATGGCCCACATCGCGACCAATTCGCTGGGCGCGCTCGTCGCATTCCTCGCACACCGCATGGGCGAGCGCGTCACCACGTCCAGAAGGCCCTCGACACCCTCCCGGTCGTAGAAGCGCCGCGCCACTGCGGACCTCCACGGACACGCCTAACTGGTCGATTGGAGTCGTCCGGACACCGGCCCCCGGCCCCCGCCGTTCACCTTCACGTGAAGTCGACCGGCGCGCCGGACCCCCGCCTACCGGTCCGCTTATCCACAGAACGCCGTCCGGCTGGTCGAGGAAACGGTCGAGCGCCCGCTACCCTGCAACCCATGCTGGAGACGGACGGGCTCGGGCGGCCTGAGACGGACGCGTTGGCGGAAGCGAGCTTCACCCGCCGAGTGAAGGCGCTGGCGCGAACACTCCCGGTCCATGACCTGGAGGCCGGCAAGGGCGGGCGCGACGGTGACTGGAGCGGCTACGACCTGCGAGGACTGGCGCTCGCCGCGGTCGACGCCGTGATCGACCATATGGGCCTGGAGTTCGGCGCCACTGCGGCGCAGGTGCGCGAGCGTGTCGCGCAACTCGCTCGTGCCGCCGTGCCGCAGGCCCCGCCCCGCCAGGCCGACGTCGTGGCCAACGCCGTGCTGGAGGCTCTGCTGAACGACCGCGCGCGCCGGGAGGCCTTCGCGGTCGGCTACAGCGACTGGTCCGGCCCGCAGCACCGTCGCGCGCAACTGGTCTTCAAGCTGCTGGAGGAGGTCGAGGCCCCCGACGGCAGCGTGGTCCTGCGCGCGACTGACGAGGCGGTCAACTTCTTCGTCGGTGCACTTGACCGCGACGTGGAGGACGCCCAGGCCGCCGCTGAAGCCGTGCTGCTGTCTCAACTGCGACGGGGGCGCATCGACGCGGCCGTCGCCACCGCCCGCGAGGCGCGGCTGCGTTCAGTGCAGTTCGCCGCGAAGGTGCGCCGGGTGCTCGACGCCACGCGCCGGGATGTCCGCCAGGTCGACTGGGGCGAGGACGTCCCCCGCCTGCTCGATGCCGCTGTCGCCCACCTCAGCGACCGCCTGGACGTGGAGCGCCACCTGCTCGCCACCCTGCGCACCACACTGGAGGATGTCGCCGAGGGACGGCGCGGCGGGGACGACGAGGGCGCGGACGCGGCCGCCTCGGCCGCGCGCCTGCTCGACCTGGTGAGCGACTGCCAGTCGCGCCACCTGGAACTGCACGAGCAGTTGCTCAGCGCGCGCAGCACCTTTCTGGCCGAGCAGGACCGCCAGCGGTTCGCCCCGGTCCCCGAGGTCCGTCTGGTCGGCCTGGACGAGGAGTTGCTCAAGCCGCTGTTCCAGCTGACGGCCCGGGACGGTGAGCCCGTCGCGGCGGCGTTCCTGCCGGGCGCGCTCGGCCCGGTCCCACCCCGGCTGCTGCGGCCGGTCGACCTGGTCGAGGCGCTGCTGCAGCCCCGCCGCGCCGGCGGCGAGGCCGAGGAGGAGGCCCCCGAGGTCGACCTGGTCGGCAACGACGTCGACCCGTGGCGCTTCTCGCCCGCTGCGCGCGACGCCGCCGAGCAGGTGTTCGCTGCGGTGGACGGCTCGCCCGTGCGGCTGTCCCGGCTGTTGGCCGACGCCCGCTTCGCGGGGACGGAAGCCACCGATCTGATCGTGTTGACCGCGCTGCACGCCTTCGCCCCGGAGGGACCCGGCGCCCTGCGGGCAGCCGATGACGGGCAGCGCCTGGACGACCCCGACTATGCCGGCGTCGACCTTCTGGTCCAGCGCGCCGTGCTGCGGAGACAGGAGTGACGTGAACCCTGCGGCCCTGGATGCGGGGGCCGCGGCGACGCTGGTGGCCTTCGGGCTGACCCCACGCGCCCGCCCCGCCAACGACACCACCTATCTGGACCTGCTGTCGCGCTACCGCACCGACCGCGACTTCGGCGCGGTCGTCGACTCGGTCGTCGAGGGGCTCGGCCTGGTCGTCCTGGACTCCAGCGAGCTCGGGCTCGTCCTGGCGCCGACCGCCGGGTCCGTGTTCGCCCAGCGCCTGGCCGACTACCGGTCGAGTTTGAGCGTGCAGGACCGGCTGCTGCACGGCCTGATCCACGTCGGCATCGCCGCCTACTGCTACCCGACCGCCGCCGCGCTGCTCGACGAGGATGTGCGCGTGGCCAGCGTGTCGGCGGTCGAGCGCTTCCTGCGGGACGCCGCGCAGCGCCTGCACGCTCGTCACGGCGATGCCGACCCCGATCCCGACCAACCCGAGCTGGAGCAGGCCTGGCGGCTGTACCTGCGCCGCCAGCCGATCCGCGAGACCAGCGACGGCCGCGCCGGGGTGTCCACCACCGGCGGGATGATCAAGCACGCGATGGAGCGGCTGACCGACCAGGGGCTGCTGCAGAGGATCTCCGACGCGGAGGGCGGCACCTACCGGGCGCTGCACCGCTACCGGGTCGGCGTGCGGGAGTTGGCGGCCACCGAGGCCTACCGCACCCTTGCCGGCGCCGCAGGTGATGACGTCCCGGCCGAGGCCGGCGCCGCGGCGGCCGGTGGCGCTGCCGGGGAAGGGGAGGGCTGAGCGCCGTGCTGCACCTGCGCCGCGTCCACTTCGCCTCGGTCGGTCACCGGGACGCCCGTCTGGCTCCGCTGACCCTGCGTTTCGTCGGCGACGACGAGCGTCCCGCGCACACCGTGCTGTGGCTGCGCAACGGCGGGGGGAAGTCCTCGATCCTCAACCTGCTGTTCGCCGTGCTGCGCCCCGACCGCCGGGAGTTCCTCGGCAACGACGAGAGCGGCCGCGACCGCCACCTCGCCGACTACGTCGCCGCCACCGACACCGCTCACGTGGTCTGCGAATGGGGCCATCCCGGCCAGCGCACTCCCGCCTGGGTGACCGGCATGGTCCTGGAATGGCGGGACCGCACGCGCTCCACGGACCGTGACCGGCTCCGGAGGCTGTGGTACGGGTTCGTGCCCACACCCGTCGAGGGTCAACTGGTCGAGCACGACAACCCGCTGACCCTGGACACTCTGCCGGTCGCCGAGGACGGCAAGCGGCTGTCGCTCAGCCGCTTCCGGGAACGGCTGCGCGAGGCCGTGGCCGCCGACCCGGGGCTGGACCTGGTGGTCACCGAGGTCCAGGCCGACTGGCGCCGCGCGCTGGAGCAGCAGCGGCTGGACCCGGAGGTGTTCCGCTACCAGTTGGCGATGAACCGCGAGGAGGGCGGCGCGAGCCAACTGTTCAAGCGCCGCTCCCGCAGCGCCGCGGACTTCGTCGACCTCCTGCTGGAGCTTGTGCTGCCCGACGAGCAGCCCGGGCGGGTCGCCGCGGTCTTCGGCCGCTACGCCGACGAACTGGCGCGCCGGCCCGGGCTGGAGCGCGACCGGGAGTTCCTGACCGGCGCGCTGGATCGGCTCCGGCCCTTCGCCGAGGCACTGGCCGAGCGCGAGGCCGCCGAGGAGGGGCTGGCTGACCAGGTGCGCGCCGCTGCACGCCTGGCCGTGGCGCTCGACGCCGCAGCGCGAATCGCCGCCGCCGACGCGGATGCGGCCAGGGCGGAGGCCGCCAGGGTCGCCGACGCGGCGGCGGAGCAGGAGCAGGCGGCTGCCGCCGGCCGGTCGGCTGCCGCCGAGGCGCGGCGACTGGCTGCCGCGTTTCGCGTCGCTGACGCCGAGGCGTCACTGGCCGCGGCCGCGGAGACCGCCGAAGCCGCCGACGCCGGCGCCCGCGCATGGCGTCTGGTCGAGATCGCCGCCGCCGAGGCTGCCGTCAGCGCCGACGTCGAGGCGCTGCAGCGCCAGCTTGACGAGGCCGAGGTCGATGCCGCTCCGCTCCGCGCGGAACTGGAAGAGGCCGCCGGGCGACTCGCGGCGCGCCTCGGCGACGAGGCGGCGGCGCTGACCCGCGAAGCCGACCGTGCCGCCGAGGACGCGTCCCACCATGCCCGCGAAGCTGAGGCCGCGGCGGAGCAGCGCGCCGAGCACTCCCGCCGGGACGGCGCGTTGCGGACCGAGTCCAGCGCGCTTGAGGGTCGCCGCCGCGCCGCGGCCGACGCCCGTGCCGCCGCCGAGCGCGACGGCCTGCTCGGCGCCGAGCAGGATCCGGACGAGGCGCTGGCCGAGTTGCGCGCCGAAGCCGAGACCGTCGCGACCGAGCGGGCCGCGCTCGAACAGCGCGTCGGACTGCTGGCCGAACGCGAGTCCCGGCTGGATCAGCGTCTGGCGACGCTCGCCGGCCGCGCCAGCGAGGCCGCCGCCGCCGAAGCGGCCGCCAGCGCCGCGGCCAGCGCGCTGGCGCGCGCCGAAGCCGCGCTGACCGGCGATCCAAGGTTGGGAGAGGTCGCCGAAGTCGAGGACGCCTCGGCGATCGCCTTGGGAGAGGCGGGCGCCGTGCTCGCCGAGCGACTGTCGAGTCTTGCGGCCGAATCCGACCGGCGGCTGCTCATCGAGGAGTTGGGCGCCGCCGAGGACCGGCGAGCCCTGGCCGCCCTCGATGATGACGGGCTGCTGCCCGGGCGGCCAGACCTTGGTCCCGCGCTCGACGCCCTGCTCGCCGGCGGCGTCGCGGCAGTCACCGGCTGGCGCTACCTGGCCGATGCGGTGAAGGCCGGCCGGCACGAGGCTGTCCTCGCCGCCCATCCGGAACTCGTCGACGGGGTGGTTCTGGTCGACCCGGCGCACCTCGATCGGGCGCGCACGCTGCTGGCCGAAGCCGGGCTGCGTCCCGCGTCGGCAGTCGTCGTGGGCACCGCCGCGCCGCTGTCCGCGGCAGGCGGTGACGGCGCCGGGGATTCCGCGGCAATGCCCGCCGCGCGCTTCGTGCTGCCGGCCGCGCCGGCGCTGTCCGATCGGGTGGCGGGCGAGAACGAGCGCAGCACCCGCGCCGAGCGGCTCGACAGCCTGGACAGCCGCAGCAAGCAACTGCGTGCCGCACGCGACCGCGACGCCGCCCTGGCGGAACGGCTGCGGACGTTCCTGGCCGACTACCCCGACCGGGAGCGCGAGCGTATCGCCGCCGACGTCGCCGCCCGCCAGGCCGACCTCGCCGAGATGCGCAGGCGCCAGACCGAGGCCTCCGCCGAGCTTGAGCGGCTACGCGCCGAGCGCCGCGAGGCCGAACAGACGCGCAGCGCCCTGGAGCAGCGGGCCAAGCGGCACGACCGGGCGCTGCCGCGGCTGGAGCGCCTCGCCGAGTCGGCCGCCGCCGACGTCGAGGACGCGGCGCGGGCCAAGGCGCTCACCGAGGAGATGGCTGACGTCACTGCGGCACTGGAGGCGGCGCGCCGCGGCGAGTCGCAGGAGCGGACGGCTGCGAGCGAGGCCACCAACCAGGCCGCATCACGCCGCGCGGCCGCCCAGGCCGTACGGAACCGCGCCGCCGAGCTCGGCCTGCCAGAGCCGTCCCCTGGCGCCACCGTCCCCCCGGAGCCGGCCGAGGTCCTGGAGCGCCGCTGGCGGCTGCTCGACGAACGCTACCGGCAGGCCGCCAGCTCGCCGGTGCTGGCCGATCGCCTGCAACGGGCCATCAGGCAGCGGGGGGAGCACCGCAAGCAGTTGGCGCAGGCCGCGGCGTCCGACCGCAGCGCGGCCGTGGCGCTGCTCGCCACGCCCGACGGCTCGCAGGCGACCCGCCGTGACGAAGCCCGGCGGGACGCCGAACGCCGCCGTGACCAGACCTCCCGCGAGCAGGCAGCCGCCGAGGAGCGCCTGCGGGCGGCGCGCGATGCGCTGAAGGGCGCTGGGCCGGCCGCGGGCGTCGCGTTGCCCGAGCAGCCCGAGACCGCGGAGCAGGCCGAGCGGTTGGGCGCCCGGCTGAACGAGGAGGCCCGGGCCAGCGCCGACGAGGCGCGTGCGTTGAAGCAGCGCGCCGATTCCTGTGAGCGGCGCGCGCTGGCGCGCAGGAGCGAGGAGCGGGAGCTCTCCGGCCTGGTCGAGCGCCTGCACGACCGGCTGCCCGATCGGGATGACGACCTGGCCGACGCCGGCGAGGCCGAGCACGGCGAGGCCTCGGCGCTGGCCGCGGACGTCGCCGCTGCCCACCGCACGACCGATGCCCTGCAGCGGGACCTCGCCGAGCGCGAACGCGTGGCGCTGGCCGCCCGCCGCCGCGCCGCCGCCGCGGAGGGCAGCGTGCGCGGCTTCGTGCTGGAGCGTCGCTTCGACGCGGTGGACGGCCCGCTGCGCGACCGGCTCGGGCGGGACCCGAGCCCGGCGCTGGCCGAGCGCGCGTCCGACTACCTGGAGGACATGACGATCCGGCTGGAGCAGTGCCGCCAGCAGCTTGCCGGGCTGGACCACCACCGCACGATGCTGGTACGCGAGATCGCGAGCCGCGTCGAGGACGCCCTCCACCTGCTGCGCCAGGCCGAGCGTGCGTCCACGTTGCCCGAGGGGTTCGGCGAGTGGTCCGGCCAGCAGTTCCTGCACCTGCGCTGCGACCGGGTCGGAACCGAGGAGGAGTTGTTCGCCCGGCTCTCCGTGCTGGTGGACACGATGGTTGACCGCGGTGAGCGGCCGGAGGGCATCCCTCTGGTGCAGAAGGCCGTCCATGCGGCGGTCGGGGCGCGCGGGTTCAGCGTGCGGATCCTCAAGCCCAGCGCCGCGCTGCGCACCGAGCGGGTGCCCGTGTCCGACCTCGCGACCTTCTCCGGCGGGGAGCAGTTGACCGCAGCGGTGCTGCTGTACTGCACCCTGTCGCAGTTGCGCGCCCGCATCCGCGCCCAGCGACGCGCCGGCGGGGTGCTGGTGCTGGACAACCCGATCGGCAAGTCCTCCAACGTGACGCTGCTCGATCTGCAGCGGCGTGTGGCCGACCGGCTCGGCACACAGCTCGTGTACACCACCGCGGTGGACGACCGCGACGCGATCGCGACCCTGCCCAACCGCATCCGGCTGCGCAACGAGCGCATGGACCGCCGCACCGGCAACCAGCATGTCGAGGTGGAACCCGACGCTGACCCGGCCGATGAGCTTCCCGGCGCCCAGGTGACCGCCGCACGCGTCTGGCGCCGCGAGGACCCGCCCCTGCCGCCGGACGAGGACGCCGGCGAGCCGGGCGAGTAGCCAGTGCGCAGGGTAGAGGGGGCCGCCGAGCGTCTCTGGAGGCTGCTGGCCGGCAGCGGCCGGGTGCGGCTGCGGCACGAGGCCGTCCTCAAGCTGTGGTACGACGATGATGCGAGCGGGAGCCGGGCCGGCTCTCCGGAGGCGACCGACCGGCTGATCGACCTGCTCGCCGACCTGGAGGCGGATGGCCGGCTGCGGTGCTCCACGCGACGGACCCACCGCGGCCTGCCCGCGCAGATCACGCTTCTGGACCTGCCGCCACGACCCGCCAGGCCCGCGCCGCACGGATGGCGGCCGGAGCTGTCCTGGCTCGCCGGCAACGAGCCCCGGGAGCCGCTGCGCTCGCGACTGCGTCGGATCAACGACTGGCTCCGGGACCGGCCGGACGATCTGCCGGTCGTCCCCGCCGCGGAGCGCTCCCTGGAGATCTTCGGCGGCGATGGCGAGCCGGAGGCTGAGAAGTTCCTGGACGATCTGCTGCGAAAGACCCTCGGCGGGGAGCCGGGCTGGGTCAGGCTCGCCTCCCTGCGCGTCGAGATAGTCTCGCCGCCGTTCGCCCGCAAGCGGCTGCGACCGGGGTCGAACGTTCTGGTGGCCGAGAACAAGGCCACCTACCATTCGCTGGCGCAACTGGCGGGGGAGCGCTCCGACGCGCCGGTCGACGTCGTCGGCTTCGGCCAGGGCAACCATTTTCTCAAGTCGGTCACCTCAGCAGACAGCGGAGTCACACGGATCCACTACTTCGGCGACCTCGACGCCCGCGGGTTGCGCATCCCGCCGGCTGCCGCCGCCGCGGCCGCCGGGCTCCGGACGCTGGATGTCGTGCCCGCCGGGCCGCTGTACCGGGCGCTGCTCGCCCGTGGGCGGTCAGCCCCGGCCCGCGACAAGCCCAGGAGCACCGACGAGGCCCGCGACCTGGCTGCCTGGCTGCCGCCTGATGTGCGCGAGCCCGCGACGCGCCTGCTGGCCGCTGGCGATCGGCTCGCTCAGGAATGGGTCGGCTACCAGGTGCTGCGCGAACTCGATTCCTGGGTTGACACCTGATCCGCCGGGCGGCCGGCCTGGACGGTCCCGCGTGGGATACTACAGAGGTAGGCGCCAGGTTCGATTCCCGGCCCAAGAAGGGGGTAATTGGTGTGCGCATCGGCATCCTGACCGGTGGCGGGGACGTTCCCGGTCTCAATCCCTGCATCAAGGCCGTGGTCAACCGGGTCGTGGACGACGGGCATGAAGTCGTCGGGATCCGCCGGGGCTGGGCCGGGCTGCTCGAGTGCGACCTGGAGGACCCCGAGCGGTCCGAGACCTGCGTGCGGGAACTCAACCCGCAGGTCGTCAGGACGATCGACCGCAGCGGTGGGACGATCCTGCACACATCGCGCGCCAACCCGGGGCGGGTGAAGCCCGGCAACGTCCCTGCCTTTCTCCAGGACCGCATGGCCGACGACGGCCCCTCGGACTTCACCCCGCACATCCTTGAGGTGCTGAGCCGGTTGCGGATCGACGCGCTGATCCCGATCGGCGGCGACGACACGCTGTCCTACGCGCTGCGGATGCACGAGGAGGGGGTGCCGGTCGTCGCCATCCCCAAGACGATGGACAACGACGTTCACGGGACCGACTACTGCATCGGCTTCTCCACGGCCATCACCCGCAGTGTCAACTTCATCCACAACCTTCGCACCAGCGCCGGATCGCACGAGCGGCTTGCCATCATCGAGCTGTTCGGCCGCTACAGCGGCGAGACGTCGCTGATCTCGGCCTACCTGGCCGGGGTGGACCGGGCGATCATCTCCGAGGTGCCGTTCTCGATCGACAAACTCGCCGAGAAGTTGCTGGGCGACAAGCGCAACAACCCCAGCGGATACGCGATGGTCACCATCTCCGAGGGCGCGGTCATGGAGGGCGGACACCTGCTGCTGTCAGGCGAGGCCGACGCCTACGGGCACCGCAAGCTCGGCGGTGTCGGCGCGCTGACCGGTGAACTGCTCAAGGAGCGCACCGGCGAGGGCATCATCTCCCAGACGGTCGGCTACCTGATGCGCTCGGGGACCCCGGATTCGCTGGATCTGATGGTGGCGACCAACTACGCGGTGATGGCCGCCGACCTCGCGGTGGCGGGCGACCGCGGTCGCATGGTCGCGCTGCGCAGCGGGACCTACACCAACGTGCCGATCTCGGTCACCGGGGAGGGCGCGCGCCGCGTGGACGTCGATGCGCTCTACGACATCGACGAGTACCGCCCCAAAGTCCGCCACGTCGCGGGCAAGCCGATGTTCCTCTATTAGCGAAGCCCTCAAACCGGTCGGGCACGAGCGGGAATCAGGCCAGGGGGGCGCGGTCGCGGTGCCAGCATCCGACGATGTCGCGCATCGACAGGATGCCGGCCACCTCGTTGCGGTCGTCGACGACGATGAGGTGGCGGAAGCGACCCCTGAGCATGGCGTCGGCCGCGAATTCCAGCGACGAGGACTCCCGCGCCGTGGTCGCCTCGTCCGTCAGGTGGTCGCGGACCAACTCGAGGTCCGGGTCATCCCCGGCGGCCAAGGCGCGCAGCAGGTCACGCTCCGTGACGATCCCCGGAGTCCCGGCATCGACGTCGAGCACGATGGCGGCACCGACGTCGCGCTCGGCCATCAGGCGAGCGGCCTCGCGCAGGGTGTGGTCGGGTCCGACCGTGAGCACCTCGGCGGACATCCCATCGCGCACCTGCATGGCGCCACCTCTCGCCGGATCCGGGCCGGCAGGGTACCCGAAGGTTGGTCCGCACAAGCCAGGGGCTACGTTGGCTCTCCTGGGCAGACGAGCATGAGGAGCACCAATGGATTACACCCACCTCGGACGCAGCGGCCTGTCGGTGAGCCGGCTGTGCCTGGGCACGATGAACTTCGGTCCACAGACCTCGGAGGAGGACTCCCACACGATCATGGATCGGGCCCTGGACGAGGGCATCAACTTCGTCGACACGGCCAACGTCTACGGCCGGCGCAAGGGCGAGGGCTGGACCGAGCAGATCATCGGCCGCTGGTTCGCCAAGGGCGGGCAGCGTCGCGAGCGCACGGTGCTGGCCACCAAGCTCTACGGGTCGATGAGTGACTGGCCCAACGACACGTTCTTGTCGGCGCTGAACATCCGCCGCGCCTGCGACGCGTCACTGAAACGGCTCCAGACCGACCACCTCGACCTGTACCAGATGCACCACGTCGACCGGAGCACCCCCTGGGAGGAGATCTGGCAGGCGATGGAGACGCTGGTGCAGCAGGGCAAGGTGCTGTACGTCGGCTCGTCCAACTTCGCCGGCTGGCACGTCGCCCAGGCGCAGGAGGCTGCCAGGGCGCGGTTCTTCCAGGGATTGGTCAGCGAGCAGTCGCTCTACAACCTCCTGGAGCGCCGTATCGAGATGGAGGTCCTGCCGGCCTGCCGCGCCTACGGGGTCGGCGTGATCCCGTGGAGCCCCCTGCAGGGCGGGCTGCTGGGCGGGATCCTGCGAAAGCGGCAGCAGGGCCGGTCGGCCTCCGAGCGGGTGCGGAACCGCCTGGAGCAGCACCGCGGCACCGTCGAGCATTACGAGGCATTCTGTGACGAGATCGGGGAGCATCCCGCCGATGTCGCTCTCGCCTGGCTGCTTCACCAGCCTGGCGTGACCGCCCCCATCATCGGCCCTCGCACGATGGAGCAATTCGAGGGCTCGCTGCGTGCCCTGGAGATCACGCTGGACGGGAAGGCCCTGGCTCGGCTCGACGAGATCGCCCCCGGCCCGGGCCCCGCCCCGGAGGCGTACGCCTGGTAGAGGGCCCGGGTCAGACCGGCTGGGGGACCGGGGCGTCGAGTTCGATGAGCTGGTCCCGGGGGCCAAGGTTGGCCTGCGCCCAGCCGTGTACCTGCTCCTCCTGGCTCAGCAGGATGACCTGGCGCTCGCGGCTGACCAGGACGAGCGCGCGGAGGATCGCCAGGGTGCGTTGCGCGTCGCTCTGCACGGTGACGTCGTCGAGCAGCAGCGGGCACACCTCACCCGCTTTGGTCAGGTGCTGGGCGAGCGCGACGCGCAGCAGCAGGTACAGCTGCTCGGCGGTGCCGTGGGACAGCAGCGCCGCCTGGCGCCAGCGGCCGCTGACCTCGCGCACCTGAAGCTCCAGGGACGCGGGGTCGACCCGGGCCTCACGGTAGCGCCCGAGCGTGACCTCGGGCAGCAGCCGCCCGATCGCGCCGGCGAGGACCGGGGCGATGTCGCGGTGCACCCGTTCCTGCGCCGCGCGCAGGAACCTCTCCGTCGTGTCGAGCGTGGCGCTGAGCCGCTCCACCCGGGCGAGCTCCGCCCTTGCTGCGGCAAACTCCTCCTCGGCCTCGGGGACCTCATGCAGGATCCTGGAGTCCCGCTCGAGCCTTCCGCGGGTGAACGCGACCGCGTCACTGGCCTCCTGCACGGCATGTGCGAGCCGCCGGCGCTGGACGGCGGTGTCGGCCTCCAGGCCGACCCTGGCAAGCTCCTCCCGGGCCAGCCCGCCACGCAGGCGCTCGGCGTCGGCCTCCCGCCGCTCAGCGTCCGCTCGCAGCTCATCCAGCGTCCGCCCCCGCAGCAGCGCCTGCAGCAACTCACTCTGTTGCAGCGAGAACTGCTGCCGGTCGCCGGAGCGCAGCAGGCTTCCGGCGGCGGCCAGCCCCAGCACCAGCGCCACCCCTCCCATGAGCGGTGGCCCGGCGACCAGCAGCGCCACTCCCAACAGGCCGAGGGCTGCTGCGGCAACGAGCCCCGCCGGCCCCCGCGGGGGGCGGATCTCCACATCCGCTTCGCCGGCGAGCGCCTGCGCGCGCCGGAACCGGTGTCGCACCTCGCGGGCGGTCACGCCGGTCTGAACCGCCTCGACCAGGGCGAGCCGGTGCCTGGCCTCGGCCTCAGCCTCGGCCTCCCGCTGGATCTGCTCGGCCAGCCTCAGGAACTCCACGCGCTCGGTGCGGACGCGTTGCAGCGCGGCCTCGGCGTCGGCAAGCCGTCGCTTGGCGGTCGCGAGGGGCTTGACGCTGCTGGACCGGTCCAGACCCACGCGTTCGGACCGGCAGCGCTCCAGCCGTTCCAGCGCGGCCGCCGCGGTCCCGTCGGCGCCGGCGGTGGCCGCGACCGCCTGCAGGTGCTCCTGCAGCAGCCTCGGTTCCCGCAGGCAGCCGAGCAGGTCGGCCTGCCGCACGCAGGCGGTCGCCATGAACACGCGCCGGTCCAGCCCCAGCCACCGGGAGCCATCGGGTGCGCCGTCCCCCATGATCTCGCTGGAGTAGTCACGCCCCAGGTCGGCGTCGACGGCGCGGCACGCCACCCGCCCTTTCAGGTCCTGCTCCAGTTCGACGCGGCGGCCGTCGGCCAGGGTGACCAGCGCCCGCACCTGCCAGGGACCGCCGTCCCACGGCGCGTGGCGGGCCGCGAACCGCTCGTCGGTGAGGCTGAGCCGCCCGCGTGCGCGCCGCATGCCACACAGCGCGACGTAGATCGCGGCATGCCAGCTGGACTTGCCGGCCTCGTTGCCCCCGGTGACCACGTTCAGCCCGGGGGAGAAGCGCAGGAGTTGGTCCTCCAGGGGGCCGAAGGCCTCGGCGTGCACCCACTCGAACCGCACTCAGACCACCTCGAGGTCGTCCCGGCCGGCCAGCGCCCGCAGGCCGGTCATCAGGACGCGACGGCGCTCATCCTCGCCCAGGTCCGCGGCGCGGACATCGCGCACGAAGGCGCCCCGCACGGTCGGCTCGGCCGCAAGAGTCTCCAGGTCGTAGGCGGTCCGCAGCGTGCCGACCCGCACGAGCAGCGCGTCCAGACCGCCGGCCACCTCGCGTTCGAGCTCGGCGGGTCGCAGATCCACCTCGGGTTCCAGATCGCCGGTGAGCGTGACCCTGCCGAGGCCCTCGCGGCCCGCCGACCACCGCAGGATGCGACCCCTGACCTCCTGCTGGCTCGCGCAGCCGGTCACGTCCAGGTGCCGGTCGTGGATCCGCGTCAGCCCCACCCGGCGGCGCTCCCGGTGCACCGAGCCGTCAGGCGCGACCGTGGCCAGCACCAGCCCGCGATCGCCGTCCTCACCGAAGGTCAGCGGGTCGGGGTTGCCGGGGTAGGTGTGCCGGAGCGCATCAGTAGGGCGGTGATGATGGCCGAGGAAGGCGTGGTCCAGGCCCGACTCCGCGATCTGGCTCGCCTGGAACGGCGCGTGCGGTGCCTTGCCCTCCTCCTGCCGGAGGAAGCCGCCGCGCTCCGAGCCGTGGAACAGCGCCAGGTTCACCCCGCCCCGGTCGACCGTGAAGGCGTCCAGGAACCCGTCGGTGTTGGCCGGGGCGCGGTGCGCCGCCCCCCACAGCGTAAGCCCGTCCGCCAGCGGGACCGGCTCCATCCGGTCGGCGGTGAACAGGTGGACGTTGTCGGTCCAGTCGACCTGGGCGTACAGGCTCTGCGGCCCGTACCAGTCGTGGTTGCCGGGTGCCAGGAAGACCGGCAGCGGGTGCAGGTCGGCGAACACCCCGCGCACGAAAGCGGCCGTATCGGGGGAGAAGCGCTCGTGCTCGTACAGGTCACCGCCGCACAGCAGCGCATCCACCCGCTCGTCCGCCGCGGC
>WHTC01000346.1 GCA_009379795.1 Nitriliruptorales bacterium | reverse complement strand
CTGCTAGCCTTCACCCGCAAGGTGAGCCCTTCTCCTGGATGGTGTGTGTCTCGACACCACACATCCTCCCAGGTCAGGAGGGCCTTCCTATGCAACCACCCCCCGGCGCCCAAGCAGTCACACGAAACATCGAGGTTAGCCCGCTTCGGAGACGCACCTGCGGTCCCCCTCCGGTATCGCCCCTTCAGTTGGGTGACCCGGCCGTACGAGACCGGGGTACCCTCGCGGAGTGGGAACCGGGCTGAAGAGCTGACAGAAGGGGGAAGAGCGGATGCCGAAGAGTGATACGCGGCCTAAGGTCACGATGGCTTGCACGGTGTGCAGGGAGCGGAACTACGTCACGACCAAGAATCGCAATAACCAGCGGGAGCGGTTGGCGCTGAAGAAATACTGCCCGCGGTGCAACGCGCACCGGCCTCATCGCGAGACACGCTGACGCCTCACGGCGAGCAGCCGCTGAGACTCCGGAGGCGCGCTTGGCCCTCAACCAGAGCCGCATCGGCCATCGCTACGCGCCGTACCTTTACGAGGTGAGTCGCGAGAAGGTTCGCGAGTATGCGCTGGCCACTGGCGACTGCGACCCCCGGTACCTGGCCGAGAAGGGCGACATGCTCGCCCCGTCGACGTTCGCCGCCTGCTTCACGATCGCCCGAGGCACCGCTTGGGCAGGGGACCCCGAACTGGGGACGCACCCCGCGCTCGTCCATGGCCGACAGGAATTCGAGTTCCACCGTCCAGTCCGCGTAGGCGACCGTCTGCGCTGCACTCCCTGGATCGCCGACATCACCGCGCGAAGCCGCAACGAGTTCCTCACCCTTCAGATTGACTGCGTGGACGACCGGACGGACGAGCCGGTGGTGACGAGCCGGGCCACCCTTGTGTTCTTCGGCGAGGGTGCGGGCGTACCCGGCGCGGGGGCTGCGGCCGCCCGGTCGACCGGCGCCGCGGAGGGTTGATGGCATGCCCAAGCTGGACGAGGTGAAGGTGGGGGACCAGATCCCGGGAATCACCGAGACGCTGGACCAGGCGCGGCTGATTCAGTACGCCGGCGCCAGCGGGGACTTCAACCCCTTGCACTGGCAGCAGGAGTTCGCCGCTCACGTCAGTCCCACCGGCGGAGTCATCGCTCACGGCATGCTGAACGTAGGACTGGTGTCCAGGGCGCTGACGGGGTGGGCCGGCGGCCCAGAGCACGTGCGGTCGCTGTCGGCGAGCTTCCGGGCACCCTGCCCGGTCGGCGCGAGTGTCACCGTCGGAGGAGAGATCCTGGAGATCGACCCGCAGGCGCGTACCGCAACCCTGGCCGTCTGGGCCGAGTTGCCGGACGGGTCCAGGATCGTGGACCGTAAACGGTCGCGAGCGGTGGTGGCCCTGGACTGATCCGCATGGGCGGCGGATTGGCGGTTGCCCGCGCCAGAGACCTCGACGTATACTTCGCGTACGCTGCCTCTGGGCAGTATTTTTGTTGCCTGGTAGCAGGCGACTCCTAGGGGCGTAGCTCAACTGGCAGAGCGTCGGTCTCCAAAACCGAAGGTCGGGGGTTCGAGTCCCTCCGCCCCTGCTACCCGAGTCGGCCGGTGCAGTCGGCGAGCGGTTCGCACCCCGGCGGTTCCGGAGGTGCTGGCCCCTGACGCACCGCCGCCCGGGGCTATCCTCAGCGTCGACCTGGGGACGCGAGGACGAGGAGTACCTGGTGAGCCGCGAGTCAAAGCGCGACATGGAGCGCCAGCAACGGCGCGACGAACAGCATGACCTGGCCGAAGCGCAGCGCCAGCCGCACGAGAAGAGCGAGCGCACGGGGCCCCGTACGTTCCTGCGCGAGGTCCGTGGTGAACTGAAGCGTGTCGCCTGGCCCTCCCGTAAGGAGGTCGGTTCCTACAGTGTGGTTGTGCTCGTGACCGTGACCCTGCTGACGCTGTTCGTCTTCGCGCTCGACCAGGTCTTCGCCCAGGTCGTGTTCAGGATCTTTGGATGACCGCACGTACCTCGCGCCGCCTCCGTACACGACCGCCTACGCGGCCAGAAGGCCAGATCCCTTTATGAGTCAGCTACCCGACGACGACGTCCAGTCGGACGACCAGGACCAGCCAACCGGCGCGGACTTTGAAGACCTGCTGGCCGCGGCCGGCGCCCAGGACGACGACCTTGGGATCGACCTCGATCTGGTCAGCCCCTCACGGCCGGCCGAATCCGAGGCCGAGGCCGAGGCCGTCGACGCGACCACCGGGTTGTCCGACAACGGCGCGGCGGTCATGCCCGCGGAAGAAGAGCCGGCAGAGTCCCGCCGCGTCGACTTCGGGCGGATGCCCGGCGACTTCTATGTCGTTCACACCTATGCCGGCTACGAGGCGAAGGTGAAGGCCAACCTGGAGAGCCGGATCACCT